>MNUP01000003.1 GCA_001871075.1 Candidatus Desantisbacteria bacterium CG1_02_49_89
TTCTTGTGGAATAGATCTTATTTGATGCTATAGTCAGCAATATATGTGTAAGATGAGAAGAAATCTTCAAGCCATTTTCCGATCAACGGCCAGTAGTCTGACATGGGTTTTGACACCGTCTTATCTTTTTCTTTGACTTTCCACTGGTCTTTTTTTACGGCTATCACCTTGCTTGGTTCCCCCGGGCCTTTGATGTTGACCGAGAACGCGAGGACATCCGGATTATTCGGGGATTTCGCCGGAGCGTAAATATCAATAATGCAGTCGCCGATCTTTATCGTTTCATCCGAGAATTTCATGATCGTAACCTGCACCAGCGCCACACCGTCAACGCCCAATTCGGTCCTGAGCGCGGAAAATACTTTTTTGGGTAGGTCACCGCCGGACAAGAACCTTAGTCCGGGAGCCGGGAGCTTCCATAGATCATAATTCAAGTATTCCCACGCAGGCGGTAATGCAAAACCTGCGCCCTGGGATTTAATCTCTCCCGGGAAAGTCTTTGTGTCCAGCGCCTGGTAAGAACTTGCGGACGAAGCTGCTTCTAAGGGAAGAACTACAAGTTTTGTTGGCCTAAAACTTCTCTGGAATGACTGAACTACTAAGGACGGAAATTCAATCGCCTGTTTTTTCATGTCGTCAAAGGTCGCGCCTGTTATTACCGCGCCGACCATTCCGCCAAGCAGGCCTCCTCCGATCGTTGGTCCACGATAAGGAACCAGGACATATCTGGTGTTTATGCCCGCCACCACGATTTTTGTGGGCACAGCCACGATCGCGCCCTTCGTGCGGCTGAAGTCTGTGATAACGTTAACATTCTTAGCGATGAAGTCCTTTGTTTCCTTTTCCGATTCAAACGCCATGGCCTGAACCGCTGACACGGCAATCGCCCCGATAACCGCCAGAACCAATAATCTCTTCATTGCACCTTCCTTTACGTATTTGATATATATTTCTTATCTATTATATATATTTTCCATAAAAAGTCAAGTAAAAGTTATAAAAAAACAGTGATCTTAATGTTTTTAATGAAAAATGTATTTAATATGTTTTTGACTTGACATTTATTAAATTTATGATAAAATAATTACATATTATATATTTTCCTGATTACACCGATTAATGATATAGTTTTATATTAGTAAATATGACACAACACCTTGATAGTTGTCATTGCGAGCGATAGCGAAGCAATCTGTATACGAGATTGCTTCGTCATTTCATTCCTCGCAATGACAGATTAGTCGGCGATTTGTGTTACAGGGCATTAGTAATATCTTAAATCTGTGTAATTGTCATTCAGAAATCGGAGTGATCATTAGTTAAAAATCGGTGAAATTCGTCGTAGATACGACTTAACCCGCAAAGAATGTTGCGAAGCAAAGATCATCAGAAGGAGTTATTCTGGAAAATTTTAAGCCTTTTGCCTGGCAGGGCATATCAATAAGGATCCCGGAAGAATGGGATCTCGGTGCGGTTTCGGGCGACAGCAAGGAAGGATACTTCCGCCTGGACGACCCGGAAGACGTGCGCCTTGAACTCAGGTGGCGCAAGGAAAAGGATAAGGCAGACCTTGAAAAAGTCCTGAAAAAATACATTGACAGCCTCAAGGAAGGGGTAAAAAGAAAGAAGTTTTCGTTCTCCGAAATAAAACCGAGGGATATATTCGCGGATATACACCTGCGCAACAAGGAGAAGAGGATATTCTCCTGGAGATCCGGGAACAGGGAAGTGCTGAACCTGGTCGCGCAGTGCAACGAGTGCCATAATATAATAATGGCCCAGGTCTCCGTGACGGAAAAGGACGCTGAAAAGATACCGGAAATTTTCGCGGGCCTTGAAGACCACGCACAGGGTGACTTGGCACAGTGGGCGGTATATGATTTTAAATTTTCAATGCCGGCCTATTATACCCTGGATAAATTCTCGCTGAGAAGCGGGTACCTTGAGTTCAATTTTTTAGGGCCCGGCGCCGAGTTAAAACTGAGAAGGTGGGGCCTTGCGGGAATGCTGCTCAAGGGCATGGCACTTGAGAAATGGGCGGCAGGCGTTGCGCCCAAAACACTTAAAAGGGAATTTTCAAAGATCGTGAAAAAGGAAGAGCCGCTTCACGAAATAGTGGAGCTTGCGCTGAAACGCTGGAGCTGGTTCGCCTTCTACGCGCGCCGCTGCACGGAAGTCAACAAGATATACGCGCTTGAATACAACGGCAGGAAGGAAGAAGCCCTTTTTAGCCGCATAGCGGCAAAAATCCAGTGCCATTAAAAAATAACCACGGAGACACTGAGGCACAGAGATTGTAAGTTAGAGTTTCATATATCCGGAGAATAAAAGCTATAATTTTTCTCCGTGTCTCAGTGCCTCTGTGGTAGAGTTTATTTGAAAATGCTAAAACAAAAAGAAAAAGCGCCAAAACTTACAAGAAGGGACATCCTGGATTCCCGCCCGGTGAGGAACGCGGACTTAAAGTGGGAAAGAGCGGAAAACGGGGAGGTACGCATAACCCTTCCCCTGCGCAAGACCTGGTGGGCAGGGATCCTTTCCAAGGTATTCACGGCCCCGAAGCAGAGGGTCCTGGGCCTTGACGAGATCGGGACCAAGGTGTGGGACGCCTGCGACGGGAACAGGACCGTGGAGCAGATGATCCAGCTGCTGAGCGATGACCTTAAAATGAACCGCAGGGAAGTGGAGACATCTCTTCTGCATTACCTGAAGACCCTGGGGTCGCGCGGCCTTATAGGGTTCGCAGTAGATAAAAAATAAAATCGTTCATCGTTCATCGTTCATCGTCAGATTTTCTTTTTTCCCCTGTTTAAAAGGGGAATGCCGGGGGATTGCGACGCACGAAGCACGACGGACGATGCACGAGATTCAGGGGGGATAACATGGCGCATGAAAAACAGGAAAGACAGATCCACATGCCTTTGAGCGAAGCGTTCAAGATAGCGATTAGAAGCCTGCGCATAAGGTTCTGGAGGGCGATGATCACGACGCTGGGCATAATGCTGGCGATCGCGTTCCTGGCGTCCATACTTACCTCAAACGCCATAAGCGTCAACCTTAAACTGGCGAGGGAAGAGATCCCCGCGCAGAGAGTGTGGGTTGTTATAATGTCCCTGCTGGTCTGCGTAGTAGGTATAACCAACTCCATGCTGATGGCGGTGACCGAAAGATACAAAGAGATCGGGACAATGAAGTGCCTCGGAGCTCTTGACAGGTTCATCATAGAGCTGTTCCTGCTTGAGTCAAGCCTGCAGGGTTTCATTGGCTCGCTTATAGGGACTCTGGGCGGGGTCATAACGATGATCATCATGTATGCTTCCAAAGAGGGCGGCAAGGTCGGCGGCGCTCTGCAATTCTTTAAGAGTTTTTCGCTTACAGACATAGGCTGGATAATCCTGGCGTGCGTCGGCATAGGAGTGGCGCTTTCCGGCATCGGCGCGCTTTATCCCTCATACCGAGCCGCGAAGATGGTCCCGGCTGACGCAATGCGGGTCGAGCTCTAGTAATCCGATTAGCGCAACGCGGCGGCTCTTCGTGTAAGGTGCCCGCCCTGCACAAAGGCAGGGCGAGGTCTCGCCCCGATATTGATCGGGGCGGATAACGTGTAAGGCAAAATCGGTGTAATCATAACCTGAAATCTGTGTAATCATATTTAATTTAAAGGAGGAAGAAATGGCAGAAGAAAAGGCAGCTGACGAAAGGGTTGCTACAGTAAAGACGACGGGCCTTGTCAAAGAGTTCGTGATGGGCTCGGTCGTCGTGAAGGCGCTGCAGGGAGTGCATGTTGAAATAAAGAAAGGCGAATATATTTCGATCATGGGGCCGTCCGGCTCTGGCAAGACTACCCTTTTCAACATGATAGGGGGGCTTGACAAGCCGACTGACGGTAAGGTTTTCATAGACGAAATAGATATAGCTCAACTGGACGCCTACGAACTGGCGTGGCTGCGCTGCAGGAAAATAGGGTACATATTCCAGTCGTTCAACCTCATACCCGTTATGACCGCCATTGAGAACGTCACCCTTCCCATGATCTTTGCCGGCACTCCCAATGACCAGGCGATGGACAAGGGGAAGGAACTGCTGGAGCTTGTAGGCCTTGGGGACCGCATCAAGCACAAGCCCCTGGAGCTTTCGGGAGGCCAGCAGCAGCGCGTTGCCATAGCAAGGTCGCTGGCGAACGATCCTGCGATCGTGCTCGCCGACGAGCCGACCGGGAACCTGGACCTGAAGACCGGCAAAGAGATCATAAGCCTGCTGAAAAGGCTGAACAGGGAAAAAAGCGTTACGGTTATTTCCGCGACCCACGACCTTAAGATGATAGACGTTTCGGACCGCATTATATGGATCCGCGACGGAAGGGTCGAAAGGATCGAGGAAAGAGAAGAAGTCAAGATGAAGGTGGGAGAGATCGAGGGAGAGGACGCGTAATAATCTTTCGTGCATCGTCCGTCGTGCATCGTGCGTCGCAGAAACAGTTACTCGTTACCCCCTGCAGGTTTCTACGAAACCAAAACGCGGGGATCTTCGGCTGGTTACTAGTTGCTCGTTAAAGTTTTTACGATGAACGATGAACGACGAACGTCATTTTGCAGGGACGGGGGTGGATATGGGTAACGGGACGAATGTTGGGAAAGGATTTACGCCCAGAGCGTTCATTATCGGCATAATCTGCGTGCTTTTTCTTTCGATCGCGACGCCTTACTGCGACCTTGTGCTGAGGAGCACGTGGATCGGTTCCACGTTCCTGCCCATCGGGGCAATTTCGATATTCGTGGGGCTGATCCTCGTTCTGAACACGATCCTTAAGGCAATGAAACTGGGCCTGAACACCTCGGAGCTGTTGCTGATCTACTGCATGATGATATTCGGCGCAGGCATCCCGTCGTTCGGGCTTTCGGTCCTGCTCATACCCAACATGAGCGCCCCGTTCTACCTGGCGAATGCCACCAACAAATGGAATAATTTCCTGCAGTACGTGCCGAAGTGGCTTGCCCCGCAGGACAAGGACGCGATAAGATACCTTTACGAAGGCCTTCCGGACGGCGCGAGCATGAGCATGCCCGCGCTTATCAGGCAGATCCCCTGGAAGCCGTGGATCAAGCCGCTTTTCTTCTGGTCAATACTGGTGGCGGGGATCTACCTTGCCATGTTCAGCCTGGTTGTCATACTGCGTAAGCAGTGGGTGGAGAATGAGAAGCTCGTTTTTCCCACAGCGACCCTTCCGGTCGAGATGGTTACGGTCGAGCAGGGAACGCCTTCTTTCTTGCCCAGCTTTTTCAAGAACAAGATAATGTGGATCTTCTTCGCGATACCGGCCGTCATATACTCGCTCCAGGGCCTTCACTATTACTTCCCCGCGATCCCGCAGATAACCCTTTTCCTTGACCTGGGGCAATACCTTAAGGACAAACCCTGGAATGCCATGAAGTATATGTGGATACGCGTTTATTTCGTTGCGGTGGGTTTTGTTTTCCTGCTGCCGCTGCAGCTTGCTTTCAGCCTGTGGTTCTTCTATTTCTTCTTCCAGCTGCAGTCTGTCACGGGGAGTTTAATGGGATTCCCGATGCCGGAGATGGCAGGATATCCGTGCAGGGCTTTTGCCGGATACCAGATGGCAGGCGCGACCCTGACCTTCGCGGTCCTTTCGTTCTGGGGCATGAGGGGCCACCTGAAGGATATTTTCGCCAAGGTGTTCAAAAATGACCCCAAGGTTGACGACTCCAATGAGCCGGCGTCCTATAAGTTCGCGGTGTTCGGCCTGATAGCAGGCATACTGCTTATCGCGGTCTGGGGAATGATGGCAGGGGTTAATTTCTGGCTGATGCTCCTGGTAGCCGTTATATATTTCCTTATTCTTGTATCGATGACCCGGCTTGTTTCCGAGGGCGGGATGTATTACGTGCAGCAGCAGTTCAGGCCCCTTGAGCTCATAATACCCTTCACCGGCAGTGCGGCGATAGCTCCCGCAAGCATAACAATGATCGCGCTTTTCGAGCAGGCATTCGTGCGGGACATCAGGGCGACGCTCATGCCTTTCCTGATGGACGGCTACAAGATATCGGATTCAATGAACGTCAAAAAGAGGCAGGTCACCATAGCGATGGTGTGTTCAGTTGTCATAGCGGTGGTGGTTTCCTACGCGGCAGTGCTTGCTTTTATGTACAAGTACGGCGGCGTGAACCTTGATAACTGGTTCACCCAGGGCTATCCGGGAGGCGTGACAAGCTCCCGCATTGCGGACCTTCTGAACAGGCCGAGAAAGCCCAGCATCAGGGACATAATTTCAATGATCGCCGGTGGCGGCGGGATGATATTTTTGCTCTGGATGAGAAGGCTTTTCCTGTGGTGGCCGTTCCACCCGCTGGGGTACATCATGGGAATTTCATGGCCGGTACTCCAGCTGTGGTTCTCGATATTTATAGCGTGGCTCGCGAAGGTCATAGTCCTGAAGATCGGGGGCATAAAGGTATACAGGATGCTTGTCCCCGGGTTCCTGGGGTTGATACTGGGAGAATTCGTGACGATCGGCGTCTGGGCACTTGTTGACTTCTTCCTCGGCGTCAAAGGACACCAGATCCTGTTTATATAAATACATTTCAAATTGTAAATTTTAAATTGCAAATTGAAATTCGAAAATATACAGTGAAAACCACACGAGAATATTGCGAAGCAAAGAATTTTAAATTGCAAATTTTAATTCCTTAAATTTGACTTTTGCAATTTATCCCCGCAGATTTCTTACCCTGTGAAATGCAAAGCATTTCCAGGACTTGAGTCCCTGAAATCGCATTCGCGATTTCTAGGGGTGAAATCTAGACGCTGGGATCCCTTAGGGACAATTTGACTTTTAAAATTTATTTTGTCTTGAACTATAAAAAACAGGGGGATAGCATGAGAAAAAAGATCTTTGTGGCTTTAACGATACCGCTGTTCTGTTTGTCCTTTATTCTTTTCACGGAGGCGCAGGATGATGAGTCAACAAACTACGCTTCCATTGCCGGCATTGTCGACGCGGGACGGCAGGCATCGGTCATACAGTACCTGGCGGGCCTGAAGTCCAGGATCACGGGCCTTGAAGGCGCGGACGCGGCAGCTTCGTACATTCAGGCGAAGTTCGCGGAACTTGGCCTGAGGGATATCCGGACCCTCGAATTCCCGGTCGTGGTGCCTGTTGAAAAACGCGCCGCCCTCACTGCCGCCGGGGGCAAATACGAACTCCATGCCCTCTGGCCCAACCTGACCAATCCATCCACTCCTGATTCCATAACCGGGCACATCATTTACGCGGGGACAAGCAAGCTGTATGAATACAACCAGAAATACGTGACCGGTTCGATAGTGCTGCTTGATTTTAACTGCGGCGGGGACTGGTTCAACGCGTTCCTGCTTGGAGCGAAGGCGGTCATATTCATTGAGCCGTCTGAAACCCTAAGGGGCGAAACGGAGAAAAAATACCTTTCAATACCCCTGTGCGTCCCCAGGTACTGGATCTCCCGCTCCCAGGGCGAAGCCCTCGCGAGAGCGGTTTCAGGCAAAAAGGAAATAATAGGCGAGCTGAGGTCAGCGATGGCCTGGGAGAAAAGGACGGGGAAGAATATAGTCGGTTTCATACCCGGCCAGGACCCCAAGCTCAAGAACGACCTTGTGATAGTGGAATCATTTTACGACGCCATTTCCGTGGTGCCTGCCCTTGCTCCGGGCGCCGAGGATGCGTGCGGCATTTCCGCGCTGCTTGAGGTGGCAAGAACGCTTAAGGCATTCCCTCCCAAGCGCACGACCATGATACTCGCGTCCAGCGGCCACTTCCAGGGCCTTGCAGGCATGAAACATTTTATGAACTACTGGAACGAGCAGGCAGGCAAGGAAAAAGAGGGGAAAAAGACTACGGAAGACAACCTTGCTTTCAAGAAACCCGCGAAGTGCTCGAGCCGCGAGCCCTCGATATCGTATGTCCCGGACAGCGCGTTCGACGGAAAGATGAACACAAGATGGTCCTCGTCCCAGCGCAGGAGGGATGATGAATGGCTCACGGTGGATCTGCAAAAGCCGGAAACGATCGCGCAGATAGTTCTGCAGTGGGAGCTTTCATACTGCCCCAGATACGTTCTCATGTCTTCAGTTGACGGCACATCGTGGGACACTATTATTGAGGCTAAGTCCAATAAGGGCGGGGAAGACGTTGTAGCGTTTACGCCCCGCACAGCAAGGTACCTGAAGATGCAGCAGCTCAGCAGGGTTACGGGCTCAAGCGGCTGCTCGCTGTGGGAATTTGAGGTTTATCCAAAGCAGGTTACGGCGGTTACGGCGGTGCAATTCCCCGAGATCGCCCTGTCTATCTCGCTTGACCTTTCCAGCCGCGGAGAGGGAGTGGGCATTTTCTACAAGGGTTCTTTTTACGACCAGAGGGAAGACGACCTGAAACCCAAGTATTCATCCATGGGGATGATGTGCTCGACATACGCTTCCGCGATAAGCGAGGAGCTGGGATTACCCGAGCAGTATTTCGCCAACGGCATAAACCCGCTGAAAGGAAGGTCGTGGAGGACGTTCATCCCCACCGACATGGCTTTTAACGGCGAAGCGGTGACGCTGTTCGGCAGGACAGGCATTACGCTTGCCTCGACAAATGACGGCCGCCCGCTGGTGGATACTCCGCTGAACAAGTTTGACAAGATCAACGTTTCAAACCTGGGCAGGCAGACGAAGTTCGCGGCCTGCCTTGTTAACAAGATGGTCAACGGCCCGAAGATGCTGACAAAACTCGACATCCCCAATTACGCCTGCACGCTGAAGGGAAGGGTTGTTGAGTTTGACCCCAGGGTGTCTTACATACCCAACACGCCGGTGCCCGGCGCCATAGTCGCGGGAAGGGGAAGGGCGAAGATCTTCACCGGGGTGCGCGGGGAGCTGATAGACATCGCAAGCTTTGAAGGAGGAGAAAACGGGACAGACACGGCGTCCTTTAAATTCATAGGCCTGCCGTCGGTCAGGACCAGTTTCATCCCGCCCGAGAACAAACAGCAGGTCGAGGCGTACATAATAGACACCGGAGGCCAGGTCATATACGCTCCGGATATGGGAGAGCAGGGAGCAAAGGCGTATCCGATATCAGTGCCGCTGGACTGGGCCGAGAAAGAGGCGACCGTAGTCGTTTTTCCCTGCGTGAGCGTGTCGATGTATGACCTGATCGACCAGAGGTTCTACAAGACGTTCCAGTCGGTAAGCGTTTTCGACGGAAAGACCAACGCCGAGCCCACGCTTTACGGGTTTTCTTTCCCAAGGCAGATGGGCACGTTCTTCCAGGAGCCTGCCGCCCTCATCTACATGAGGCCGAACGAGCTCCTTAAGGTCACAATGGGCGCGGGCATAGTGGGCACCCAGTTCACGCTCTTGAACTCGACCGAGACCGAACCACTGGGCCGCGGGTATAAAGCGATGTTCCACTCAAGCGTTCCGCTCACGCCGTACAAAGTGGCAAAGGACATGTGGATCCTTGACAACTGGAGGATGGGCATCCTGAAAAGGCGCGGCATCGAGAATAACCGGCTTGAAGAGCTGCACCGCCTCGCGCTGAGGGACCTTACCAGGGCTGACACGGCGCTTGCCGCCATGGATTACGAGCATTTTATAAGGTATTCCCGCACAGCGTGGGGTTTTGAATCAAGGGCTTACCCTGATGTGCGCGCCACAGGCGACGACGTTGTCAAGGGGGTCATATTTTATTTATTCCTGCTCCTGCCTTTCGCGTATTTCCTGGAAAGGCTTTTCTTCGCGTTCCCCGACATCAGGAAGCAGATCGTGGGGACATTCGCGCTATTCCTTATAGTATTCGCTGCCCTCAGGTACGTGCACCCGGCGTTCGATATAACGCTGACGCCGTTCATGGTGCTGCTGGCGTTCATAACGCTTGCGCTTGCGATACTTGTCATCGGGATCATTATGGGCAAGTTCGACGAGCTGTTCAAGGAATACAAGAAGAAAGTGACGGGAGTTCATACCACGGACGTTGGGCGCATAAGCGCCACAGCGACCGCGTTTTCGCTGGGCGTGTCCAACATGAGGAAGAGGAAAGGGAGGACCGGCCTGACGTGCGCGACCCTGATACTCCTGACATTCACCGTGCTTTCGTTTACGTCCGTCAAGACCTTCATGCGCTCAAGCAAGATGTCCCTTGAAAAGCCGGCGATGTACGAGGGCCTTCTTTTCAGGGAGAGGAACTGGGAGCCGATGGAGGAAACGACCTACAAGATCCTGTACAACGAATTCAAGAATGAAACGAACCTGTCGCCCAGGGCGTGGTATTATTCAACGATGGTCGGGAACCAGTCGTTCATAGACCTTAAGAACGGCCAGAACAAATACACCATCACCGCGATAAACGGCCTAAGCCCCAACGAATACAGGTTAAGCCCGGTATATGAAAGGGCGCTGACCGCAGGAAGGTGGTTTGAAGAAAACGATCTCTTCTCCTGCATCCTGCCCGCAAGCGTTGCCAAGAGCCTGGACGTGGGGATAGGCAGCGAGGTCATGATATTCGGGCTTCCGTTCAGGCTGATCGGCATACTCGACGAGGATGAGCTCAAGAACATCATCGACCTTGACGAGGAAGAGATAACCCCCGTTAATTACCTTGCCATGTCCGAAAGGATGACCCAGCAGAGCACGGCCGAATCACCCGAAGCCCCGCCCCAGAAATTCATACACCTGATGCCCCACGAGATAGCGTTCCTGCCTTATGCCACACTGATGAACCTCGGCGGCCAGCTGCGCTCAGTGGCGCTGGGCGCAAAGGACTCAGCGCAGGTGAAGGAGATCCTGGCTGACGTGATGCCCAGGCTTGCCCTGAACCTGTTCGTTGGAGAGGAAGGAAAAACCTATTACTCAAGCTCCATCGGAAGGACATCCTTCTCAGGCCTGCCCAACCTGTTCATACCCATACTTATCGCGGCTTTCATAGTGCTGAACACAATGCTGGGTTCGGTCTTTGAAAGGGTGAGGGAGATCGGGATCTACAGCGCGGTGGGGCTCGCGCCCTCGCACATCGCCGCCCTTTTCCTTGCCGAGGCATGCGTTTACGCGACCGTGGGTTCTGTTTCTGGATACCTGCTGGGCCAGGGCGTTGCCAAGATAATAACCGCCCTGCATCTTTTCCAGGGCCTGACCCTTAATTATTCCTCTGTTTCCGCGACCGGTTCCATCGGTGTTGTCATCCTGATGGTGATACTGTCTTCCATATATCCTGCAAGGAAGGCATCCACGCTTGCGGTGCCGTCGGTAGAGAGGAGATGGAAGCTTCCGGAGCCTGTGGGCGACAGCTGGCATTTTGAGATGCCCTTCACGGTCACCGGGGAAGAAGCGAGGGGGATAAACGCGTTCCTGAAGGAGTTCTTTGACGGGCACGTGGAATATTCAATAGGCGATTTTTACACCGAGCCGGGCAAGCTTTTCGAACTTTCTTCGCAGTTCGGGACCGCGTATAAGCTGGCGCAGATGGCGTGGCTTGCGCCGTTCGACCTTGGGGTAAGCCAGGAGGTCAGCGTTGACACGGAGCCGATCAAGACCCCCGGAGTTTACAACCTTTCGCTCAACATTACCCGCAAAAGCGGCGACATCGTGTCCTGGAAGAGGACCAACACAAGGTTCGTGAACCACCTGCGGAAACAGCTGCTCCTGTGGAGGACCCTGCTTCCTGAGGAAAGGACCAGGTACGCCAAGAAAGCGGACGAGCTGATCACCAAAGCCTAGCTGACGCCTGATTACACCGATAAAGAATTTTATTTTTAAATCTAATCTGAGTAATCATTGTTTAAGAAATCTGTGTAATCATTACTAAAGAAATCTGTGTAATCATATTTAACGAAAGGAGCCGATAATGGAAGAACAAAAAGAAGAGGTAGTGGTAAAAAGAGAGCAGACCTCTGTAGGCTATACGCGCGAAAAAGCCCCCGTGGAGTTTATTGACGGTTTTTCGCTGCGCACTGTAATAGGGGCGTTCTTCGTTGGTTTTGTCATGATGCCTGCTTCAATATACCTGGGCCTTGTCGCAGGGACAAGCCTGGGCGACGCTGCCCAGTGGGTTACCATCATACTCTTCAGCGAAGTCGTAAGGCGTTCGTTCGGCACGCTGAAAAAGCAGGAACTCTACATGCTCTATTACATAGCGGGCAGCCTTATAGGTTTTGCCGGAGGCCTTGCGCTTTCAGGCGGAGTTTTCTCCTGGATGATATGGAACCAGTATGTTATCAGCTCCCCCACCGCGGAAAAATTCCGCATTGTCGAATACCTTAAGGCGGAAGGCGTTAACTGGATCGCTCCTTTCCCCGGCTCTGAGGCGCTTATCAACAGGACGTTCTTCCACAAGGACTGGATCCCGGCGATAGTGCTGATGGTTATCCTTAACGTCCTTGCAAGGATGAACTGGCTGGGGCTCGGGTATTTCGCGTTCCGCGTGACCTCTGATTTTGAAAGGCTTCCCTTCCCGATGGCGCCGATAGCGGCTCAGGGCGCGACCGCGCTTGCCGAGGTGAACGGGAAGCGCGAAACCTGGAGATGGAGGGTGTTCAGCATCGGCTCGGTGATCGGGGTGGCGTTCGGGTTAATATACATACTCGTCCCCACGTTTTCAGGCGCGATCTTCAACAAGCCTTTCCAGATCCTTCCCATTCCTTTTATTGACCTGACCACGAACACGGAGGGAATACTGCCTGCCGCCCTTACAGGCCTGAACACGGAGCTGGGCAGCATGATGGCAGGATTTGTCATTCCTTATCATATAGTGCTGGGTATGTTCATAAGCTCGGTTATCTGCCAGATAGGCCTTAACCCCGTCCTCTACAACGCGGGTATACTGCATACCTGGAGGAAGGGGATGGGCTCGATCCCCACAAGCATGGCGAACAGCCTGGATTTCTGGCTGAGCATCTCGATAGGAACGGCGCTTACAATCGCGATCCTGGGTATATTCAATGTCGTGAAGGCATTCACTAAGAAGAAAAACGCAGGCGAAAGGGGAAGCTTCGCGCCTGTGCCCGGGCGCGGTGATTTCCCGATAAAACTCGCCCTGGGCCTGTGGCTGGCTTCAACGCTTGGTTACATAATAGTATGCCACAAGCTTGTGCCCCTTTTCCCCATATGGCTTTTTGTTGTATACGGGTTTATATGGACCCCGCTGAACACTTACATTTCGGCGAGGATGATAGGCCTTACCGGAGGCGGGGTCGGGTTCCCTTACCTGAAGGAAGCAACGTTTATCCTGAGCGGCTACAAGGGCGTGGCGATATGGTGGGCTCCCGTACCGCTGTTTGACCACGGATGGGCGGCCCAGAGGTTCAGGGAAGTTGAACTCACAGGCACCAAGATTATGAGCGTTATCAAGGCGGAAATTTTCATGTTCCCCGTAATGCTTCTGTGCAGCCTGATATTCTGGTCCTTCATCTGGAAACTGGGGCCGATACCGTCCGCGATATACCCGTACGCGACCAAGTTCTGGCCCCTGCACGCGATGTACCAGTGCCTGTGGTCTACCGCTACGGTAGAAAAGACGAGCTGGATGCTTCAGGCGATCCAGCCGAAATGGATACTGCTGGGGCTTGGTACCGGCGGCATTCTTTACGGCATAACAGCCTGGATGGGCGCGCCCATACTATTTTTCTACGGACTGCTGGGCGGCATGGGGGGCTGGCCGCATTACACGATCCCGTTAATGTTCGGAGGGCTTCTTGGCAAATACGTCTTCACAAAGCAGTTCGGGCAGGAGAAGTGGAGGGCGTTTGCGCCTGTGCTCGTTGCGGGATACGCATGCGGCATGGGCCTGACGGGAATGTGCGGCATCGCGATAGCGCTGATCTCCAAGGCCGTATATCAAATGCCCTTTTAAATACAGTCATGGGTCATGTGTCATGAGTCATGAGTAAAATTGTAAATTTCGTGACTTCGTGACACTTTCGTGTCTTCGTGGAAATCTGTGGTTCCGGGGGGATTTATGAAAAAGACATTTGTTTTCTTAGCGGTTGTTTTAACTTTTAACGTTCAACTTTTAACTTTTAACTGTTTTTCGGAAGTGAAAGGGCTTGTCGGGTACTGGAGTTTTGACGAAGGAAAAGGAACTATCGCGAAGGATTCCGCGGGAAAGAGCGACGGGGAGCTGCAGGGCGACCCGGAATGGGTTGAAGGCAAAAAGGGGAAGGCGCTTTATTTTGACGGGGCGGAGCAGACGGTCATAATACAGAATTCGGACAGCCTGAGTTCCGCGGATATCACGGTAATGATGTGGATCAAGGCGGATGAACTGCGCATCCAGGGCCTTGCCGATAAATCGAGTTCCGCGGATTCCTGGCGGTTATTCATGGACAGCGATGTTGGGAATGTCGAGTTTGACGCGTGCGCTGACCAGTTCAACGCTTCAAGCAAGGCAAAAGCCACGGCGGGGAAGTGGTACCACGTGGCAGGGACGTTTGAGTCCGCAACCAAGAAAATGAAGATATATGTTGACGGAAAAATGTCAGGCATTTTCGCGAAGGCGGAGACAGCGGGCAACGACTTTGACGGCAGTATCCAGATCGCTTCTCCCGAGAACAACAGGTTCCACGGCGCGATCGACGAGGTGAAGATCTTCAACAGGGCTCTTACGGCGGAGGAGATCGCGGCGGAAACCGGAGTTGCGGTCACGCAATAGATAAGTTTACAAAGTTTATATAGTTTACAGAGTTTACAAGTGAGATTTTATTTCCTTCTCCCCTCGCGGGAGAGGATTAAGGTGAGGGGCAACAAAAAAAGGCGGGGAATTTTCCCCGCCTTTTATTTTTTACAAATAACGCAGGTTAAAACCTGCGGCTACCTATTAGGGCGGGCAAGCCCGCCCCTACGCTGACACGCTGACACGCTTTTTATTCTTTATGGTATTCCTGCAGGCTTTTGATCCCGATCTGTTTCTTGGTAAGCGACTCTATGCCGTTCACAGCGGCCTGCGCCCCGGACACGGTGGTGATTATCGGGATGTTGTTCATGACCGCGTAGGCGCGTATTGAGATCTGGTCAGACTTGGGTTTTTTCCCGGAAGGGGTGTTTATCAGGAGCTGTATCTCTTTGTTCTTCATCATGTCAACAACGTTGGGCCGGCCCTCGTGGATCTTCTGCACTTCGGTCACCTGAATGTCGTTGTTTTCAAGCACTTTCGCGGTCCCTTTGGTCGCGAGTATCCTGAATCCCAGGTCGGCAAGTTTTTTGGCTATGAAGATCATGGAGCGCTTGTCTTTTTCCTTCACGCTTATGAACACGTTCCCTTTCACCGGGAGTATCGTGCCTGCCGCGATCTGGGATTTCGCGAACGCAAGCCCGAATTCCCTGTCAATGCCCATAACCTCACCCGTGGATTTCATCTCCGGCCCCAGGATGGGGTCAACGCCCGGGAACCTGTTGAAAGGGAACACCGATTCCTTCACCGCGACGTGGGTTATGTCGACTTCTTTCTCTATCCCCAGTTCCTTGAGTTTTTTTCCGACCATTACTTTTGACGCGATCTTCGCCCACGGAACGCCGGTTGCCTTGGAAACGAACGGGACTGTGCGGGAAGCCCTGGGATTCACCTCAAGCACGTATATCGTTTCGTTCTTTATAGCGTACTGCACGTTCATCAACCCTATGACCTTAAGCTCTTTTGCCATTTTATAAGTGCTTTCTTTTAACTCAGCGATTACCTTGTCGCTCAGGGAGAACGGGGGGATGACGCTCGCGCTGTCCCCGGAATGGATACCCGCCTCCTCAATATGTTCCATTATGCCGCACACCACGCATTTGTCACCGTCAGCAACCGCGTCCACGTCGATCTCTATGGCGTCTTCCAGGAACTTGTCAACCAGGATCGGATGCTCGGGTGACGCCTCAACGGCGATAGCCATGAATTCTTCAAGCGATGATTCATCATACACGACCCTCATTGCCCTGCCGCCCAAAACATAAGAAGGGCGCACCATGACCGGATACCCGATCTCCGAAGCTATCTTCTTCGCTTCTTTGAACGAGAACGCGGTGCCGTTCTCAGCCTGTTTTAATTTGAGCTTGTCAAGCAGCTGCTTGAAACGTTCCCTGTCCTCGGCTATGTCTATGCTGTCAGGCGAGGTGCCCAGTATATTAACGCCTGCCTTCTGCAAAGGCACTGTAAGGTTAAGAGGGGTCTGGCCGCCCAGCTGCACAATGACGCCAAGCGGTTTTTCCTTCTCTACAATGCTCAGAACGTCTTCCAGGGTGAGCGGCTCAAAATACAGCTTGTCCGACGTGTCGTAGTCGGTGGACACGGTCTCGGGATTTGAGTTCACCATTATGGTCTCGTATCCCAGTTCTTTGAGCGCGAGCGAGCAGTGCACGCAGCAGTAGTCGAACTCAATTCCCTGCCCGATGCGGTTTGGCCCCCCGCCCAGGATCATGATTTTCTTTTTATCCGATGTTTCCACTTTATCTGCTCCGTTATAAGAACCTGTCTTCGACAGAACCTTGTTGCTCGATTGAAAAGTCGAGAGCCTGTCGCAATAAGTGGAATAATAATAATAGGCGCTTGCCCCGCTCACAGGGACCTTGTCCCATGCTTCTGTCTTATTTATTTTTTTTCTCTGGTTCCTTATCTGTTCTTCAGGGATACCCAGGATCTTGCCCAGGTACCTGTCACTGAACCCCCATTCTTTTGCTTTGCGCAGCAGGGCAGTGTCCAGTGTCCAGTGTCCAGTGTCCAGTTTTTTATTTTTAAGTTTTGACCTTTGACCTTTGAGTATGAGTTCTTCCTCAAACTCCACCAGCTCCTTCATCTGCTCAATGAACCATTTTTTTATTTTCGTCTTCTCATACAGCTCGTCAACGCTCACTCCCTTGCGCAGGGCCTCGTACATTATGAACTGCCGCTCGGAGCTTGGGTCCCTGAGCAGGTCCCTGAGCTCATCGGCTGAGAGCTTGTTGAAATTCTTCGCGAAACCCAGGCCGTACCTGTTGTTTTCAAGCCCGCGTATGGATTTCTGGAACGCCTCCTTGTAGTTCTTACCTATGCTCATTATTTCGCCTACAGCCTTCATTTCAGTACCGAGCTTGTCTTTCGCCCCGGGGAATTTCTCGAACGCCCACCTGGCGAACTTTATGACCACGTAATCGCCGGACGGCGTGTATTTGTCAAGCGTTCCGTCCCGCCAGTAGGGGATGTCCTTTAAAAGATCGCCGCCCGCAAGGCGCGATGATACCCATGCGATCGGGAATCCGGTTGCTTTTGAAGCAAGCGCCGATGAGCGCGATGTCCTGGGGTTTATTTCGATCGCCACTATCCTGTCATCAAAAGAGTTGTGCGCGAACTGTATGTTGGTGCCACCGATAACGCCTATCGCCTCCACGATCCTGTATGAATATTCCTGTAGTTTGTCCTGGACTTCTTTTGATATGGTAAGCATCGGAGCTGAGCAGAAAGAATCCCCTGTGTGCACTCCCATGGGGTCTATGTTCTCGATAAAGCATACGGTGATCATGTTGTTTTCTCTGTCCCGCACGACCTCAAGCTCAAGTTCCTCCCAGCCGATCACCGATTTCTCTATAAGGATCTGGCCGATAAGGCTTGCCGTAATGCCGCGGGCGGCCGTGAATTTCAATTCTTCCTCATTAAAAACAGTTCCGCCGCCGGTCCCGCCCATGGTATAGGCTGGCCTTACTATCACGGGATACCCCAATTTCTTGGCGATCTCAAGCGCTTCCTCGACAGAGTACGCGAGGTCGGACTGGGGCAGGGGTATGTCCAGTTTCTGCATTGTTTCCTTGAATGCCAGCCTGTCCTCGCCCCGTTCTATCGCATCCGCCTGAACGCCTATAATGCGGGTCCCGTATTTCTGGAGTATGCCTTTTTTGAAAAGGTCCGAAGCCATGTTAAGGCCTGTCTGGCCACCAAGGTTGGGAAGCAGGGCATCCGGCCTTTCTTTCTCGATGATCTTTTCAATGAATTCAGCTGTCAAAGGCTCGATATAGGTAATGTCTGCCATGCCGGGATCAGTCATAATAGTGGCGGGATTTGAGTTCACAAGAATGATCTTGTATCCCATAGAACGCAGAGCCTTGCATGCCTGCGTCCCTGAATAATCAAATTCGCACGCCTGCCCGATGATTATCGGGCCCGAACCTATTATTAATACCTTGTTAATATCAGGCAGCTTTGCCATCTTCTCTCCCCTTTGAGATAAGTTAAAGGTTAAAGTTAAAGGTTAAAAGTTAATGGCTCAACCGCATTTTTTTATTTGATGAACCGGCTTAAACTTTCAACCTTTAACCTTCAACTTTCAACGTTATTTTTACACCCAGCCGCGCAGTTTCATTGCGTCCGCGACTCTTTTCACCGCGACTATATACGCGGCGACCCTCATATTGACCTTGAATTTCAGAGATGTGTCAAGCACGTCCTTGAATGACTTCGTCATTTTCCTGTCAAGGCGGGAATAAACCTCTTCCTCGCTCCACTGGTCGCCGGTCATGTTCTGGACCCATTCAAAATAGGAAACAGTCACGCCGCCCGCGTTGCACAGGAAGTCCGGTACAACAAATACTCCGTTCTTGTAAAGGACTTCATCAGCCTCAGGTGTTGTGGGCCCGTTGGCGAGTTCCGCCATTATTTTGGCTTTTATCTTTGAAGCGTTCTTGCGGGTTATGACGTTTTCAAGCGCCGAAGGGATCAGGATGTCCGCGTCAAGCTCCAGGACATCTTCGTTAGATATGGGTTTCGTGCCGGGAAAATTGACAACCGAGCCTGTTTTTTTCTTATGCGCGAGCGCTCTATCCGGGTCGATCCCGTCAGCGTTGTAGATACCGCCTTTTGAATCGGTAACCGCGATGATCCTTGAGCCAAACATCCTTTTTCCGATTATAGCCGCGAAAGTGCCGGCGTTGCCGTAACCCTGGACAGCTATCGCCGCTTTCTTAAGGTCTATTTTTAAGTGTTTTGCCGCTTCCCTTACTGTGTAAAGCCCGCCCACAGCCGTTGAATCACCCCTGCCAAGGGAACCGCCGGCCTCAAGGGGCTTGCCGGTTATTACGCCGGGGCAGTAATATCCCCTGATCTTGGAGAACTCGTCCATCATCCATGCCATCATCTGGGGGGTTGTATATACATCCGGAGCGGGGATATCTTTTTCCGGACCTATTACAGGATAGATCAATTCAATATATTTGCGGCTTAGCCTTTCCAGTTCTCCGGGGGACATTTCTTTGGGGTTGCATATGATCCCGCCCTTGCTGCCGCCCAGGGGGATGTCTACTACCGCGCATTTCCAGGTCATCCATGCAGAAAGAGCCCGGATCGTATCGATCGTTTCGTTCGGATGGTACCTGATACCGCCCTTGCAAGGGCCGCGCGCGTTGTTATACTGCACCCTGAAGCCCTTAAAAACCTTTACCGAACCGTCATCCATCTTTACCGGAACCGAGAGACGAAGTTCGCGCATCGGTTCCCTCAGGATCGCGTGCGTTCCCGGATCCAGTTTCAGTATCTTTGCTGCCGTATCCAGTTGCTCCTGCGCGTTCTTGAAAGGATTTAACTCCTCCACGCCACTCCGGCGGGTCGCCGTTGAGGCGACTCTTCTACCCTGAAGATCTTCTGCCATTTTAAACCTCCCCGTTCTGGGAGGCACTTTTTATTAAAAAAAAGTGCCCTTTAGCCCCATTGTTTATGGGATCCGGACACCGTTGTCTACACACGCAGCACGTCATTGTGCCGCACAGCCCATTTATAATACATTAATTAATAGTATAATTAAAAAAATGATTTTGTCAAGCGTCGAGCAGATTTTTCAGACTCACAAAGCGCAGTCCCCCCTGTATGTTCCAAAAGAATCCCCGCGCTTAGGTTTATAAAAACCTGCGGGGACAATCCTAGTTTCTTTCATTCTATCGGAGCAAGGGGGGGCAAGTGGAGTATATTTCCGATGAAAATTCATCGGGACGCAGACCCGCCCCTTTAAATTTCCTTTTACTCCTCTCCCCTGGTGGGAGAGGATGCGGGTGAGGGGGGTGCCTTTTTTCATTTTTCGTAAGTGGAATAGTAATAAGGGGTCTTTGCCTCAAATTCCGCGGCGCAGGTGTCCACAAGCTTGAAACCAGGCGCAATGCCGTATTTTTTGCGCAGGTTCCTTATCGAGAGTTCGTCGGTTCCTGCAAGGCGCGCAAGCTGGGCGTCGCTGAACCCGTATTCCTTTGCCCTGCGCAGCAGGGCAGCTGAAAGCTGAAAGCTGAAAGCTGAAAGTTTCTTGCTTTTGACCTTTGTCGCCACTTCGGCGACCCGCCGTTGAGGCGGGAGCTTTGACCTTTGAGCTTTGAGCTTGATTTCGTCCTCAAGCTCCACGATCTGCTTTATATTGTCCAGGAACCATGGGTCGATCTTTGTTATGTCATTAATTTCTTCAATTCCCATCCCTGCCTGCATGGCGTATTTAATAAAAAACACCCTTTCCGCATTCGGTGTTTTCAACCTATCTTTTATCATTTCCAGCATTTCATCGTTTATTCCTTCATTTTGACTTTTGCAATTTGCAATTTGACTTTTGACTTGCTTTGGCAGAAATTTATCATCCAGCCCCTGCGCCCCGATCTCAAGGGAGCGCAGGCCTTTCTGCAGGGCTTCCTTAAAAGTTCTCCCTATCGCCATGGTCTCGCCCACGGATTTCATCGATATCGTGAGCGCGGGGTCAGAGCCGGGGAATTTTTCAAACGTGAAACGCGGGATCTTTACCACGCAGTAATCGAGCACGGGTTCAAACGATGCGGGGGTTT
The DNA here is from genome assembly GCA_001871075.1 of Candidatus Desantisbacteria bacterium CG1_02_49_89. Classification (GTDB taxonomy): domain Bacteria; phylum Desantisbacteria; class UBA1551; order UBA1551; family UBA1551; genus UBA1551. The sequence continues at coordinate 20,782 of MNUP01000003.1, forward strand.
CTTTGGTAATATCGTTGGGGATCTCATCAAGCGTGTACCCGACTGCAAGCTTCGCGGCGATCTTCGCTATGGGAAAGCCCGTTGCCTTGCTTGCGAGCGCGGAGCTGCGCGAGACCCTGGGGTTCATTTCAATGACCACCATCCTGCCGTTTTCAGGATTTACCGCGAACTGGATATTCGAGCCGCCGGTCTCCACGCCGATTTCCCGTATGACCGCGATCGCCGCGTTGCGCATGATCTGGTATTCCTTATCTGACAGCGTCTGAGCAGGGGCAACGGTTATGCTGTCCCCGGTATGAACTCCCATCGGGTCAAAATTTTCTATGGAGCAGATTATTACCACGTTATCTTTTAAGTCGCGCATTACCTCGAGCTCAAATTCTTTCCAGCCGATTATGGATTCTTCGATCAAAATTTCACTTACCATGCTTTCTTCAAGCCCCTTGGATGCAATTGTTTCAAATTCCTCAATGTTATAGGCAATTCCGCCGCCCGTTCCTCCCAGCGTGAAGCTGGGACGGATTATCAAAGGGAATCCTGTCTCGCCGGCAATAACCCTTGCTTCTTTTATATTGTATGCCTGAGCGCTCTTCGGAAGGTCCAATCCTATTTTTATCATTGCATCTTTAAAAAGCTGGCGGTCTTCGGCTTTTTTAATTGCCTGAAGGTTTGCACCGATCATTTTAACATTATATTTTTCAAGGATGCCTGATTCGGCGACTTTTACGGCGATGTTAAGGGCGGTCTGCCCTCCGAGCGTCGGAAGCAGGGTATCGGGCCTTTCCCTTTCGATTATTTTCCCGGCTGTTTCCGCAGTTATAGGCTCGATATAGGTATGTTGCGCCATTTCCGGGTCGGTCATGATCGTTGCGGGATTTGAATTTAACAGTACGATTTCGAATCCCTCGGCTCGAAGAGCCTTGCAGGCCTGCGCCCCGGAATAGTCAAACTCGCAGGCCTGGCTGATGATAATGGGCCCGGAGCCGATGATCAGAATTTTGTGTATGTCCGTTCGTTTTGGCATTTCAACTCCAGCAAAACCGTCGAACGTCGCAAGTCGGACGTCGTTCGTTAAATTCTTTTACGTAAGACGCTCGACGTACGACGCTATCTGTCCATGAGGCGGACAAACTCTCCGAATAAATATTGCGAGTCGTGAGGGCCGGGTGAAGCCTCCGGATGATACTGCACCGAGAAGATAGGTAATTTTTTATGCCGCATCCCTTCCGGAGTGTTATCGTAAAGATTTACATGCGTCATTTCAATGTCTTCGCTGCCGAATGAATTGATGTCAACGCAGAACCCATGGTTCTGCGCGGTGATCGCGATCTTCCCGGTTTTCAGGTCCTTGACAGGATGGTTTCCGCCGTGATGCCCAAATTTCAACTTATACGTTTTTCCTCCCAGCCCCAGCCCCAGCATCTGGTGGCCCAGACAGATGCCGAATAATACCGTCGTGCGTCGCCCTTGCGGGTCGTGCGTCGTGCGTATCAAATCCCTGACGGTTTCAACAACGTAGGGGACCGCGGAGGGATCGCCAGGGCCGTTTGACAGCAGGATGCCGTCAGGTTTGTATGCCAGTATTTCATCCGCGGTTGTTTGCGCCGGAACAACAGTTACGTCGCAGCCTTCCGCGGCAAGGCTGTTCAGTATGTTATGCTTGACCCCGCAGTCCAATACCACCACATTAAACCGTCGTGCGTCGTGCGTCGCGCGTCGTGCGTTTTCTGCTGGACACTGGTCGCCACTTCGGCGGCCCGCCGATGAGGCGGGACACTGGCCGCTGGACACTGGACACTTGTTTTCCCACTTGTAGGGCTTGTCACAGGTGACTTCCCGGACCAGATCAACGCCTACAAGGCCGGGAGACGCCTTTGCTTTTTTAACAAGCCTTTTCCCGTCCGGGTCCTTAGTTGAAAGAACGGCCTTCATGGCTCCTGCAAGCCTTATGCGGCAGGTGAGCGCGCGGGTGTCAATTCCCTCTATACCCGGGATCTTGTGTTCCTTCAGGAAATCACCCAGGCTTGTCCTTCCGCGCCAGTTTGAGAAGATCCTGCTGCATTCCTTGACAACGAAACCTTCAAGGAACGGCTTCCTGGACTCAAAATCCTCCGGGTTTACGCCGTAATTCCCTATAAGGGGGTATGTCATGCAGACGATCTGGCCTTTATATGAAGGATCGGTAAGTATCTCCTGATAACCGGACATGCTCGTGTTGAACACGACTTCGCCGCAGCTTTCCCCGTCTGCGCCGAAGGATTCTCCTTCAAATACGGTCCCGTCTTCCAGAGCCAGCATCGCCTTCATACAAACCTCTCTATGTTTGACACAGATTCACACTGTAATAATCACTGTAATCATCTTTTAATAATCACCGTAATCGTCAGTTAAAAATCACCGTAATCATCTTTAAAATAAAAAGCCTTCCAGGGCGTTCTATGCCCGGAAGGCTCCATTGCCTCAGGTATTACATTATACCTAAGGTATTATAACATAAAACATGATAATGTCAAGCGTCGGACAGATTTTTAAAGCTCATAAAGTGAAGATTCTGCCAGCTGGCGCGGACAACCGAATCCCGATGAATTTTATCGGGACGCAGTCTTTAGACCTTTTCAAGCTCCGTGGCCAGGATTATCGCTTCAGCGACTTCTTTCATTGATTTGCGGATATCCATGCTTTTTTTCTGGATACGCCTGAAAGCCTCTTCTTCTGTCAGGCCCTGCCTCATGAGGATGCCCTTGGCGCGGTCAATGATTTTCCTTGTTTCAAGCTCCTCCTGTATCTCCCGGGATTTCAGCATGAGCTGGGCATTCTCGATGACGACCGCTGCCTGGTTTGCGATCGTGCTCAGGAGGTTTATTTCCTCCTCGGTGAATTCGTGCGGTGAATCGGTGTAACAGTTCAGCACCCCGATCACTTTGCCCTTCACGCTCAGGGGGACGCTGAGCAGGGAACAGAGCCCTTCCTTTTCGGCTATGTCGTGGTTTATATAGTGCCGGTCCTTTTTCACGTCCAGCACAGCAACCGGCCTGTTTTCCTTCGCGGCCCTGCCGGCGATTCCCTCGCCCAGCCTGATGGAATTCTTCTTCCTGTATTCTTCGCTTATGGATTGGGTCGCGCATATGGCAAGTTCTTTCTTTCCGTTCAAAAGCAATAGGGAACAGATCCTGGAGTTCATGACCTCGGCGGTGATGGAAACAATGGAATTCAGGATGTCGTCAAGACACATATTTGACGTCATCATTTTCCCGATCCTGGAAAGCGCCTCTATTTGTTTGCCGTACGTGGCTGCATTCATTTTAACCCCAAAATATTATGCGCCTCAGCCCGCGGCTCCACGTTATGCCAGCAGCAGGGCAGGCGAGTGGACCGAATGTATGAGCGATGCGCACCCCGTTCTTTTAACCGACTCTTTTTCCTCAAGGATGCTTATGTCAAGGATCTCCGCGAGCGCTGAAGTGCCGTTTCCGATAAGCCCTTTATAGGCACCGAGTACAGCGGTTTTAAGCTCGCCGATCCTGCGGATAAGGCGCCGGTTTCTGTTCCTGACCACCACCAGAAGGTCAATGTCCGAAGTGATGCCCGCTCTGTCATCCACGGTGCTGCCAAAAATGTAGACTGCCTTCACCACCGGGCAGGTTGCGCGCAGGTATGTGGAGATCCGGCGCGCAAGACAGTAGCGGAACATACTGTGCGCCCAGGTATCGCCTGAGTGCAGGTAGTCCATGATCATTGAAGCCTTTCCGTTTGCCTTGTTTCGGCAGGACCTCAGGGCTTTTTCAACAAATTTTTCCGCCGAACCGGCGTCCATTTTCTCCTGCTTTAGCTGTTGAAGCGGGTCAGGCGGAAGCCAGCGTGGGCTCTTTGCGGTTCTTCACCTTCACGGCGCGCCCGTTTAAAATGCTTTCCACCTCTTTCCAGTCAGACTCCATGACAAAAGGAATGCCCGAAACATCGGATGCTTCCCGCGTCAACGCGACAATATCATCCCTGGTTATGTGTTTCAGGGCGAATTTCCTTTCGCCCGCCATAAGCTGCCGCAGGCCCGTAACGAGCCTGTCATAATAGGTATACATGCCGATCGCGCCGGCGGGTATTTTTGAAAAGTCCTTGCCGTATTTATCTTTCAGTTTTTCGGCATTGACAAATACCTGTTCGATCGAGTCGCCGTATTTCTTGTATTCGGGCGGGACCTTTCCTTCCTTAATAAGGTTCCCGACGGTCTTTGCGGCCATTGTCGCGGCGAAGGTAGCCCTTCCCATGCATATAGCCTTTACGTACGGCGCTCCCAGCGCGAGGGCCTTGAAAATGTGATCTTCCAGCGAAAACCCGCCTGCCATCGCAACGGGGGGGACATGCATGCCTTTTTCCTCGATCTTTCTCAGCATGTTATAAAGCATGGATTCAAGTTCCACTGTCGGGATCCCCCACTCGTTCATCATCCTCCATGGGCTCATTCCGGTCCCGCCGCTTGCGCCGTCCACCGTAAGCAGGTCTATTTTCGCGACGGAAGAATATTTTACCGCCCTTGCCAGGTCTGCCGGGCGGTACGCGCCGGTCTTAAGGGTCACGTACTTGAACCCGAGTTTCCTGAGCCGCTCAACTTCCTTATAAAATGCTTCTTCTTCAACCATTCCGAGGCGTGAGTGCCTTTCGAATTCCTTGATCGCCCCTTCCTTGTATGCTTTCTGGACCACGGGGTCTTCGGGATCAGGATACACGATGTATCCTCTTTTTTTGAGCTGCAAAGCCCTTTCTATTGTGGGGAGCTTAACTTCTCCCCCTATGTCTTTCGCGCCCTGTCCCCATTTCGGCTCGATCGCTTCCACTCCCAGCTCAAGCACGTATTCCGGAACTCCGAGCCTTCCGTCTTCAATGTTATACTGGACCACGATCGCGCCGCTGCCATCATGCCATTTCTGGTAGCTCTTGACCCTCCTGTCCATTTCCGGGGATTTCACGACCCTGCCGTTCTTGATCTCGCTGTCAGGGTCCATCCCGCAGACGTTCTCGCCTACCACCACCATTGTGCCGCAGATAGCCGCTCCGACCGCGGTGTCCTCCCAGTTTATGCGGGCCACATCTGTTGAACCCAGCGCTCCGGTGAAAAACGGGACATCCAGTTTCAGCCTGTTTTTGGACCCGATCTCGGTGCCAACATTCACTGAAGGGAAGGTGGCTTTGTCCGAATCCGCCTCTGTTCCTACCGCTCCCACGCAGGTCCCCTGAATATTAAAATGCGAGAAATCTATAGGGTAATCTTTCTCGCTTCCCGCCACGATCTTTCCGTAAGGCTGGGGATAGAGAAACTCCCTGCCTCTTATGGCTGACTTAGCCACCTCGCACAGGCCGACGCACCCATCCATGCATGTTACGCACAGCCCGGATACGGGCGACGCGTTCACCCTGTTCCTTGTCCCTGTTGCGGGACTCGCATTAGGCTTGCTGAACGACATTGTCTCCCTCCTTCCTTTAAGATATGATTACGGTGATTGTTTACTGATGATTACGGTGATTAAATATCTTGAATCACTGCAATCTCTTTTAGAATCACTGTAATCAGTCTGTAAAAAAAAATAAACGTCTTCCTTGCCATGAACCGGATGGTTCACGACTGTAGAGGTCATCCTCTACGGAAGACGTCCTTGTTCCCCCTGTTCCGATACATCAGAGTGACAGGGGGGTTCGATGCATTCCATGCATCTCTGTCCTACGAAGCCCGTCTTTTCTGCTCCAAGAGCTTCCGGAGGGCGTAGTAGGACCAAAAAAAAGCCTTCTCTCCCGTCATCGGGAAAGAAGGCAGCTCTGCCTTTCTGACACATAACCGTGTCAACTGGATATAGTATAACACAAAAAATACGGTTGTCAAGTTATTATTGATTTTCAAGCAGAGCAGAGCATTTTCACCCGTTTTATTGTATCCTCGCCCCTTGTGGAAGAGGATTGAGGTGAGGGAAGATTGGAGTAGGGCGTTTATGTCCGTGAGTTTAAATTTCCACTTTGAAAAAGGGGGGACTTGTAATTGAGCAAAGTGTCTACGCTCGTTACGTTGTTGCAGCAACTCCTCTTATTCACTTTGTTTTCGCTCGTATAAATGAATAATAAAAGACGAAAATATACGATTTTTCTTGACTTTTAACTGAAAATATGGTATATTATAATTAGCAATAGACGATGAAACAGGAAAGGGGAAAGAGAAATGGGGGAATTGCTGACTGCAAAACAAAAAGAACTGTGGGAGATCATAAAGGACTTTATAAAACAAAATAAAGTGCCACCTACATACGAACAACTCAGAGATGCGCTAAAAGTAAAATCACTTGCTACTGTTGCTGCTCGTCTTAAAATGTTGGTCAGAAAAGGTTTTATACAGGTAATGCCCGGGGTAGCGCGCGGAATAAAACTTTTAAAAACAAGCGAGGATCAGGTCTTGATTAGAAAGCCCTTATTAGGTACTTCTGCAGCGGGTCCGCCCGTTCTGGCGGAAGAAAACATAGAGAAGGAAATTGAATTTGACGCTGACGCAGTTAATTCCATCCCTGACTTTTTTCTGAAAGTTAAAGGCGATTCCATGATAGGAGCCGGGATAAATGACGGCAACCTTATAGCAGTTAAACAAAACGTTCAACCCAATAACGGCGACATAGTAGTTTATATGGTTGACAACGAAAGCACGATAAAAAGATTTTACCAGGGCAAAGACTGTATAATATTGAAAGCAACAAATGACAACTACCCAAATATTATAATTAAAGACACCGGAGACTACTCCGCTGTCGTCGGCAAAGTAGTAGGAGTTTTAAAAAATAATTAAAAAGGGGAGGTACAAAAAATGAACGAGAGTGAAAAAAAAGCACGCGAGTTAATACATTCCGCAGTCTTTAGAATTATTCGCCAGGCAGAACCCATTCCTATAAGTGAGTTTTTTAATAAGACAATAGGAGAGGTCATGCCGACGACGCCAACCCCACCAGGATGGGAAAATTTTTGGTGGGAGTCTTTGGCGATAGAAATTCAAAGACTATTTATTTTGGAAGGGCGCTACATTCTTGATTTTGATGAAAAATGGTTGGAAGATAACAAAGATAAAAAGTGGGAGGAATTAATTTCATATTTAGCAAGTGGAAAGCTGGTACCTTTCAAGAAAGAAAAGGAGGAGAAATAAAATGAAAGAAAATATTTTAAAAAAAATATCCATCGGGTCGGTAGTGTGTATAAGTTGCTTGCTATTCGCATCTAATACATTTGCATTTAGCGCAAGAGTAGAGGAAACCTCTGGGAAAGATAGAAGTAGTCTCGAATACGCAACTCAATATCGTATCCTTGTAAATAATATCGAACCCCCACTCACTACAAATCAGACAGAAGACACAAAGACGTTTGGGTTGAAAGAGAAGGAGAGCGGCAAGACTGTTATGATAACTTACTCACTGGGCTCAGGATTCCCAAATGACGATGGTACATATAATAATGTAATATTGTGGGGTAATTTTGCAGTGAACAAAAAATATGAATTAATTATAAATTATCCTGATGGTATAGTTACCAAAAATGAATTCGGTGAAGAAAAAATAGAGGAGAAACATTCTATTGTTGATATTTTTGGCCGGGACCTCTCTTTTCAAATCGGAGCGCACGAAGTGGGGGGGACAGACGAAATCGGATTTGATTATGATTTAGAATGGAAAATGGTTCGTTGGTCTCTCGGCAGAATGAAAGACCATGTTTTTAATATTTCATTAGTTGCCATTGGGGATTTAGGTACTAATCCAAAAGACCCTATGATCCAAAGCAGCTTACGAGAAAGCTCCGTTTTGGATTATCGCTGGCATTGGTACTGGCCCCTTGTAAAATATACATATCCTATGGGAGTTAAATGCAAATTTGCTGAAATTGAAAGCACCCAAGATTTTAAATTGGTTGATTACACATTTAAATTTGGTTTTGCTATGGCTCTTCCAATTATAGACCTACCAGTGTTGTGGTGGCATTCTTTTGCTAAAATTAATATGCCGTTTTTCCCTTGTCTTTTTTATTGTGGTTACACTTTTGCATCAGAGTTAAGGAACATAGACAGCATTCAATCAAATATTCGCGGAAATCGACTGGACGCCGAACTTATATATGCTTTTCCCATTTGGAAAGATAAAGATTTTAGTATTAAATGGTGGGCGTTTTACAATTTTGAAAATCAAACATTTGCAAATATGGTCGATACCGATATTAAATTTTATTTTAACCAAGACAGAAAAGCTGGGTTTATTGTAGGATACCAAAAAGGAGCACTCCCGCCCGAATTTAAAAATTCAGAAGCGGTTAAAACAGGTTTTACTTGTAATTTTTAATAAAATTTAATACCAAGGTTGGTTTTCAACTTGACATTTCCTATTTTCCTGATACAATATTGGACAAAAGTTCCAAGTGTCTAATATTTAAAAAGCACAGGGAGGAGAAAAATATGGCCAATGAAAGAATAACAGAGGATATAATAAGAAAACATTTTAATGCTTACTCTAATGAATGCATAATTGAAGAGCAAAAATCTTCAAATCCTAAAATTGATAAATTATTGAAAGCTGCTTCCAAAAAAGGAGGTGGAAGGGGATATCCGGAATTTATTATCTCTCTTAAAAATAGCTCTGTATTTATTATAGTAATTGAATGTAAAGCAGATATTACCAAACACCAAAGTACTACATTAGACAAATATGATGAATATGCGGTAGATGGGGCATTGTTGTATGCTTCCTTTCTTTCTAAAGAATATGATGTATTAGCAATCGGTGCAAGTGGACAAAACTTGACGGAGTTTAAAGTTTCACATTATTTATACTTAAAAGGAGAAAAGAACCCCATCCATATTTTTAGCAACAAATTATTAGACATAGAAAGCTATATCAATGGTTATTTAAAAAGTCCTGAAAAATTCAGACAGGATTATAATGCTCTTCTTGATTTTTCAAGGGATTTAAATGTGGAATTACACCATCATAAAATACCAGAAAAAGATCGTGCATTATTAATCAGTAGTATTCTTATAGCATTAGATGATAAAGCATTTCGTAAGGCATACAAAGAATATGAGAAACCAGAAGAACTTGCTAAATTTCTAGTTGATACAGTTTCAAATGTTTTGCGCCATGCCAATTTAAATGGGAAAAAATTAGACGATCTTAATATTCAATTTAGCTTTATTCACCTTAATGCATCATTATCAACCAAACAGGGCGTGTTACAAAATTTGATTGATAGTATTGATGAAAATATAAACAAATTCATAAAAACACATGAATATTACGATGTATTAGGGCAGTTATATATCGAATTTTTACGATATGCCAATAGCGATAAAGGGTTAGGTATTGTTCTTACCCCACCCCATATCACAGAATTATTTTGTGAGTTGGCAAGTGTAAATAAAAATAGTGTAGTATATGATAACTGCTGTGGTACAGGCGGTTTTTTAATCAGCGCATTAAGGAAAATGATAAAAGATGCAGAGGGTGATTTAAAAAAGGAAAAAGATATTAAAGCTATGCAAATCTTCGGAGTTGAGTTTCAGGCAAATATTTTCGCTCTAGCTTGTTCTAATATGTATATACACCAAGACGGTAAAAGCAATGTTATTAATAGAGATTGTTTTTACGCTGAAGTTATAGAGCAGGTTAAAAAATATAAGCCCACTGTAGGTTTTTTAAATCCACCATATCAAGCAGATAAAAAGAAAGATACTGAGGAATTGGAATTCGTGCTGAACAATTTAGAGGTATTACAACCAGGAGCAATTTGTGTAGTGATAGTGCCAATGCAATGTGCTTTGGCTCAAAAAGGAAAAAAGTATGAACTAAAGAGACAACTTTTAGAAAAACATACATTAGAAGCAGTATTATCAATGCCCGATGAACTATTTTTTGATTCTGATGTGGGGGTGGTTACTTGCGTTATGATATTTACTGCACATAAGCCACATCCAACAGGCAAAGAAACCTATTTTGGTTATTATAAAGATGATGGATTTGCAAAACGAAAAACAAAAGGCAGAATAGATGCTTTTGGTAAATGGGGAGACATTAAAAAAGAATGGGTATCATCTTATATAAACAGAAAAACAAAAGCTGGGTTTAGTGTGAATGAAATTGTTACCGCTAATGATGAATGGTGTGCTGAAGCATATATGGAAACCGATTATAGTCTTTTATCAAAAGAAGAATTTATCGATACGGTTAAATCATTTTTGGTTTTTAATGAACTATACATTAAAAAAAATGAAGCTAACTAAATTATCAAACATATTTGATATTAAATATGGAAATGGTTTTGAATTGTATAATTTAAAATCATACCAAAAACGTATTATAAATACTATTCCTTTTGTTGCACGCACGGCAGAGAATAATGGTATTTCTGCTTTTGTCGAAATAATAAATAATGTTGTACCATTCCCAAGTGGTTTAATTACTGTTTCTGTAGGCGGTTCAGTTTTAGAAGCATTTTTACAGCCCGAAAGATTTTATACAGGATTTCATGTTTTAGTTCTTTTTCCTAAATATGAAATGGAAATAGTTGAAAAATTATACTATTGTTATTGTATAAGAAAAAATAAATATAAGTATAGTTATGGCAGGCAAGCAAACAAAACTCTAAAAGATATACTTATTCCTAAATCTATACCTCAAGATTTTGTTATCATTAATTGTGAAAAATTAAATACTCTTATCCCCCAAAGTATAATAAATCAAAAATTTGAATTAAATACAAACGATTGGCAATTATTTGAATTAAAATCTTTATTTACTATAAAGGGTAGCAAGACAACACCGCTTTTAGAATTAGAAGACTACGGAATTGGTAAATATCCTTATGTAACAACGCGAGCAACAAATAACGGAGTAGAGGGGTTTTATAATTATTATACAGAAGAAGGAAATGTACTAACCGTGGATAGTGCAGTTTTGGGTTATTGTAGTTATCAGCCATTGCCATTTTCAGCAAGCGATCATGTTGAAAAACTTATACCTAAATTTAAAATAAATAAATATATCGCTTTATTTTTAACTACGATAATAAATTTAGAACAATATAGATATAATTATGGTATAAAATGCAGTCAAATAAGAATGCGTAAACTAAAAATAAAATTACCAGTAAAAAATGGTAAACCGAATTGGGAATTTATGGAACGATATATAAAATCGTTGCCGTATTCAATCTCAATATAAAAACAAAGGAACTTTTTTCCAGTAGTCTTAGTATGCATACATCCTTCCGTAAGGGCGGTGGGTGATAGGGCAGAGGACCGTGAACATATCCCTGCTGAATGAGCGGGCGTCAAGCGAAAATATCCCGCAGTATTCGTTCAGGAGCGGGAAAACGCGGTTCCAGGACTGTTCGTCCATTCCGTTTTTTCTCGCTTCTCCGCCCAGCTGAAAGTCTTCAACCTTTCCCTTTACCGCTATTATCCCTCCGTGCATTCCGGTGCCGATGTAATTCCCCGCGGGCTTTGGGTTTCCTTCCCCCAGAACAACGAGCGTCCCGCCGGCCATGTATTCGCCCGCAAAGTCCTGCACGCTGCCGCCTATAATGATCACCGGATCCAGGTTTTCGTATGATTTCATGTGTATCCCGACCCGGTATCCGGCATTTCCTTTTATATATATCCTGCCCCCGCGCATTGAATGGCCGACTATGTCCCCGGCGTCCCCGTGCACGGCTATGGAGCCCCCGCTCATCGTGTTGCCTGTCCCGTCCTGGCAGTTCCCCAGCACCGTGATGCCGGGTCCGTCCATAAAAGCGCCAAGGTCATTGCCGGGAGTTCCTTTTATCGTGATGAGGGCGGCGGCTTTTATCCCGTCGGCTATGTAGCGCTGGCCGTTGATACCCTCAAGGATTATTTCTCCTTCGCCGGATCCGGTAAGGCAGCGGATCTTTTCGTTCAAAGCCCGGTAATTCATTCCCGTCGCGTTAATAACCATCATAACCTCAATTAGTTTACAGAGTTTACACAGGTTACAAGTTTACAAGTTTTGACTCTATAAACTTTGCAAACTTTATAAACTATGTAAACTATTTTTGACGATGCACGGTTATATCTCAATGCCCGGTCCCGTGACCAGGTGTTTCCTGTATTCCTTAGGAAGGTGTATGAGCCCGAAGTCGTCGCTTAGAAAATGCCTGGCGAAATCCCCGGTGTCGATCCTGTCTTTTATAAGGCCGGCGAATATGCCGGCGCGGTCGATCCTGCCGACGAATATCGCTCCGACCACAAAATTGTCCTTCAGGACTATCTTTCTGTAGGAGCCTGAATCCTTGTCAAGCTCTGACAGGACCTGGTATCCGGCATCAGGAGTATCGGTAAGACCCATCGAGATCGTCGGTATACCGCACAGTTCCACCGAGTTCATCGCGAAGCTTCCCTCGTATGATCTCTCAACCCCGGCCATGTTAAGGCCCGCGATCCTGCCCTGGCGGGACGCATTGGGCCAGATCGCGATCGCGCGCGTCTTACCCAGGATCCTGTCGTAGACCTGCGCGACATCCCCGGCTGCATAAATATCCTTTATATTTGTTTGCATGTGCTCGTCCGTCAGTATCCCCCTGTCTGTCTTTATAGGCGTGTTTTTGACAATGTCTATGTTGGGAACCACGCCTATAGCGAGTATTACCATATCGGCCTTTAGGACCTTTCCGTTCGTAAGAGTGACCGCGTTCACATTCCCGCCTTTATAACGGATCCTTTTTACGGTATCGTTCTTCATTATCGCGCACCCGGCTTTTTTTAAGGCATTTTCCATGATGCCTGAGGCGTTCCTGTCAAAAGTGGCGTTCAGGATCCTGTCGGCCAGCTCAACTATACTGATCTTTATACCCAGTTCCATCAGGCCCTCTGCCGCTTTTAATCCTATAAGTCCCCCGCCGACTATAACGGCACTGCCGGAGGCGCTGTTCTTTTTAATATAAGATCTTATGCCTTTCGCGTCATCCCAGGTCAGGAACGTGAAAACACCCCTGCCTTTTTTAACTCCCTGCGGGATTATGGGTTTGCCCCCGGTAGCTATGAGAAGCCGTTCAAATTTAACCGTTTTTCCGTTTTCCAGCTTCACTGATCTGTTTTTAGCGTCAAGCCCCGCGGCCCTGATGCCTGTTATCAATTCAATCCTATTTTCATCAAAGAATTTTTTGTCTCTGTAATACATTTTGTCTTCAGTGACCTTGTTTCCGAGGAAATATGATATAAGCGGCCTGGAATACGCCGCGCAAGGCTCATCCGAAACAATGGTTATCGTTCCTTCAGTATCCGCGCCGCGTATCGCCTCCGCTGCGTTTATTGCCGCTACAGAACCCCCGATGATTAAGTATTTCGTCTTTTTCATTTTTTCCTCGCTGTGATCGGATGATTACGGTGTTTGAAAACAGTCGTTAGTCATGTGTCATGAGTAAAATATTTGATTAAAGGATTAAAGGTTTAACGGATTAATGGTTCAAAGATTGAAATCCGTGCTAATTCGTGGAAATCAGTGGTTGCAAAGGCAGTCATTAGTCATTTATAAAACCTAAAATTTCTCTGTGTCTCTGTGCCTCCGTGGTGATTTCTTTCGTGCCTTCGTGACACTTTCGTGATTTCGTGGAAATCTTTTGTCTTTAAACTTTCAGCTTTTCCGCCCAGATTGAAATCTGGGCGAGACCTCGCCCCGACGTAACATCGGGGCGGGCAGCTATTCATCCCGGCATACGATCGCGCCGTTAGGGCAGTTCTTCACGCAGACAGGTTCGTCCTCGCCGTTGCAAAGGTCGCATTTGGAAGCAACCTTCCTGCCTTCCTTTGTCCTTGATATCACCCCGAAAGGGCATACCATTATGCACATCCAGCAGCCCACGCACTTTTCTTCGTCGCACAGCACGGCGCCTGTTCTTTTGTCGCGGCGCATAGCTCCGGTAATGCACGCTTCAAGGCAGGGCGCGTCCTCGCAGTGCCTGCACTGCAAAGCGAAGGACAGGTGGCCCTTTTCCTCTACAAGCATCTTCGGCTCCGGCTTGGGGTATTCACCCTTGTATGCCTTAATAATGTTTTTCGTCTTTGAATGCTGGACAAGGCAGCGTATCTCGCATATCCTGCAGCCCATGCAATATTCTTCCTTAATATATATGCGCTTCATGATTACTCCTTATGAGATTACACAGATTTCTAAATGATGATTACACAGATAAAACATTTTTTAATCGGTGTAATCTTTTGTTCATAATCTGTGTAATCAGGCGCCTCCGGCGCCTACCAGGATTCGCCCGCCGCTTTTATGCCCAGTATCCTTAGTTCCGTGTCGCTGAGGCCCACGCCGCGCAGGTGCTCGCGGTTACCGCGCAAAGATTCAATCGCGTTTATGCCCATTCCGCCCAGCATTTCCTTTATCTCCAGGGACCACGCGCGCAGAAGGTTAACCAGCCTCTGCGTTCCGATCTCTGGGTTAAGCCTTTTTGTCAGATAAGGGTCCTGCGTCGCGATCCCCCAGTTGCATTTTCCGGTGTAGCACTTCTGGCAGAGGTTGCAGCCCAGCGCGACAAGGGCTGACGTGGCTATATAGACCGTGTCCGCTCCCAGGGCTATTGCCTTGATAACGTCGGCGCTGTTCCTGAACCCGCCGGCTGCGATCAGGGATGCCTGGTTCCTTATGCCTTCCTCGCGCAGCCTTGTGTCCACTGCCGCGATGGCAAGCTCAATGGGTATGCCCACGTTGTCCCTTATCGTCAGCGGAGCGGCGCCGGTCCCGCCGCGCAGGCCGTCTATCGCAACGTAGTCCGCTCCGGCGCGCACAACACCGCTTGCTATCGGAGCCACGTTGTGGACCGCCGCGATCTTCACGCCCACAGGCTTGCTGTAGCGCGTGGCTTCTTTCAGCGCGAAGATCAGCTGTTTCAGGTCTTCGATCGAATATATGTCGTGGTGCGGGGCAGGCGACAAAGCGTCCGTTCCTTCGGGTATCATCCTGGTCCTTGAAATATCTCCGGTCACTTTTTCTCCGGGAAGATGGCCTCCTATGCCGGGTTTCGCTCCCTGGCCTATTTTTATCTCGATAGCGCTTGCGGTTTCAAGGTAGTCCTTGTGAACCCCGAACCGCCCTGAAGCGACCTGCACTATCGTGTTTTTTCCGAATTCATACAGGTCGGGATGAAGGCCTCCTTCTCCCGTGTTCCAGAAAGTCCCTATCTCCCGCGCAGCCCTGGCAAGGGAAACGCAGGTGTTATAACTTATTGAGCCGTAGGACATCGCGGAGAACATTATCGGGATCTCTAACTTCAAAAGAGACTGGATGCTGGATGCTGGATGCTGGATGCTGGATGATTGTTTTTTGTTTGCTGTCCACTGTCCACTGTCCACTGTCCACTGTATCCTGTCCGGCCTGCGCCCGATATAGGTGCGCAGTTCCATTGGCTCCCTGAGCGGATCTATAGATGGATTCGTGACCTGGGACGCGTTGAGCAGGATGTGGTCCCAGTATACGGGGTAGGGGCGGTCGCATCCCATTCCGGTAAGGAGCACGCCTCCTGTTTCCGCCTGCTTTACCAGGTTGGCGATATCCCTGTATTGCCAGTTGGCATTCTCGCGGAACTGCGAGGCGCTGCGCTTTATGTTGATTGCCTTTGTGGGGCAGAACGATTCGCAGAAATGGCATCCGACGCATTTGGCGCTGTCGCTTTCCACCTTGTTTGTCTCGGGGTCGTAAGAATGGACGTCGTTAGAGCACATCCGCACGCATGCCTGGCATGCCACGCACCTGGATTCGTCCCTCTCAACCACAAAGTCCTGTAAAACCGGTCTCTTCGCCATAACACACCCCAAAAACGTCGTACGTCGTAAGTCATACGTCGTACGTTTCACGTCGAACGTCAAGCGTCTTACGTCGTGCGTATAAATTCTTAAACATACGACTTACGACGTATGACGGTATTTACGTGCGACTTACGACGCTCGACGCACGACGGTCATTAAGTTTGCCGATGACAGGCTCCCCGGCCCGCGGCATCCACACCCTGTCCGGCCCGGGGCATATATCCCGTATTGCCGCTTCCTCGCTTGCGAGGTAAAGGGTTTCCCCGCTTGTTGCCGCGACCAGAGGCCTTAGTTTTATCCTGTCGTTCAGGCCGACCATATGCCCCGAGTTTCCCACGATCACGCTGAATGGCCCGTTCAGCAGGGCGCTTCCGTAAATGATCCTGAGGCTGGTGAAAAAGTCTTTTTCCTCGGGCGGCATCCTTTCTATGTCTGACCAGAACGGGGCCGCGAGTATTTTCGCCACGACCTCAAAACTGAGCCCGTGTTTCCTGGAGAGCAGGTCGAAGAGGTAGGCTATGACTTCGGTGTCCGTTGAGAGCGCGCACCTGTAGCCGAAATTCAGGAGATAGCTCCTGTTGATCCCGTAGGAAGAGATCTCGCCGTTGTGCACGACAGACCAGTCCAGCAGCCCGAAGGGATGCGCCCCGCCCCACCATCCTACCGAATTTGTGGGGAACCTTCCGTGGGCTATCCAGGTATACGCGCTGTATTCGTCCAGCCGGTAAAAATGGCCTATGTCCTCGGGAAAGCCCACGCCTTTGAATATACCCATGTTCTTTCCGCTTGAAAACACGAAAGCGTCATTTATGCCGGAGTTTATATGCATCACGGTTCTTGCCACATAGTCCTCTTCATTGCTGTTCCCGCCGCGCGGGCAAAGGAAGTAGCGCCACAGCATCGGCTTGCTGTCAATTCCCATGATTTTCCTGGTGGGGATGGGTTCGGTTTTCTCTATGGTATATTCCTTATTTAAATAATTTTCCGCGCAGCCCTTTGCCTGTTCGGTTTTATACATGACGTGGAACGCGTAGAGCCCCGCGTATTCCGGGTATATGCCGTATGCGGCAAAGCCCCCGCCGAGCCCGTTGGAACGCTCGCGCATGACCGAAATGGAGCTGATCACCGCGCTGCCGTCTATCTTCTTTCCGTCCTGGTTCATTATGCCCACAACCGCGCACCCGGACGCCACCCGATAGTCTTTATCCGCTACCAGCTTTTCCATCTTTATTCCTTATTTGATTACACAGATTTCCAGCTAATTGATTACACCGATTAAAACAAAACCTTAATTTCAGTTTTAATCTCAACCTGCTTTAAATCTGTGTAATCTATGCTTAGATATCAAAATACAGATAGAACTCATAAGGATGCGGCCTGAGGCGCACCGCGTCAAGTTCTTTCTCTTTTTTGTATTCCAGCCATACCTCTATGACGTCCTTTGTGAACACGCTGCCCTCAAGCAAAAACTTATGGTCTTTTTCCAGAGCAAGAAGAGATTCATCAAGCGAACCCGGCACGGTAGGCACCCTGCCTGCTTCCTCCTCTGAAAGATGATACGTATTTTTTTCAAGCGGTTTACCCGGGTCGATTTTATTCTGTATGCCGTCTATACCCGCCATCAGCATTGCCGCAAATGCAAGATAAGGATTTGCCGAACAATCAGGCGGCCTGAATTCGATTCTCTTTGTCTTCGGGTTTTCCGAATATACAGGTATGCGTATTGCCGCGCTCCTGTTCCTCGCAGAATAAGCAAGGTTAACAGGCGCCTCGTATCCCGGCACAAGCCTCTTGTATGAATTTGTCGTAGGAGCGCAGAAGGCCATTAATGCCGGCGCATGCCTGATAAGGCCTCCTATATAATACTTTGCCTCCTGGCTTATAAGCGCATATCCTTTTGCGTCAAAGAATATGTTCTTGCCTTTTTTCCAGAGCGACTGGTGCGTGTGCATTCCTGACCCGTTATCCCCGAAAAGCGGCTTTGGCATAAAAGTCGCCACCATATTATGTTTTTTACAGATATTTTTTACGATATATTTAAACATCAGGCATTTATCAGCCACTGTCACAAGAGTGTCGAATTTCATATCTATTTCGCACTGGCCCGCGGTGGCTACTTCGTGATGATGCACTTCTACGGGAATTCCGGCACCGATCATTTTAAGAACTATTTCACTGCGCAGGTCCTGCAATGAATCGTGCGGCGGCACAGGAAAATATCCTTCCTTGTACCTGGGTTTGTAACCGAGGTTCGGGTTTTCCTCGCGGCCCGAATTCCATTCTCCTTCTATGGAATCCACGAAGTAATAACCGCTGTTTTCAGTCTGGTCAAAACGTATGTTGTCAAATATAAAAAACTCCAGTTCCGGGCCCCAGTAACTTTTATCTGCAATGCCGGTACCCCTTAGATAATCTGCTGCTTTTTTGGCAACATTCCTCGGATCTCTCGTATAAGCCTTTTTTGTAATAGGATCGTAGATGTTGCAGAGCATGCTCAGGGTCGGCACCTCGCATACCGGGTCGATAACGGCTGTCTCGGGGTCCGGTATCAGTATCATGTCGCTTTCCTGGATCTTCTGGAAACCCCTGATGCTTGACCCGTCAAACCCGATACCCTGCTTGAAAATGCTGTTTGTCAGGTCATCCATCTCCGTCAGTTCTGAGGCGGGTATCGAAAAGTGCTGCCACAGCCCCGGCAGGTCGTTGAACTTCAGGTCCACGATCTTGATCCCTTTCTCCCTTACGAATTTCAAAACCTCTTCCGCTTTCATGTATCCTCCTTTCCTTATTAAAAGTATTTGTTTGTTATAGGCATCCTGCGGTCCTTGCCGAATGACTTGAGCGTTATCTTGGGCCCGATAGGCGCCTGCCTTCTTTTATACTCGCTGCTGTCAACCATTTTTATCACCTTCTCAGCCAGTTTCCTGCTGAATCCCTCTTTTACGATCTCTTCAAGCGTTTTATCTTCCTCGATATAGCTGCCAAGTATCCTGTCAAGCAGAGGATAGGGCGGGAGCGTGTCCTGGTCTTTCTGGTCCGGCTTCAGTTCGGCTGTAGGCGGTCTTGACAGGATCCTTTGCGGGATAACGGGTTTAACCGAATTCCTGTGCCGGGCAAGCCTGTAAACAAGGGTCTTGTATACGTCTTTTATGAGCGCGAACCCTCCGGCCATGTCGCCGTAAAGCGTTGCGTAACCGGTGCTCATTTCTGATTTGTTGCCGGTGCTGACCACGAGATGCCCCAGTTTGTTGGATATAGCCATTATGATATTTCCCCTGATCCTTGCCTGCAGGTTTTCCTCGGTGATGTCCCTGGGCAGGCCCGCGAACTGGTTCGCGAGCAGGCTTGTGTAGAACTCAAGCGCCCGCTGGATGGGAATTACCAGCAGTTTTATGCCGAAGTTCCTTGCAAGCCCGTCCGCGTCCTCTCCGGATATCCGGGAAGAGAACTGCGAGGGCATGAACACGCCCAGCACGTTCTGGGCGCCTATGGCATCAGCCGCTATCGCGGCAACCAGCGAGGAGTCAATGCCGCCGCTGAGCGCTATCACGACTTTTTTAAAATTGTTCTTGCGCGTGTAGTCCCGCAGGCTCAGCTTGAGTGCGGCGTAAACTTCTTCTTCAGGCGCCATCAGGCAATTCTTTATGGTTACATTCCTCTTTTCGCTGTCATGGGTTATCAGGTCTTCCTCGAACGGTTTCCCCCTTGAAATTATCCTTCCTTTTTCATCAACGATGATTCCGTGCCCGTCAAAGATCAGTTCGTCCTGACCGCCTACAAGGTTATTGTAGAAGATAATAATACCGTATTTTTTTGCCAGGTTCGTTATCAATTCTTCTCTTTTTTGTATCTTTCCGTATGAATAGGGTGACGCGTTCACCGCGAAGATCGCTTTTGCCCCGCCCGCTGCCTGCTGCTTTATGGTCTCCTCGTTCCATATGTCCTCGCAGATGCTAACGCCGAACTTCAGCCCGCCTTCCGAAAAAACCTGGAATTGTTTTCCGGCTGCGAAATATCTCTTTTCATCGAATACACCGTAATTGGGCAGAAAGACCTTCCTGTGAATGCCGCATATTTTTTTCCCGCGTATGACAGCCGCGGCGTTATAAAGGAACTTGCCTTTTCTGTCCGCGAAACCGACGATCACAGTTGCGTTTCCGGTGTTTTCTACGACCTTTCCAAGGCATTTCAGGTTGTCTTCAATAAACCCGGTTTTGAACAGCAGGTCTTCAGGCGGGTATCCCGTAATTGTAAGCTCCGGGAACGTTATCACGTCAGCGTGCGTTTTTTCGGCTTCCTTTATATGCCTTATGCACTTCTCGGTATTGCCTTTCAGATCGCCCACGATCGTGTTTATCTGCGCCATCACTATCTTCATTTATTTTCCTTATGATTACACAGATTTTGAACTGACGATTACTCAGATTAAGAATCGGTGTAATCTATCTGGAAATCAGTGTAATCATTCCGCTGGATTTTCAGCGGAAAAAGAAAAAGGCGTCCCCGGGTCATTCAATTCACCTTTAGGGTGAATCATCTTTGACCTGAGGACGCCTGTATCCTCGCAATTTAGATTACTTTGATCCGTGTAATCTACCGCACTGGTTATCGCTGTGCGGTTCCGATCATCTTGTAATCGCTGTCATCGCAGTTTTTATCGCTGCGATCGTTTTTTAAATAAGAACCTGCTTCGCAGAACCTTGTTACTTGGCAACTAAGCGTCGTTGGCAAGTCGCAATAAAAAAACCTTCTATCCCGGCTGCGGGACAGAAGGCTCCTTTACCTTCTCAACACTTCATCATGTTGAACATATTATAGCACAATTTTTCAAAAAGTCAAGCGTCGAACATGTTTTTGTTCCGCAACATTCAAAATGTCACATTTGGGAACCTTAAAATGTCACATCGCTCATAGTTGGTACTCTCCGATTTTCTGCTCATCCTTTAAAACAATAATCTTTCTGTTGGGGATAAGACCCACGGTTACTTCCTGTTCTGGAAATCGTCCTACTTTCCAGGTTCTGCCTTCGAGAGTACCCACCCCCCTCACCCTACCCCTCTCCCTCGAGGGGAGAGGATAAAGGAGAGGGTGATTATTACCTGATTTTTAAACCAGCCAGCCTAAATAATTTTCCCCCGGCTATGTGACACTTTGATTGTTCCCAATGTGACCTTTTGATTATTTCCGCACAGGAAAAAACCCACTTGTGTTCCGCAACATTCAAAATGTCACATTT
>MNUP01000039.1 GCA_001871075.1 Candidatus Desantisbacteria bacterium CG1_02_49_89
GCAATCTCGATTTTTAGGTCGAGATTGCTTCGTCGTTAACACTCCTCGCAATGACAGCCCAAATGTAAAGATCTGTTAGAGACACCACACTAGATAAAATTAATCTACCTTAAATCCTATTTGTTTTTTCGGTTTTTCTTCTACTATCATCATTTGGCGAATCGCATTAAAAATATCAGTTATTTCCTCATCGTGTTTTTCAATCTTTCTTTCCAGTTCCCTTAATTTAAAAGCGAGCTCTTTATGGGTAGAAAGCATTTCTTTTAATTTAACAAACGCACGCATAATAGCAATATTAACTTGGATCGCCCTCTCGCTGTTTAAAACACTTGAAAGCATTGCAACACCTTGTTCAGTAAAAACATACGGCGGTCTTCTTAAGCCCATTTTAGCTGAAGAATTGGAGGTCACAAATTGTGACCTCCAATTTTCTAACTCTGTTTTGCTTAATTGAAACATAAAATCTTTGGGGAAACGCTGTTTATTTCGTTTTACCGCCTGGTTAAAAACTTTAGTCGGAACTCCGTAAAGCATTGCTAAATCACGGTCAAATATGACTTTATGTCCGCGGATCATAAATATCTTCTGTTCAATTATTTCCTGGGGGATTATAGCCTTCATAATATTTCCTTCAGTTTCTTTTTTATATTTCGTAAGAGTCTTTTACTTTATAACTCAAGTAGCTTATTATGCCTGCTCCAACAAATATTGAAGTACCAAAAAGAATAAATGGATATAAATTTTGTAGTAAAGGTATATAGGAATAATTATGTCCGGGACCAGCAACAAATAAATCTATCAAAATAGCTACAAAGACTGCTAAAAAAATTAAGGC
This sequence comes from Candidatus Desantisbacteria bacterium CG1_02_49_89, assembly GCA_001871075.1. Classification (GTDB taxonomy): domain Bacteria; phylum Desantisbacteria; class UBA1551; order UBA1551; family UBA1551; genus UBA1551. The sequence continues at coordinate 836 of MNUP01000039.1, forward strand.
TATTACTGCAAAAATACGATCAAGCCTTTTAGGAAATTTAAAAAATAAAATTAAAAAGGGAATTGCTAAAAAGAAAATAAAAAATCCTATTGTTGTTATAGCAATAAATATATTAGGAATTTTCAAGCCCAAATCTTTAAACATGATTTTATTAAATAATGCAAAAATAATAGAAACAATTTCTATTATTATAAATTTAACCTTTTTCACAATTTTCCTTCTTTTTTTATATGGTAGGCTACAACCTTTAAGTATCTTTCATCTTGAAAATCACTTGCTTTATTTCCTATTATTGTTAAATATGAACTATTTTATGGAGTTTTGAAATAATGTCCGCGGGATTTTCCCTGCCCCACACGTTCCTTCCGATGCAGATCCCTTTGGCTCCCGCCTTTATGCAGTCTTTTATCATGTCCAGGAACTGCTCATCCGTATCCGCCTTCGGGCCGCCGGCTATCACTATCGGCAGCGGCGTGCTTGCCCCAACTTCTTTAAAACTTTCAACATCGCCCGTATACTGACATTTAATGCAGTCCGCCCCGAGTTCAGCGGCAAGCCTGCCCGCGAGCTGCATGTCTCTGGCAGCGTCCTTCCCTTTTTCTTTCGCTTTCCCGAACTGGTGCAGCAGTGTTGACGCGGGGACCATCTCAGCCATAAGCGGCATGCCGTATCTGAAACAGGCGGTTGCCACCGTTCCTAATTTTTCAAGGTGCTCGTCTTCATTCTCAACCCCTATGAAAATGTTGACAACGACGATATCTGCCCCGCTCGCGACTGCCTGCTCAAGGTTCGAGATAAGCTTTGTTTTTTCAAGATGAAGGCCCATCCTCGTGTGAGTCCCGTCAAGCCTGAAAACAATTGCCAGGTTTCCGATCACGTCCTCCACATGGCCCAGCATTCCCGGAGTTATCAGTATCGCGTCCGCTTCGGTTTTTGATATCACCCTGACAAGCTTGTGCAGGTCTCTCAGGTTCCCGGACGGCTCGTAATACAGCCCGTGGTCCATGGGCACTATGATCGCGTTCCCGCCGTTCTTAAAGATCCTTCTCATCCTAAGCTTTTTTCCCATATCCATAAACTCTCCTTTTGTAAATTACGATTACGGTGATTTTTAACTAATGATTACAGTGATTATTTTAAGTATCAAGAGTCAAGTGTCAAGTATCAAGTTTGAAACCAAAATGTCTCTCTGTGCCGTAGCCCGCCACGATTATTGGCGGGCGGAGGTCCCTGCGTTATAGCTCCGGTATTATCTGAGCTGCAGGGGGAAATTATTTTACAGGATAAAGATACACCGCATCTATGCCCAGGAAATATCCTGTCGTTGAGGTGCCGGCAAGCTTCGATCTCTCGTTAGCGCCCTTGCACACGAATTTCAGCAGGTGCTCACCTGGTTCCAGCCTGCGCTTACCGAGGCTGATCTCCCTTGCTATCACGGTCGGGCTGTAAAAATCTTTCGAACACACGTTCCTGCCGTCAAGATAAATATCGTAAATACCGTAATCCCAGGAAAATGTCATGACGGCCCTAACAATATAATCGCCTGTTTCCTCAACGTCAAAAGGCAGCTCGACTCTGGCACTCTTGGTATCTGAGATAAAAAGGATCTGGGCTCCACCGCTCCACATGTCCCCATCCTGTTTCATTCTCGCAAAAGGCTTATAGTTCCCCTTTAGCATATACTTCTCGGCCTCAATTGCAGTATACGCGGGAATTCTTTCTTTTGCCGGAGGCACAGAAGCGAACCGCTTTGCCTTCCCTGCCTGGTACCAGAAAGCAACGCTTGAGAAATCGTCAGAGCGCTCGTCAAAACCGCTGGTAAATTTTTTCTTTTTCTCGTCCCAGACCGCGCCCTTGTGTTCTATTGTCACCTTAAGCGAAGCCCCGAACGCGACCGGGTCAGGTATATGCCAGCGGTAAACCGTTCCCCTGTCCCCCGATTCAAATCCCTCCCAGAAGGTAACTCCGTAAAAAGGGTTGTTGAATTCCCTGAACCCCCACGCGTCGCAGAAATAATCCTCGCTTCCCGTTCCCCGCAGAGAAGGCTTTTCCTCGCCGTCAATATAAAACCTGTCATCGCCTTCGCCGAACCATCCCGGCTGGTTCACCCTTACCGAAAGCACTGTGCCGACGTAGTGGCCTTTGCCCTTCGCGTCAAGGATAAGGTAATCCTCGCCGCTCCTGCATGGAAATTCCTGGCGGTATTGCGCATGGAAATACGGGACGCTTTCAGCGAGCGCGGGCAGTTTCTGCCAGTCCACGTACCAGAAAAGCGCGTCAACCTGCTTATCCGAATCATTGGTCACGGTTATTTTAGCTGATTTCCTGAAAGGCATGGGCCAGTAGCAGTTATACGCCCTTCCTTCCGAGGAAACAGCCACAGGCGTTGAATTTAGCGTCCTGATGCATCCGTGGCCTACGGCGAAAAAATCTCCCAGAGGGGACTCAACCGCCGGCTCTGTGTCCCCGTCCCAGTAAATACGCAGGGTCATTGTCCGGGGGTAGTATTTGTCTTTCGCGGAAACAGTGAACCAGATATGCGTGATCCTGCCCGGGCCTTCAAGCTCCGCTACCTTCAGGGTCTTTCCCTGCGCAATAGGCCTTGCGTCGCCGTTGCCGTTCTTCCAGTTGGGGTCGGCACTTGAGCTGCGCATGGAACGGTATTCCCTGGGCATATCCAACCCTTCAAGCCCCGTGCCCTGTGCCAGGACAAGCTGCCCGCCCCAAAGGGGCGAGGTCTCGCCCCGATGAAATATCGGGGCGGAAAAGTTGAAGGTTGAAAGTTGAAAGGTAAAAAGAAGAAATATAATGAAGCATCTTAATTTCATCATTTTAACCTGTAGTTTCTCTTGGATATTTTAATCAGGGCTCCCTCCTTTAAGATTGGCGGGTCTTCGAGAAGCCCTGAGTTACAGATTTCTCTACGCAACCTAAAGGTTGCGGCTACCTTGTTTTTGCGTTGATACGTTAATACGGTGCCTGCCCGCTCCGCCACGAATATTGGCGGACTGGGCGGGATACGTTGACACGCTTTAAAGACCAGAACTCATGACTTTATTTTTATAATTCTGCCCGTCCTGATCGATTCATTGACCGCGAGCGTGACTTCAAGGGTTTTCATCCCGTCTTCGTAATCGCACCTGATCCCCGAGCGGTCGCCTGTTTTTACCGCCTCGATGAAAGCCTTATTCTCCTCAAGCCTGGGGTCGTTCGTGGGCTTTATCTCTTTTGTCTCCCCGTTCGTAAGCCTGAACACGCTCATATCCACAAACATCCTGGCGTGTTTCAGCACGATATCAACACCCATCCCGCCGCCTGCCTTCATCAGGCAGGTTGTCAGGACGTTTCCTGCCGCCCCGCTCTTGAAATGCAGCATCGCGTTGGACGCGTCATCTATGTCGTTTTCCGGGATATCGGTCTGCAGTCCCCTGTAACCCAGGGCGTAAACGCTGTCAACGTCTCCCAGAAGGTACCTTGCAAGGTCGTAGATATGCGTTGACTGCTCAACAACCTGCCCTCCTGAATCCTTCATCCTCCTCCACCACGGGGTCGGGACAAACGGGCACATATAGAAAGCGTGCATGACTGCGGGCTGCTTGCCCTTGAGGAAATCCTTTGCCTGCCACACTGAGTCAACGTACCTGATCACGTACCCGACGTTCGTCGCGATGCCTGCCTTCTTTACCGCGGCGCTGATCTCCGCGGCTTTCTTCATTGAAAGCGCCACAGGTTTCTCCACGAAGAAATGTATTTTCTTTTTGCAGGCTATCAGTTCCTGGTCCGTGTGCGCTGACGGCACCAGACAGATATAGACCGCGTCAAGACTTTCCTTTTCGAACATTAGATGGTGATCCGTATAAACGTTTGCCCCGCCGCTTTTCTGGCTGAACGCCTTTGCCTTCTCCTCCACGATATCGCATGCCGCGGCCACCTTGACATCGGCTATTGTTAAAAGGCTGTCCAGATGGGCATTGGCGATCCCGCCGCAACCGATAAATCCTATTTTAACCACGCTTCCCCCTTTTCAAATGCAGTGGCCAGTGTCCCGCCCCTTCGGCGGGTCGCCGTAGTGGCAACCAGTGGCCAGTAGTCAGTTAAAAAGTTTTAAACTGGATGCTGGATACTGGTTACTGGATACTGATTTATGGAATGAACTGATTTAGGAATTTAAAGCCGAGGCGCAGGCCATCATCAAACCTTTCGCCCCAGAAAACCTGGTCTTCGTGCTCGATTATTACCGGGCCATTATAGCCGATATTACTGAGTGCCTTGAAAAATTCCTTCCAGTTAAGTTCTCCCCAGCCCGGGATCCTGTACCTCCACCAGCCGCTGCCGTATATTCCGGCCCTGCTCTGCACGTTCCTGAAGATCTCGGTGTCCTTCGCGTGGACAGAATATATGCGCTTCGAGAATTCGTAAACCGCGGCGATGTAATCGATCTCCTGCCAGTAAAGGTGCGAAGGGTCAAACTCAAGCCCCACGGCTTCCGACGGGACAGCGTCAAACAGGGCTTTCCAGGTGGCGGGAGTGATGGCAACGCTGCCTATCGTGAGCGGGTAACCCCCGGCGCAGGGCCAGTTTTCCATGCCGATCTTTATGCCGAACGAACTTGCCGCCTTCGCGTATTCACCGAACACCTCTTTGTAAACGGGCAGGTTACCCTCAAGATCTTTTGAAGGGTCGCCCAGCGGGCAGGTGGTAACCGCTACCGCGTCCATCTCGCTTGCTGCCTCAAGGACCCTGATGAAATATTTCATGTTCTCCGTGCGGTTCTTGGCGTCAGCGTCAAGATGCCTGAGAACGCACATCACCGTGCCTACCTCGATCCCGTTCTCCCCAAAAATAGCCCTGACCTCTTTCAACTGCTCCTTGCTCGTTTTGTTCAGGTCAAGCGAACTACCCGGGCCCATCTGGACCTCAAGGCATTTGAAACCCACCTTTTTAGCGAACTCAACCCTCTCCTCCGAGTAACCCGTAAGAAACCCAAGCCGCATATTGCCTCCAATGCGTGTCAGAGTGTCTCCGAAGAGTCCGTATGCTCCGTCCTTTCGGAGTCATCGGACAACGTGTCAGAGTGTCAACGCAACTGCAAGGATTTAATTTAAATTAATTCCATGTTTTTGCTCTGACACGCTGATACGCTGATACGTTGACACGTTATTTTATTGCTTGCTCCAGCATATCGCACTCGGTTGCTCTGGGCGTTTTCTGGTCCATATCTATCATCAGGGTCTTTATTTCGTAAGGCTTAAAACGGACCCTGAAAGAACGCTTGAACCACGGAAGGCTTACGCGCGCGGTCCCGCCCTTTCCCCTTGTCTCGGTGAACCTCAGGATCACATTTTCCCCTTTTTCCGCTTTTTTAAAAACAGTTGTTGTCAAACCGGCAGGCGCCACCCTCGCGAACGAAACTTCCTTCGGCAAAAGACCTTCATGCGCGGGCTCTCTTCTCTCAATAAGCGGGTTGTTGAATTCGAAAGCGGTCTGCGGGATGCCTTTCTTCTGCCAGACGCCCTTGTGAGGGACCAGCGAATACCTGAACCTGTGCTCTCCCTGGTCGGTATAACGGTATTCCACGCCGGGTTCCGGCTTCCTGGGGTCATGGAAAGCGAATATGGGCGACCTCAGCACGCTCATCCTGGCCTCGCTGCCGTGGATGCTGAACCCGTATTTGCAGTCGTTAACAAGGGCTATGCCGTATTTCATCCTGCCGTTCTTCCTGCTCCTGGCGATTCCGGCTACGTCGATCCATGCCTGCCCCGGTTCTTCTTCCCCGTTGTTGGGCCTGGTGATCGTCCCGCCGGGAATATCGTAGGTTGTTTTCCCTGATTCAACCGCGAACGGGAATCCAACCTTCAATACCTTGTGTTTTTCATGCCAGTCCACAATTACCTCGAAATCTATCCTGGGCATCTTTTCGTAAAAGGAAATCTCCTGCTCAAGGGTCGAATTAAGGAACACGCTTTTTATCCTGATCTTTGCCCGTATCGGGCCCTGCTCAATTATTTCCGGTTTTCCCTGCATGATGAATTTACCCGTGACTTTATCATAAGCGGCGACGCCGTGGCTCCAGGTATCGCTCATGTCGTCCAGCACAAGCATTTCGTTCCCTTCCCTGCCCGGTAAAAGCATGCTCAGCCCGTTTGTTTTGTCAAAAAGATGCATTATGCATCCCGTACGAGGATTAAGCTGCAGGAAGAAATACCTGTTCTCCATGCTGTATTGCGACACGCTGACCGATGGGACACGCCGCTTTTTCCTTCTCTTTGCCTGGCCGGTCACGCAGTACACGCTGAATCCGGTCGGAGGCACGTCCGCGCTGAAGATCAGCCTTTTTTTAATGCCGCCGAGTTCCCTTTTCTGGAATGCCACACTTTTGCCCCCTGGTCCCAGGACGGAAAATCCCTCTCCCTCAATATCAACGCTCGCTGTCTCCTTCCTCTGCCATGAAGCCGGGTTGAAAAATATGACGGGCTGTCCCGGGCCGGACGTGTCGGTTTTCTGTGAAATACTTTTAAGCGCCGTATCCAGCATTCCGCTGCCCGCGCTGAAAACCTCGTCGTAATCCTTTCTGCAGTCATCGTAGGCTTCGGGAATGCTTGTCCCGCACATCACGTCATGGAACTGGTTGAAAAGAACCTTTTGCCACAGGCCCCTGATCTTTTCTCCCGGGTAGGGCAATATTTCAAGAAGGTACGCGGCAGAACTAAATTTTTCAGTTGCCTGCAGCAGGTTCTCCGCGTCCCTGTTCGCCTTTTTTATCCAGGAGACCACTGAATAACAGCCGCGCGCGTGGTGCTGCAGGTCATCCCTTACAACCTTAAATTTTTTTTTGGAATTCTGCCGCGCTGCCGCGAAGAACGCTTCGGGAGTGCTGAAAATCAACTTAATGCCGGATTTACCGTATTCCTTTATAGCCCTGATCTCTTCCCTTGACGGACCACCGCCGTGGTCACCCACTCCGTAAAAACACAGATCTTCATTAATGCCCTCGATTTTCTGGCTGCAGATCAAGTCAATTTTACTTTCAAGTTCTTCTTTTTTACCTGAAGTTCCGTATGAAACCGGGAGCCTGGCGGTGAGCACACGGCTTTTATCCTGACTTTCCCATAGAAATAATCTGGATTCCAGCTTCTTCTCATTAGGGTCAGGCCGCATGAAAACATAGTAATCGAAACCGCTCTTTTTCAGTATCTGTGGAAGACCGCGGTTGTGGCCGAACGAATCCACGTTGTACCCCACCTTCACGTCAACGCCAAATTTCTCCATGAAATACATTTTACCGTAAAGCCCGTGGCGCGCGAATGATTCGCCCGAAGGTATGTTGCAATCCGGCTGGACCCACCAGCCGTTCACGATATTCCACCTGCCCTCTTTTACGTAATGCTTTATCTCCTCGAATAGCTGAGGGTCACTTTCCTCGGCCCACTTGTAAGTGGCTGCCTGACCCGCTGTAAAAACAAAATCCGGGAACTCCTTCATGAATTCCACTGCCTGCCTGTAAGTCTTCAGGACTTCATCCCGGCCTTCTGCCCACCTCCACAGCCATACCGGGTCAATGTGCGCGTTGCCGATCATATGTATCGTGTAGTCATTCATCATCTCACCTCTAACTATTATTTTTAAAATTCCTTGACTCATAGCTCATAATTAATCTCTGTATCTCAGTGGCTTCATTGAATATAGTCTATCCAGTATAACTCTTATTATATATTATTTATCTAAAAAAGCAAGAAAAATAAAACCCGCCAATCTTTATGGCGGGTCAAGACCAAGCACTCCTTCTTCTTTTAGGCTGGTTACAGCTATTAGAACTTGGCGCCTACAGTTACCCTGTGCGTATAACCCAGGTCCCCGTAAGGAACAAGGGCGTAATCTATGCCCAAGATGCCGATCTTAAAGCCGGCACCGCAAGTTAGGCCCGCAAGCGCCCCCAGGGTATTGTTTATCGCGCTGTTATACTTGTAACCTGCCCTTATGGCAAACACAGGATGGACCCAGTATTCAATACCTGCTCCCACAGCCCATATAGAATCAAGGATGGAGTAGTTCAGGTCAGATGATAGAGTAAGCTTGCTGTCAGCAAACTTATTGGCAATGCCGACCTTCAGGTTCATAGGCAAAGGGCTTGCCTCTGTGATGAACGGGGCTTCGTAGCCCATATTCTGCAGGGCAAGGCCCATAACCAGGCCTTCCTTGTTCAGCTTGTACTGCAGACCAATATCTGCGGCCACACCAAGCGCTGACTTGTCATCTAACTGCTGGTTGATGATCTTGACTGTGCCGCCAAGGTTCAGGCGTTCTGAGAGCGTCTTAGCGTATGATACGGCTATCGCCAGGTCATTTGCAGGCACTGACCCAAGCAGAGCTCCGGCAATATCCCTTCTTTCAATGTCTGTGATATACAGGTAGGTTATACCTGCGCCTATTGTTCCGCCAAGAGCCGGCTGGCAATATGCAAGATACTCATACCTGATAGCCTGAAACCATTCTGTATGGGTAAAGGTTACCTGCTTACCTTCTGATAGGGACAGGCCGGATGGGTTCCAGAACAGGGCATTGATATCATCTGCAACAGCGACAAAGGCTTCGCCCATTGCAACAGGGCGAGAACCTACACCAAGTTTAAGGAAGGTGGCGCCTGTGGTTCCGGGCCCGGCGGCAAATAAGCTCAAAGCTGAAAGTTGAAAGGTGAAAGTTAATGCAATTACAAATATAATCTTTTTCATTTTTCCTTCATTTTTAATTTTACATTTTTAATTGATGCGGCATCACCGTATGATCATTATCTTGCCGATCTTTCTTTCCTTCGTATCATCTGTCAGGAAGTAGATGTAGACGCCGGAAGCGACTGGCTCATTCCAATTGTTTATAACAGTCCAGACGTATGGATCTGTAGTTATGTCTGTCTGCTCAAACACAAGCTCCCCTGCTATGTTGTATATCCTGAGCAGGACGTTCAGGGTGCTGTAGAGCTTAAAACTGATGGCAGTGTGACCCTGGGACGGCTTGAACGGTACAGGGAATGCGTAAGCATCCTTAATACTCGGCGCTGCCTTGGGCAGA
>MNUP01000011.1 GCA_001871075.1 Candidatus Desantisbacteria bacterium CG1_02_49_89
CTTGGAGTAAATATCGGGGTAGCGGCGCCTATGGCTTTCTTCCATTTCGGCGGGTCAAAGGATTCGTTCTTCGGTGACCTGCACGCGCAGGGGCGGGACGCGTTCGAATTTTTCACGGACGCGGTTGTTGTAGTGGAACGCTGGTTCTGAAACATAAAGGCGTATCAACGTGTCCCGCCCAACAAGCGTTGGCGGGCAGGCGCCGTGTCCACGTGTCAGAGTAGAAACAAGGATTGTTTATATAAATTATAAAAGTCCATGCAGTTGCGTTGATACGCTGATACGTGGATACGTTGACACGCATTTGGAGGTTTAATGAAGCTGACCGGCGGGGAAATTATCGTTCAGTATCTTATAAAGGAAGGGGTACCTTACGCGGCGGGCATCCCCGGGCACGGGTGCCTTGCGCTTGTTGACGCGTTCAGCAGGCAGAAAAAGATCAAAATGATCCAGGTCAGGCACGAGCAGTCCGCAGTGCACCTGGCTGACGGGTATTACCGCGCCTGCGGCAAACCGCTTGCGGTATTCACGTCCATAGGTCCGGGAGCGATGAACACCGTGATAGGGGTAGCCACCTGTTTCGTGGATTCCACGCCGGTCCTGGTCTTAACGGGGCAGACACACACTCATATGTTCGGAAAGGGAGTCCTGCAGGAGATAGAAAGGGGGCACGATGCTAATTCAGCGAGGGTGTTTGAGCCGATCGTCAAGAGATGGTGGCAGCCGGTAAGACCGGCGCAGCTGCCTGTTATTATACAGAGGGCTTTCAACTATATGATGAGCGGAAGAAGGGGGCCGGTGCTCATAGACCTGCCTATGGACGTGCAGGCGGGATGCGCCGACGTTAAACTGCCTGACCCGCTGAAGCACAAGCCGTCGGGAAGGTTTATCGGCGACCCGGAACTTGTTAAAAATGCTGTGAGCCTGCTCGCAAGCGCCAAAAGGCCGGTGATACTCGCGGGCGGAGGGATAAACGCGAGCCGCGCTTTCGCTGAGCTGAAGATCCTGGCGGAGAAGTTAGGCGCCGCGGTCATAACAACAATGGCGAGCAAATCCTGTTTTCCCGAGGACCACTATCTTTACGGCTGGCAGGCAGGCTCGAAGGGGACCACCTGCGGGAATAAATTGTGTTCTTCCGCGGATGTGATCCTGTCGGTGGGATGCAGGTTCGCGGACGAGACCACTTCCTCGTATAAGAAAGGCGTGAGTTTCTCCATACCGCCCACAAAATTGATACAGGTCGATATTGATCCGGTTGAGATCGGGAAGAACTATCCCGCGGAAGTCGGGATCACGGGAGACGCTGGAGAGGTCCTGAGGCAGATGCTTTCGGAATTAAAAGGCAGAAGAATTGATGAAAAGAAAACATACATGAATGAGATCAGGCGGGTAAGGGAGGAATGGTACAGGAGCATCAGGCACTTAAGAGAATCAAACAAGGTTCCAGTTATAATCTCGCGTTTCTTGAAGGAACTGAGAGAGTGCCTGCCCAGGGACGCGTATGTCGTGACAGCGTCAGGGAACGCGCAGGCGCAGATCATGCAGGAGTTCCCTTTCTACGAACCAGGCACCATGATCACAAGCGGCGGTTTTTCAACGATGGGTTTCGTTGTCCCCGCGGCGCTGGGGGTCAAGCTCGCTAAGCCCGGAAAGAAAGTTATCGGCGTGCTGGGAGACGGAGATTTCATGATGACGATGCAGGAGCTTGCAACCGCCGTGCAGTACAATATACCGGTCGTATTCGCCGTCCTGAACAATTTCGCGTGGCAGGCAATAACCGACCTTCAGATCGCGGCGTACGGCGAGAAGAGCGCGGCGGCGACAAGGTTCTTCAGGGACAAAGATAAAACCCTTTATTCCCCTGATTTTTTCTCCATTGCAAAGGGCTTCGGGTGCTACGCGGAGAAAATTTCAAAGCCGGGGGAAGTGCAGCCAGCCATCAGGAGGGCTTTTGAGTCTGGCAGGCCCGCGGTCGTGGAGGTGGAGGTATACAGGGAATACCCGTATTCCGGGAGCCCTGCCGTAGGGTGGTGGGATGTTCCCATACCAACTTATATGAAGGAGAAAAGGGCAAAATACGAGAGGGAGAAAAAGGGCGAAGGTTTATCATAATATGCGCAGAAATTTAGAAGACACAATTAAATTCCTTGATGAAGTCTGGCACCTCAATACCACTGCAATAGCGTATCATCTTGACGGATGGGATGCGCGGGAAGGTGAGGAGGCGACAAAGCGGACAAGGAAGTCCGTTTTCTTGAATCCGGAAATAATGCTGGACGAGCAATTAAGTCTTATGAAAATTCGCTCCGCCTATCCGGATGACCGCGTGCCTTTCTTTCATCCATATCTGGGCGTTGGTGTTTATGCTTCTGCTTTTGGATGCGAAATTATCTTTCCTGAGAACGAACAGCCCTGGACAAAACCCCTGCTGTACCTGGAAAATATAACAGAAGTTTATTCCCTCAAGACTCCCCAACCCCAGAATGGACTGCTTGGAAAAGTTCTGGAATATGTGAATTATTTTCAGAAGGAAAAACAGGAATATCCAATCAGACTCACAGATACCCAGAGCCCCATAGATTCCGCTTCCCTTATTATGAAGTATGAGGAACTCCTCATAGCGATGTATACCAACCCGAAAGAGGTCCATCATTTATTGAAGATGGTAACGGAGTTGATTATTAAATTCGCAAAATTGGAAAAGAGTGTTGTCAAAGATTTCAGCCCGAACCATTCCCCGCAGATTTACCAGCCGTCTGACTGGGGAATATGCCTGAGCGATGACCTTATTGCTATACTTTCACCTGAGCTCTACAGGGAGTTCGCCCTTCCTTATGTCAATATTTTATCCGAGGAGTTCAACGGGGTCTTCATCCATTCCTGTGGAGATTTCAGCCATAACCTTGGCAATATGTTGAAAATGAAAAACCTGAGGGGAATAGATTTCGGCGTGACAGAGATGCCTATTGAAAATATAGTAGAGAAACTGGATGGCAAAACTCTTTTTGTCTGCCATCTGGGCTTAAACACAAAGTTGCGATTCAATGATACATTTGAATATCTGGACTATGTATTTCAGCGCAGGAAATCTAACACCCATCTTTTTGTTCTGGTTCCGATATTCAGCACAAAGGGCGAAAAGATACCGCTGGATAGAGTCAGTAAAATCCTTGAAGGCAAATAGTCTTTTAACTCGCAATCAGAATTACCAACTGGAGGGTAATAATGAGAATTGCCGTTGTAAATGAGACGAGTGCTGCTGATAAGAACAAGGACGTTATCGCGGCGCTGGAAGGCAGGGGTCTTGCGGTAATAAACGCGGGGATGAAAAAAACCGGGGAAAAACCCGAGCTGACCTATATCAACACGGGATTTTATGCGGCTGTCCTGCTTAACCTGGGAAGGGTTGATCTTGTTGTGGGCGGGTGCGGCACAGGCCAGGGATTCCTGAATTCGGTAATGCAGTACCCTGATGTTTCGTGCGGGCTTATACAAAATCCCCTGGACGCAAGGCTTTTCGCCCAGATAAACGCGGGCAACTGTATATCGCTCGCGCTTAATTACGGCTACGGCTGGGCGGGTGACGTGAACCTCAAGCTGATATTCGACCAGCTTTTTTCGGTCAAGGAATTCGGCGAGGGGTATCCGCCGCACCGCAGCGAGTCCCAGAAGGAGAGCAGGGAACGGCTGAAAAAGATCTCGGGTATCGCGCACAGGAGCTTCGCGGAGATCGTGGCCGCGGTAGACGGCGCGGTGATAAAGCCTGTTTTGGAATATCCGGGCGCGCTCGAGATCATCGGCATAGATTCAATAAAAGACGCCGGCCTTAAAAAAGCATTCAAAGAAAGACTATAATAACCACAGGTTAACACAGGTTTCCGCCATAATAATTGGCGGACCCGCCAGTCTTTTGGGCGGGAACACTCCCTAATATATTTTTACAGGGAACTTAAGAGAACTTAAAAAGCTTAAAAGATATCGGCAGTTTAAATTCTCGTACAATCCCTGCAAAGGGCTTTAATCACCTTAATCATTTTTAAATAATCACCGTAATCATCTTTTAGAAATCACTGTAATCAAGGAGGATGTAAATGAAGTTTGGATTCCTGGCTGGGCTGGATTTTATGCAAAGGAAGGCAGAGGACGTTGTAAAGGCCCTTAAAGAAAACGGGTATGACGGGGTGGAATGGACCCTGGCGCACTTTAACCCGAGGGCAAAGTCCGAAAAAGAACTCACCGAGGTTGTAAGGGTGACGAAAGACGCGGGGTTAGAAATAAGCGAGCTTGTGGTCCAGCAGAACTACGTGAACCTTGAAAAGGAAAAGAACAGGGAAGCGATCGATTTTACAAAAGAATGCATTCAGGCGTGCGCGAAGTTCGGCATACCGGCTGCGAACGTTTTCACGGGCCCTATACCATGGGACCCAAGCACTCCGGTAGTAGGCAAGAATATAAAGGAAGGGGACGCATGGCAGATGGTAAGGGACGCATACGCGGAAATAGTCCCGGCCGCGGAAAAGAATAAGGTGAACCTTGCGGTTGAGGGAGTTTTCGGGATGCTGTGCCATGATTTTTACACGACCAGCCTTCTTATCAATCATTTCCGGTCCGAATACCTGGGCGTGAACCTTGACCCGTCGCACGGGATACTTGTCGGCAACCTGGACGTGGGATGGATAGTCAAGGAATGGGGGAAGAGGATAAAGCACGTCCACCTGAAGGATTGCGCCGGAACCCCGGGTATGGGCAATTTCATTTTCCCTTTGTTAGGAGAAGGGCTTGTGGACTGGGCAGCGTTCTTCAAAGCCCTGAAAGAGATCGGGTACAACGGCTTCTGCTCAGTTGAGTTCGAGTCGTTCACGTATTATAATAAGGTATTAAGGAACGACCCGGTAGCCGCGGCAAAGCTTTCGATGGAACAGATCCGTAAGTTGACCGAAGGAATCATATAGACAAAACAAGTCAAAAGTCAAAATGCAAAATGCAAAAGTAGAAGACAACCACGGAGGCACGGAGACACAGTCGCCCCTACGGCGACCCGCCGATGAGGCGGGAGACCACCTTAAGGATTTTTCACAGTGAACTTAAGAGAACTTAAAATTCTTTGGGTTAAACCAAAAGATAAAATTAAGTTCAGTTTAAGTTCCCGTAAGTTCCCTGTCAAGAAAGTTGTAACATCGCAATCTATTTCATAATCACTGTAATCTGTTTAAAAAATCACTGTAATCAAGGAGCAAAAAATGAAGCAGGGGATATTGCTGGGTGAGTTCACAAAGACGATGAGCTTGAAGGAAGCGATCGCGCTGGCAAAGAAGATCGGGTACGAGTGCGTTGAAATACCGGCGTATGACGCGGGGTCAAAAAAAGAGCAGTATGATCCAGAAGGCGCCAGGAAACTGTTCGACTGGGCGAGGAACCAGGGGCTTGCTGTAACTTCGCTGCAATGCCACGTGGGATATTCGGCCCCGAACTGGAAGGACTGCGTAGCCCACACCAAGAAGATGATCGACATCGCGCAGTATTCCGGTTTGAGCGTTGTCCACACGGTCAGCGGGCCTTTGCCGTCCGCGAACGTGCACAGGCAGTGGTTAAAGGGAACTTCCGATATCGCGAAAACCCCGGAATGGGCGAATATCGTTTCCGCGTATAAAGAGCTGTGCGATTATGCATCTTCGGCATATGTAAGGGTGGCTATAGAGCCGGTTTTCGTGTATATGGTCTGCAACCTCGAGACCACAAAGAAACTGCTTGAAGACGTGGGGAGGAATGACCTGTATATCAATTACGACCCGAGCCATTTTCCCTACCAGCGCGAAGACGCTGCCCAGTTCATCAAGGCTTTCGCGAATAAAATAATACACTGTCACGTGAAGGACGCGGCGATACAGAAAGAAAATCCGGCGGAGATAGAAAAGGGAGACGCTTTCAGCATGGGAAGCGGGGAACAGTTCAAGTTCGCGGCTCCAGGAAAAGGGGTGCTGGACTGGAAGGCGATCATCGCGGCGCTGAAAGAAATAGGGTACAACCACGTGCTCTCGCTTGAAATGGGGCACGGCTACGAAGGCACACCACAGAAAATCGCGGAAGACAACCTAAAATATTTTAAAAGCCTGTTATAACCACAGGTTAACACAGGTTTCCGCCATAATAATTGGCGGACCCGCCAGTCTTTTGGGCGGGAACACTCCCTAATATATCTTTACAGGGAACTTAAGAGAACTCATTTTAGGTTCTCGTCAATTCCCTGTAAAAAACCTGTAGTTCTCTGTGCCTCCGTGCCTCTGTGGTTAATATTTTATCGCTGAAATCGTTATTTTAAATCGCTGTAATCGGAGGTTAAATGAAAGTTTTAATAACGGGCGGGAGCGGGAACCTTGGAAGGTACGTTGTGGAGGAAGTAAAAAGCCGCGGGCACGAAGTCGCGGTCTTTGACGCGAAAGAGCCGCGGGACAAAAGCGTTAAATTCATAAAAGGGGACCTTCTTAAGCTCGCGGACCTGGAAAACGCCTGCAAGGGCATAGAGGCGATCATCCACCTGGGAGCGATCGCTAACCCGACACTTGCGGAGCACGAGGTCGTTTTCAACGTGAATGTGATGGGAACTTACAACGCCCTTGAAGCCGCAATGAAAAATAAGGTCAGGAGGTTCGTGCTGGCGAGCTCTGATTCAACGCTGGGGTTCCTTTTCAGGGCAAGCCCGCCTTTAATGCCGCAATACCTGCCTATTGACGAGGACCATCCCCTGGAAGCTGAGGACCCTTACGGCCTGAGCAAGAAGGTGGATGAAGAAGTATGCCTTATGTTTACGCGCAGGTACGGTATTGAAACCGTATGCCTCAGGATATGTTTTGTCTGGTTCCCGGATGAATTCAGGTACGGGGACAATGTCGGCTCGCCTGAGAATTACCGTGGGCTTACGCAGAATGCCGATGTATGGGGCCCGGGATTATGGGTTTACCAGGACGCAAGGGACGCGGCTCAGGCGTTCAGGCTGGGCGCTGAAACACCCGGGATAAAACACGAGAGAATATACATATCCGCTGATGAGAGCGGCACTAACGTGGATTCTCTTAAACTAATTGAAAAATATTATCCGTCTGTTAAAAAGGTGGACAAAGCGAAGCTGAAAGGAAGGGCGTCGCTTATATGCTGCGATAAAGCGAAGAAGATATTGGGATACAAGCCGAAGTATTCGTGGCAGGATTTGTTTAACAAATAGAACCGGTTCATGTTTTGAACCTTATAGGTTCTGGATATAAAGAACCGGTTCACAATCATCAGAACCAGGTTCATAAGCATTAGAACCAAGGTTCCTAATCTTGAGAACCGGTTCACAAGCTTTAGAACCGTGGTTCTTAAATACCGAGAACCAAGGTTTATAGATCTTGAGCTATTTTTATGGTCAATGCAAGCAGTTTCCCCTGAACCTGATGCCGTTGAATCAATGAATGGTTCAGGGTTAAATAAAAAAATTCATAAAAAAGCGTTTTTTGCTTGACAAATATATTTATTAAAATATATTATATATATTGATAAAAATTTTAGTACTTAGCCTACCATTATAAAAAAACAATCCTAAAAAGTTCTTGGGGGTTGTCCACAGAAAAAAAATTGTAAGTGGGACAATTTAAGGGAAAGGAATTTTTTTCGCAATTTTTGATACATATAAAAAATAGAGAAATTAACTTTAGGAGGTTTCAGTGAAGAACAAATATAAGATATATTGGATACTGGGAGCTGTAATGCTCCTGTTTATAACGGGCTGCAATATTTCATCCGCTGGATGGATAGCAGCCGATACGATTACGTCATCATGGTGCGGCGATTCCTCCAGTTCGATTGTTTGGATGCCAAGTTCATCCAGGGTTTATATAGCCTATTATGATATTTATGACCAGCTTTGGGGATATCGTAATATTTTTCCCAGAAAAGGATCCGGTGCTTGGTCTAATCCGGTAATAGATGATAACTCCGGTGTTGGAAAATCGCTGAGCCTGGCTGTATCACCCACTAATGGTAATGCGTATGTCGCATATTATTATCAACTTACAACCAACCTAAAATATGCCACGGCTTATCCGGATTATGAATGGGATTCCATAACTCTTCATACGAGCGCAGGCGATATTGGATGGAATCCTTCGATGTGTTTTGATTCTTCAGGGAATTCATATGTAACTTATCTTGACTCAAGCACATGTTCCGTGTTATTAATTGACAGATTTGCCACGCCTCTTGCGGTAGACGGGTCCGCGCTGGGGAACAGCGTGGGAATGTACAGTTCAGTCGGGTTTACAGGAAGTAACGTGCCTTTGATCGCGTATTATGACCAGGGAAACAAGAGGTTAAAACTCGCTGATAAATACGGAGGCGGATGGAACAGGAGAGTGATCGATTCCGGCGATGTGGGAGAATATCCCGCCATGGGAGTAAACGGGGAGACTTTTTATATTGCTTATAAAGATAATCCCAAACAGGCAGTAGTGCTCGCTTACGGGAACACTACTTCCTGGAACACAAAGGTAATTGATGCGTCGGGTGACGGAACATACACGCACATAGTGGTAATTCCAGGAGCCGTAAGAGACACTATTTGCATAGTTTATCAGGGAATAGGGCCTAATGGTTTGTCAGTGCTGATGGCAAAAAGCACAAACAGCGGGGCAAGTTTTAACACTGAAGTAGTTGCACATACGCCGGGGAAAAATATTTCTGCCTGGAAAACAGGAACAAACGAGATCATAGTGTGGTGTCTCTAACAGATCTTTACATTTGGGCTGTCATTGCGAGGAGTGTTAACGACGAAGCAATCTCGACCTAAAAATCGAGATTGCCACGCTCCCTTTGGTCGCTCGCAATGACAACTCAAAGCAGAATCAAATGTCAAGGGATTTATGTAACACCACAATAGTTTCTTTTACCTTGCCTGGCAGAAGGTTGATGTATGTAGAACA
>MNUP01000117.1 GCA_001871075.1 Candidatus Desantisbacteria bacterium CG1_02_49_89
CCCCAAGATCCTGCAGGGCGGCGTTTCTTTCGCGGATCTGCGCAGTGTGAAGCCCGAGGACCTGCTCGGGAGGGAAATGGTTGAGATCAACAGCGATGACGCGAGGAATTTCCTGCAGAACAAGGTGATACTTGTCACGGGAGCGGGTGGTTCTATAGGTTCAGAGATATGCAGGCAGGTTTCGGGTTTCGGTCCCGCCCGCCTGATAATGCTTGACCATAATGAGAACGATGTTTATTTTATCGAAATTGACCTAAAAAGGAATTATCCCGTCCTGCAGTTCAGGACGGTTATAGGAGATATAAAGGACCCGATGCAGCTGGAATCCGTCTTTTCCGAGCTTAAGCCGCAGGTGGTTTTTCACGCCGCCGCTCACAAGCACGTCCCGCTTCTGGAAGAAAATCCTTCAAGCGCTATCAAGAATAACGTCCTGGGCACCCTTAATCTTGTCCGCGCTTCGGAATTGCACGGGGTGGAGAGTTTTGTGCTGATCTCCACTGACAAAGCCGTAAATCCTACCAGCGTTATGGGCGCGTCAAAACGCATCGCCGAGATGATAGTCCAGGCAAAATCCAGGGGTAACCGCACTAAATTCATGGCAGTGCGTTTCGGCAACGTTATTGGTTCCAGCGGAAGCGTTGTCCAGCTTTTCAAGAAGCAGATAGAGGAAGGCGGGCCTGTAACGGTAACTGACCCGGATGTAGTAAGGTATTTTATGACCGTGCGTGAGGCGTCCCAGCTTGTGATACAGGCGGGATCGATAGGCAGCGGGGGAGAGATCTTTATCCTGGACATGGGAGAACAGATGAGAATAGCAGATCTCGCAAGGAATCTGATAACCCTTTCGGGACTTGAGGTAGGCAAAGACATATCCATAAAATTTACGGGCCTAAGGCCAGGCGAGAAGAAATACGAAGAGCTTTTGCACGATAAAGAACGGGACAGAGCGACAAGGCACCAGAAGATCTTTATTACACAGCCTGAATCAATTGATTCAGAAAAGTTGTGGAAAGATATTGAGGAGTTTGAGCAGCTCTCGGGCAGGATGGATGATGCGGGGATCGTGAAGAAGATAAAAGAAATGATACCGATATATACGCCGGACAAGAAGTGGGGGTTGTAGCGGTGCGACGTTCCGTCGCACATAAGGAGTAGAGCCTTTAGGCTCGTTAAATAACACGGGGCTAAAGCCCCTACTCCAAAATCCGACCGCTACAAATGCCTTGCGGCAAATTGTACGGCATTCTTAAATATTTTTAAACCGCCTCCCTCCTCAGGTAGTTTCTCACGCTGCCAGTGAGGATGCTGGTATCTCGAAAGAAATCTTTCCGGGTGCGGCATCATACCGAAAACATTGCCTTCCTTGTTGCATATTCCCGCAATACCGTCCATTGAGCCGTTGGGATTCCATGGATAGCCCGCTTCCCTGCCTTTCCCGTCCACGTATTTAAAAACTATCCCGTCGTTTTTTTCTAATTCCTTTAGTGTTTTGGAATCGGTGACAAATTTTCCCTCGCCGTGAGCGATCGGAAGGTATATCCCTTTGATCCCGCGCGTGAATACGCATTTGTTCCTGTTTACGTTTTTTAAATATACCCAGCGGTCCTCAAATTTGCCGCTGTCATTAAATGTCAGAGTAGAGTGCGGCAGCAGGCCGGTTTTCACAAGTACCTGGAACCCGTTGCATATTCCGATGACAAGCTTTCCGCTCTGCACGAACTTCCTGATATCCTGGCGGAGCTTATAGATTAGTTCATTCGCGAGCACCTTTCCGGCTGCTATGTCATCCCCGTAAGAAAAACCGCCAGGCAGAGCAAGTATCTTGTACGGTTCCAGGTTTTTCCCGCCCTGTATGAGTTCGTTGATATGGACCAGGTCCACGTCAGCGCCCGCTGCCTGGAACGCAAAAACCGTTTCTCTGTCGCAGTTAGTCCCGGCAGTCCTTAACACGATCACCTTTGCTTTTTTCATAATTCCATATTCCTGTCATTGCGAACCCGAAGGGTGAGGCAATCCCGTATTAGATTGCTTCGTCGTTTCACTCCTCGCAATGACCTGCTACCAGCGTAAAGTTTTCTGCCAGGCTTCCTTTAATTCATAGATATCCGCGTTTATAATAAGCTTGCCGTTTAACCCGTAAACCTTGAAGCGTTTATCTTTTTTGACCTTTCCGATTACCGAATAAATCCCCCCGTTCCCCCCTTTAGAAAGGGGGGTTAGAGGGGATTTATTACCATTCATTATTTTCTCGAATTTTCTGCGGTTTTTCGGCTTTACTTCCGCCAGGAACCTTGAATTTGATTCTGAAAACAGTATCATATCGTTTCTTAAACTTTGACACGTTGCCTGCCCGCCAACGCTTGCTGGGCGGGACACGTTGACACGTTGACACTGTATTTCTGCTCCTAATCCTCCCGCAAAGGCCATTTCCGCGGCCGCAACAGCGAGTCCGCCTTCCGAGCAGTCGTGGCAGGAACGCACAATGCCTTCCCGGATCGCCTTCTGCAGTTTTTTCATCATTACTGCGGCTTTTCCCGGATTGACCTTAGGGACCATCCCCCCGTTTAATCCATTTACGGAATAGTAAATGGAGCCGCCCAGTTCATCATATGTCTCGCCAAGAAGGTATATCAGGTTACCCGGGGATTTCAGGTCCATTGAAACTACTTTCCCTATGTCCGGGATCACGGAAATGGCGGATATGAGCAGGGTGGGCGGTATAGAGATCTTTTTTCCCGAATCCTGATCAAAGTATTCATTATTCAGGCTGTCCTTGCCGGATATGAAAGGCGTTCCGTATGCTTTTGCCATGTCATAACATGCCTGCGACGCCCTTACAAGCCCTGCAAGCTGCCCGGGTTTTTCAGGGCTTCCCCAGCAGAAATTATCAAGCAGCGCGCATTTTTCCAGGCTGCCTCCCGCGCAGATATTGTTCCTGAGGGCTTCATCGATCGCGGACGCAGCCATCCAGTAGGGGTCCAGCTTTCCGTAACTTGGGTTTATCCCGTTTGATATCACGATCCCGCGGTTAGATCTGAAAAGCGGTTTAATAACGCATGCATCCCCGGGCCCGTCATTTTCTTTACCCTGAAGCGGTTTGAGCACCGTTCCTGCCTGGACTTCGTGGTCATACTGCCTTATGATCCATTCCTTGCTGGCAACAGTAGGGTGGGAGAGTATCTTTTTAAGTATTTGTTCCGGGTTCTCCGCTCCGACGCCACGTCGGAGCGAGACCTCGCCCCGACAGAGTCGGGGCGGGCGGGTTTCGGGCGCGTCCCAGACTGCTTTTCTCCTGAATCTCGGCACTCCGTCGTGCAGGAAGTCCATTTCCAGCTCGCAGACCTTCTCGCCTTTATAGAGCAGGACCAATTTTTTATCGTTTGTGAATTCACCCAGGACCGTCGCTTCCACGTTCTCGGCTTTGAATACCGCCATTATTTCATCAAGTTTATGCGGCGGGACAGCGAGCACCATCCTTTCCTGCGCTTCAGAAACCCAGATCTCCCAGGGGGTAAGCCCCGCGTATTTGAGAGGCGCTCTTTCAAGATAAACGCGGGCGCCTATATCTTTTCCCATTTCACCCACGGCTGACGAAAATCCTCCAGCGCCGCAGTCCGTGATCGCGTTATAAAGGTTTTTATCCCTTGCCTGAAGTATGACGTCTGTCGCTTTCTTCTCAACTATAGGATTTCCGATCTGCACTGCGCTTACCTCGGTGTCCTTGGCAAGCTCAACCGATGAAAATGTCGCGCCGTGTATCCCGTCCCTGCCTGTCCTGCCGCCTACCGCGACGATCAGGTCGCCGGGTTTCGTTTCCTTGAAACACTTGTCTTTTGGCATTATGCCCACGGTCCCGCAATAGACAAGGGGATTGCACACGAACCCGTTGTCAAAGATCACCGCGCCGTTGGCAGTGGGAATTCCCATCCTGTTCCCGTAGTCCCTGACCCCGGCTACAACGCCCTTGCAGATCCTTTTCGGGTGCAGCACTCCCCCGGGCAGTTTTTCATGGGGGAGATCAGGAAAGCCGAAGCAAAAGATGTCGGTGTTCATAATGGGTTTTGCGCCCAGCCCCACGCCCAGTATATCCCGTATAACCCCTCCGATACCTGTTCCTGCTCCTCCGTACGGCTCAAGCGCGCTGGGGTGGTTATGCGTTTCTATCTTGAACGCGACCGCGTTGTCCCTGTCAAATTCTATGATCCCGGCGTTGTCCTTAAAAACAGATATGCACCATTTTTTATCCAGTTCCTTAGTTGCCTTCATCACTGTCTGTTTCAGCAGATTGTCTATTATCGTCGTACGTCGTAAGTCGTTCGTCGTACGTCGTTTTTCGGTGGACCGTGGGCCGTGGACTGTGGACTGCTCCTGATATTCAATAATGCCGCGGAACGTCTTATGCACGCAGTGCTCGCTCCAGGTCTGTGCAAGGGTTTCGAGCTCAACGTCAGTAGGGTTCCTTGCTGCTTTGCGGAAGTAGTCCATTATCGCATGCATTTCTTCAAGGTTCAGGGACAGGATGCCTTCCTTGCTTATCCGCGTCAACTCGGTGTCATCCGCGCCCAGTATGTCGATAATCTTAACGTTTTCCATTTTAATTATGAATTATGAGTTATGAATTATGAATCAACGGCAAGGAATGAATTTTATGTTTCAACTTTGACACTCTGACATCCGCCCCGATCAATATCGGGGCAAGACCTCGCCCTGCCTTTGCGCAGGGCGGGCTGGTCACTGTATCTTGTACTCCTGCACGACTTTGTTCGCGAGCAACCCGCGGCATATCCTTTCCACTTGTTCGGACGAAAGACCGCCCGAGATCTCGTATTTGAAGCCGGTTTTTACCGTATCTATGCCTTTTATGCCAAGGTCAACAGCTCCTTTTATAACAGTGTCCGCTACGGCATCTGTCACGCCTTTCTTATACCATACCTCTATTATCCAGCGTGTAGTGGATCCTTCGGTTTTGGAATTTGCCGACGCACGATGAACGATGAACGATGAACGATTAATTCTGAACTGCTGGGTTATTTTATCCGCGAGCAGCTCCCCGCAGAGCAGTTTGAGTTCCGGTTCGCCGATGTTCCCTTCAATGCTGTAAAGCTGGGCGGTCCTGACCTTTTTAACGCCGGAAATGCCCAGGTCTTCGATGTCTTTTTGCACCGCGTGAGCCTGGGCGTTAAAAAATCCGGGTTTGTAGCATATTTCAACCATCCATTCCATCTTTTCCTCAAAGAATGATTACGGTGATTTTTTTAAAACTGATTACAGTGATATTAAAATAATCACTGTAATCATATTTCTATAATTTATCTTCACGGAAGGCAGAAAGGTAGTTCGCGCAGTATTGGTCTTGCCCGAGGAGGGTTTCTGCCGCGAAAACAGCGGCCATCATGTCTTTGTCAGTGGGGTCTATGAGGGCGGCGTCCATGCCTGCGGCAAGGACCATGGTCAGGAATGTGCGGTTAATAAGCTTGCGGTTGGGAAGCCCGAAAGAGATATTGCTCAGTCCCATGATGATCTTTACATGGAAGTTTTCCTTTATTTTCCTGATCGATTCCACGACTGTAAGGGCGTTTTTCTCGTTTGTGCTTATGGGGTGCACAAGGGGATCTATATAAAGGTTTTCCAGGGGTATTCCGGCAGCATCTACTTTGTCGATAATTTCCTTGCATATATTAATTCTATCTTCAACAGTTTCAGGCATTTCTTTCTCACCCATTGCTAAGGCTACAACCAGGGAATCGTATTTCTTTACAAGCGGCAGTATGTTGTTTAATCTCTTGGTTTCCAGGGTTATTGAATTGACTAAAGCCTTGCCTTTATGCGCGGCAAGCCCGGCTTCAATAACTTCATGGCTCGGGCTGTCAATGCACAGGGGAACATCAATGGTTTCCTGCACGGTTTTGACCAGCCATACCATATCTTCTTTTTCTGTGTTGACGCGCACGCCTGCGTTGACGTCCAAAATTTGCGCGCCGGATTCCACCTGTTTTTTCGCCTCATCCTTTATGAACGGGGCGTTTCTTTCCTGTATTGCTTCTAGTATCGTTTTCCTGCTCGCGTTGATCCTTTCCCCGACAATAAGCACAAACCCTCCATTTTACCACTAAGGCACTCCGCCCCGATGGACATCGGGGCGAGACTTCGCCCACCTGTAAGGATGGGCGAGGAAATCACAAAAATATCTTTACAGGGATTCAATGGGATTTAAACTACTATATTTTGCCTCTTGAATCTCTCTAAATCCCTGTGAAAAATCTTAAACAGGGACCTTGCGGGAATTTAAACTGCTGATATCTTTTAAGCTTTTTAAGTTCTCTCCCCTAAAAGGGCCTACTTTTGGTAAGTTCCCTGTAAAATTGTTTTACTTTTTTTCCCACTTGAGCAGTTCCATCACGCCGGACAGGGTACCGCCCTCCCTGATCTCTTTCCTGATGCGGTTTTCTTTTTCAAGCACATCCATAGCCCGGTTCGCTATTTCCACTGCTTTGGACTGGGGAATGGCAACAACCCCGTCGTCATCCCCGACGATCCAGTCGCCGGGATGGATCCTTAAGCTTCCCGCGGTTACCGGGACATTGATCTCGCCGAATCCTTTCGGCTCGCCGGCAGCAGGGGACGTAAGTTTTGAGAAAGCAGGGAACTTTAACCTGGCGATCTCGGGAGTGTCCCTGATCGCCCCATCGATCACAACCCCGGCTATTTTCTTTTTTATGGCGCTTTCGGTCGCAAGTTCGCCCCAGACAGCCGGTCCTGTCCCTCCGCTGTCTATGACTATGACATCGCCTTTTCCAGCCCTGTCTATTGCCTCCACTGGTTTTGCCCAGTCGCCGGGATAGGTGCGCACTGTCACGGCTTGCCCGATGAGCTTCAGGCCTTTTACGACAGGGCTCATCTCTTTCAGGTCGCCGGTCCTGTGCATCGCGTCAGAAATGTTTGGGGTTGAGACAAGCTGCAGGATCTTTCTTATGTCTTTGAGGGAAACTCTTTTATAGAGGGTGGTTTTTATGGATTTCATTTTTGAGATCGCTTTTTTGATCCTGCCCGCGGCTTTTTCTGCGTCAGCCGATTTAGTTATCGCGCCCCCGACAATTATTATGTCAGCGCCGGCCTTTATCGCTTTTGCCGCGTTTTCCGAATTAATGCCGCCGGCAACCGCAAGGGGCAGGCTGACGGCTTTGCGAACTTTTTTTACGATGGCGAACGGTTCGGAGCCCAGCATCTGCGCGTCTATGGGAACATGGATGCCAATGTAATTGGCTCCGAGTTTCTCTATCCTTGCGGCTCTCCCGGCGGGGTCCTTGATCTCTATCAGGTCCACAAAGATCTCCGCGCCGTAATTTTTTCCCGCCTCAACGCATTCCCTGATAGTGGCGTCTGACGCGTTGCCCAGGACCGCCACGATATCGGCGCCTGCCTTCGCGGCCATTTCTACTTCGGTCCTGCCGGCATCCATTGTTTTCATGTCTGCCACGATCTTGTGCCCGGGGAACCGTTTCCTGAGTTCCCTTACAGCATTCAGCCCCTCGGCTTTTATAAGCGGGGTGCCTGCTTCGATCCAGTCCGCCCCTCCGGCCGCGGATTCATCAGCGGCTTTCAGAGCCCTGCGCAGATCCACGAAATCGAGCGCCACCTGCAGTATTTTTTTCACGTTTCCTTTTATATATGTCGTACGTCGTGCGTCTTGCGTCATGCGTATAAATCTTCAAAACGTATGACTTACGACATACGACGGTATTTACATTCGACGCACGACTTACGACGTTCGACGGCGGTTATTGTTTGTAGATTATAAGCTCGACACGGCGGTTCTGGGACCTGCCTGATTTGGATGTATTCGGCGCGATAGGATTGTCGGGTCCGTAACCGTTGGAGAATACCTTATCCTCAGGCACGCCTTTGGAGATCATATATTCTTTCACAGCTCCCGCGACCGCTTCGGAAATAGAGACATTTGCTTTTTTACTGCCGGTAATATCCGTGTATCCGTTTATGTTCAGGGAATGCCCCTGGTGCTTGATAAGCGCGTTTGCGATTGTATCAAGCGCTTTATACGTAGCGCTTGCCATCGTGCGCCCCTTGAAGTATGTGTCCCTGCCGAACCGTATCAAAAGTCCTTCCTGGGTATCCTTCATGTAGATCCCTTTTGCCAGGTTTTTCCCGATATCCATTTTCAGGTCCGGGTCCACGTTGGCATAGGCTTTTATCTGTTTGAGTTTTTCCTCAAGCTGCGCGGCTTTTTCCTGTTCTGACAGCATACCGAGTTCGCCTTTCTTTATCTGCGCCTGCAGGATCTCCAGCTCGCTCCTTGTTTTCAAAAGTTCGGCTCTCAGCGCCACTGAGTCCGCGTTGACCTTTGCAAGGTCAAGTTTTGCGATGTCAAGTTCATGCGTCATAGTGACGGAATCGGCCCTCAGTTGCTTGTTTTCCGCGTCCAGGACCTGCACGAGTTTATCCTTTGACATTTTTTCCCTTTCCACGGATTGCAGTTGTTCTTTTTTCCTGGCAAGGGTTTCACTGAAAGACGCGAGCTTCAGAAGTTCTTCGGCCTTTCTGGTTTTTGCCTCAGCTTCGACTTTTTCCTTTTCTTCCGCCGCTATCTCGGCTTTTGTCTTTCCCCACATGAAGGAGAGGGCTATGTTGTGGTTTTCCGTGACGCTTCCTTCCAGGGGTATTGTATACGCGTAATCAAGCACAAAATACTGCAGTTTTATTGAAAATCCGAGGCTGCAGGTTTGGTTGTTTGGTACCGAAGACCAGAATACATTGAGCGGTAATATTGAGTAGCCAACCCTCAGGCCAAACCGTTCCTCGGCAAGCCATCCTTCAATTCCGGTGCGTATCTGGGGCAGGAACATGCCTGCCTGAAAGGCGCTGAGGTCTATCAGGTCAACCTGGGCGCCGATCATAACCGTGCTGAATGGCCCTATGCCGACGCCGATCCTGTATAACGGGTTAGATTTCATTTTGCCAACGCTTGACACAAGGTCCTGGGCTGTAAATCCGAGGCGGAAATACTGCGTTCTCAGCAGAGCGCCAAGGTCGCAGCCGTAACCTACGGATTCTCCGTTGTTCTGGCTTAATCCCTTAAGGTTGAACCCTACGGAAAATATATCGCCCAGGGGCACCGCCTGCGTGAATATGAATAGGTCTGTGGTTCCTTTTCCGTCTATTCCGTCCCAGCTTAAACCTGATGCGGAACGGATAACGGTCAGGGCGCCCAGGGGATGGCTGTAAGTAACATATCCCCCCCAGTAACTGAGACCGGAGCTGTGAGATGCGGATATGCCGTATCTTTCAAAAAATCCGTATCCGGCGGGGTTCCAGTAGAATGCGGATGCGTCATCTGCTATTCCGGTGAAAGCTCCGGAAAAACCTTGTGCCCTGGGACCTACATCAATAATGTTCATGGGCAACGTGAATGAGTCTGCGGCAAGCGATGCTGTAGATAGCAGAAGGATAAAAGCGAAGAGCAGTAACAACTTAGGTCCTGCATTTGCTCTTTTCATCTTGTGCCTCCTGGAAAATTTGTATCAAGGCTAAAGCCTTGAG
>MNUP01000113.1 GCA_001871075.1 Candidatus Desantisbacteria bacterium CG1_02_49_89
CGAAGATAAGCAGTGGAAGGGGTTGCAGCTCGCAAAATGGCCCAGGTGGTTCCTGGATGGTGAGAAAAGCCCCGCAGGTCGCCTGACCTTCTATACCTGGAAACATTACAACAAGAATTCGCCGCTCCTTGAATCCGGCCTGCTGGGCCCTGTGCGGATCGTTTCTTCTGTCAAAGAAACTATCCGGATGCAGACGGATTAGATAATACGGATGCAAACAGATTCCTTGATTTTGTCATTGCGAGCCGAAGCCGCGAGCTGAAACCACGAGCGAAGCGTGGTGGGCAGCGTGGCGGGCAAGCGAAGCAATCTCAAATTATTGAGACCTTAATCAAATTATGTATATACTTGACAAATCCAAAAATATGTATATAATAGAGATATACAATGAAACTGATCCCCGAGCCTGTAAATTTCGACTGGGATAAAGGCAATCTGGCAAAAAATTGGGATAAGCACAGGGTGACCAACCTCGAGTGCGAGGAAATATTTTATAACGATCCCTTAGTCGTGAAGGCCAGGATAGAAGGGTACACCGAGGAACGTTTCTACGCTATAGGCAAAACCGGCAGGGACCGCTTCTTGTTCGTTGTTTTTATCGTAAGAGCTGGAAAGGTCAGGATTATTTCGGCGCGCGACGCAAACAAAAAGGAAAAGGTGATATACAATGAAAAAGGCAGATAAGCTGAAGAAGATACAGAAATTCAAGAACGAGGGCGAAGAAGCTGAGTTCTGGTCTTCCCGCGATTCAACCGAATTTATTGACTGGTCAAAGGCGGAACGCGCCTGCTTCCCTAATCTGCGCCCTTCATCCAGGCATATTTCAATAAGACTGCCTGAAAGCCTGCTCGCTCTCGTGAAGAGCGTGGCAAACAAAAAAGATGTTCCCTACCAGTCCCTGATAAAAACCTACATTGCCGACAAGGTAAGGGAAGACTTTGCCGGTTACAGGGCAAAAAAATCCTGAAAATCAGGCACAGTATTACTGAGTTTTGCATAATACCTTGATGGCTGTCTTTGCGAGCCGAAGCCGCGAGCGAAGCGTGGCGGGCAAGCGAAGCAATCTCGTATCTGGATTGCCACACTCACTTCATTCGTTCGCAATGACATTATTGGATTATTCGATATGGATAAAGTCATATATGAATTAAACAGGTGCAACCAGCGCTCTGAAAGGATGCTTTCAGTCATAGACCTTCTGAACGCGGGCGCATGTTCAGCTGACATGGCGGCTTATATAGCCGAAGGCGTTTTCCGCGGAGCGTCCCTGCTTGTCGGCGCAAAGCCGTCAGGCGGGGGAAAGACCACTGTAATGGCAGCGTTCCTTGCTTTTGTTCCTGCGGATACTGTTATTATACCTGTGGAAAGCGCCCAAGATATCGAAGGCCTTTCAGATAGTTCGCGTAATATTTGTTTCTTAAGCCACGAAATAGGTAGCGGTCATTTTTACGCGTATGTTTGGGGAGAGGAGGCGCGCCTTTTCTTTTCAAGAGCCGGTTCCTGCCAGATAGCGTCCAACCTTCACGCGGATACACTTGAGCAGGCAGAAGACATAATCCTGAACCAGAACAGCGTAAAAAAAGAGGATCTTGCAAGGATAAGGTTCCTTGTTTTTCTTGAGCAGGGCAGGAGCGGCAATAAAAAATTCTCGCGCGTCTATGAGTCAGGTGCCAATGGGCGTTCGGAGCTGTCAGAGCCGTTGACTCTGAACAAGCGTCAGCAGGAATTCAAGAAGTTTTTGCTGGACACGCAGAAGAAAGGCATTTATTTAATTGAGGAAGTCCGCTCCGCATTCCTAAAATAGGGACAGCCCCCATTTTTTATTTGCCTGATAAATAAGGATAATAATTGTGTCTATAAGATTGCTTACAAAAGATGAAGGAGAAATACTTGGGGAATTCTTCACAAGCCTTTCAGAGAAGACCGTTTACTTTTTTCACCCGCACAAGATGACGTATGAAGACGGCAGGGAACAAGCGAAAAAGATAGACAGGGGAGAGATCAGGATCTTCGGGGCTTTTCCGGAAGATGATCCCGGGAAACTGGCCGGATATATTTTCGCTACGAATGAGCCGGTTGTAAAGCTGGGTTTCTGCGTGCGCGACGAATGCCAGGGCCAGGGCGTAGGCCAGGAACTTTTAAAATATGTCATTGATTCCTGCCGCGCTGAAGGAAGGAAGGGCATTTCCCTTGAAGTATTTAAGGACAACCCCCGCGCAATCCATGTTTATGAAAAATCAGGTTTTAAGATCTGCGGCGAAACCGATGATAAAGTACAGCACAGGATGACACTCAACTTCTGATTTCAAATTTCAAATTGCAAATTTTAAATTGCAAATTTTCAAACTGTGTCCATCAGTGTTGATCCGTGTCAAAATTGTTTTAGCTCAAAGATGAATTTCATTGACATTTCTGAAATACATGCTATAATATATACATTAGTAAAATAATTAAAGGCAAATCCCGGGCAACCGGGACGCGCAAAGCCAAGGGTCCTTAAAAAATGATTACAGTGTCGCCCCTACGGCGACCCGCCGATGAGGCGGGATTTTAGCTGAGATTACAGTGATCATATAAGGGGACAGCCGGGCTGCCTGTGGTTGAACACCACCAGAAAAGTATAATGCGGCCCATCCACAGGAACAACCTGATCGGATGGGTATTTTTTTAACCACGGATTAACACGGATTTTCACGGATACGTACAGAAAAAGATGATGAAACAAAATAGATTGCTAATTGCTGGGATAATGATGCTGGCGGTCCTTACGCTCTGCGCGGGAGAAGCGGGAGCTATGAGCGCTTTCTCCGTGGGCGGGAACGGTGAGATCTATACCTACAGGGGATTGCTGGACCATTTCTTCCAGGAATCCGGATACACGCTTGAAAGCCGGCTTTACCTGGACAGCGAATACGGACAGTGGCTGCAGCTCGCGGAGTTCAAAACATTTAACAGTGTTGGTACTTTGGTTAAGTACCAATCATACACCCAGGCCCAGCTCCAATCAGGGCCGATCATAATGTTGACAGACAATGAAGCGGCAAGCGGCAACTATACCGTTGAGATCCTTATTCACACCCCGCTGAAACCGCTGGGCACGCAGATACTTGACGTTGAGGGCACGATCGAGGGAACCATACAGGGTTCGGGAAATCCCGCAGGTACCATTATCGGCTGGGGAGTTAATGACTGCCCCGACTTCGCTAAGGGCAGGGAATATCCCGGCTGGTTCACGTACAGGCTGCGCCTCGGCGGATGCATATGGATAGCGCCCGCGATCCACGTGCGCAACACCAACGAAATTATCTACAGCACTGACGCGCTTGCCGGTTACGGCCTGGACGGATCATTCTATTATCCGGGCAGGGCTTTCATAGCGCGCTTGAAAGACGTGCTTGAGGACAATCCGGGTTCAACCGCTGACGATCATCCTTTTTCCTACGCCATTTTCGGCAACGACAAGATAAACGTTCTGCAGTTCACTGGAAATTCCTACACGGACAGTTATAATTCGGACATAGGCCCTTACAGCGTGAGCCGCAGCAGCTCAGGCGGAAGCATACGCAGCAATTCCTCGATACTCCTGACAGGCAACGTAGTTATAAACGGGGACGCGACACCTGGCCCCGGCGGGCAGGTGGACCTGAGCAACAACGCCAGGGTCACGGGCTCAACCGCCCCTGCAGGGAATTTCGTGAATTTCCCTCCTGTAAAAGACTTCACTTCAACTGAAAACCTTTCAATAGCCGGGAACAGCTCACTCACTCTCAACACAGGGGCTTATTACTATAACTCGGTGAGCGTTACAGGCAATGCCGCGCTTTATATAAACGGAAAGGTCGAGATCTACTGCGCGGGTGATTTCATCGCCGCAGGGAACGGGGTGGTGAACAATGACGGCCTGCGCGCAGGGGTCTGCTCAAACCTTTCGGTTTATGTCAGCGGTTTGAACGCGGAGATCCCGGGTAACGGGAAGTTCTTCGGCACGATTTACGCGCCCAGCGCGACTGTTGAAGTAAAGGGGAACGGCAACCTTTACGGTTCCATAATCGGCCGCAAGGTCAAGGTCAACGGCAACGCCGCCATACACTGGGACAGAGCACTTTTGAAGAAAGAGGTGCCTGGATGGTGGGACCCATACAGCAATTCATACGTAACAGCGTGGGAGGACCTGCAGTCAGTTGTAGGCAACGACCGCGACTATGATGACATCAACTACCACATTACGTTCAGCCTTGCGAATCCTGTTCCGGGCGAAGCGAAGGCGATGGTAACCACTCCGAAGAACGGCCAGACAATTGACGGGAACGCTGTCAGCATCGTCGCAGAATCCAATGAAAAAACCTGCTCGGTGCAGTTCCAGTTCAGGGCAAAGGGCAGCGGGCCGTGGTCAGACCTGGGATTCCTTGATAACGCAATACCATATTCGGCGAAGCTTAACGCGAGTCTGCTCAGTGAGGGAGAATACGAGCTGCGCGCGATGGCTTTTGACAAGAACGGCAACTGCGAACCGGTCCCGGACTACATAACGGTGGCAGTCGCTCACGCGGATGCCGACATACAGGAAGGAAATAACGGCGGGGTGGTCTGCAAGAAGCAGAAGGTTACAGCCGCAGAGGACTGCGATGTAACGCTTGCTGACGGGACAAAGGTATATATACCCTATAATGCACTCAGCGAACCTGCGACTTTAAGCGTGAACGTGATCAGCCAGGACAGCATCCGCGGTTCTTTGCCGAAGAGCGGGTCAGGCCTCTCGCCCATAGGGGTTTTCAGGAGTTTCTCGCTTTCCAGCGGCGAACAGGCGTTCAAGAGGAACGTGCGCATTTCCATTCCCTATCCTGACGTGAACCGGGACGGTAAGGTTGACGGCTGCAATGTCCCGGCGGGAAAGCTGGGTATATTCTGGCTGAACGAGAAGACCGGTAAATGGGAGGAAGTATCAGCCGGCAAGCTCACAGCATCAGGGCTTGCCCAGGCAGACGCTGCGGACGGGACGCTTGAAGCAAGCGTCAGCCATTTCAGCATTTACGGATTGATGGTAAAGGGGATGGCAACAGACCTTTCTTCGGTGAAGATCGGACCAAATCCGTTCAAGCCGGCTACTGTTCCAAATATAACTTTTGACGGTATGACGAACGGCGCAACTGTTAAAATATTTAACCTTGCTGGGGAACTTGTGTTCAGCGCAGAGGACACGGATAATAACGGAATTGTAACATGGGATGGAACGAACGCTGCGGCGGAAGAGGTAGCGAGCGGCGTTTATTACTACGCGATAACCGACGCGAACGGCAACAAGCCCGCCACCGGCAAGTTCCTTCTGATACGCTAATAAGTTCAGCCACGGATATACACGGATTAATTGGTTTTTAAACTGGACACTGGATACTGGACACTGGATACTGAAAAAAATGAACAGAAAAAATTTATTTATCTTTTGGGCCATAGCATTGCTTGCCTTACACCTTACACCTTACACCTTACACGATTGCTGGGCCGGTTCAGGAAGAACCGGAGCAGCATTCTTAAAGATAGGAATTGGAGCGCGCCCGGTTGCGATGGGCGAAGCCTACGTCGGTGTGGCTGACGACATCAATTCTCTATACTGGAATCCAGCCGGGCTTTCGCTGCTTACCGGAAAGCAAGTTACTTTCACGCACAATACCTGGATGCAGGGCGTGAATTATGAGTATCTTGCCTACGGGCAGAGCCTGTGTGATCTCGGTTCCATAGGGTTCAGTATTGCGTACCTTGGTGTTGAGCCGATGCAGATTACTAACGCCGCAGGCGTGGCAACAGGCGGCAGCGTGGACGCTTCTGATCTGATGGTAGGTGTCGCGTACGCGAAGGCGATCGGTTCGCTTTCGATCGGCGCTACCCTGAAAGTCCTGCAGGAAAGGCTGGCTTACAATTCCGCGGTAGGTATCGGCGCGGACATCGGAATACTTAAGAAATTCGAGGGAATAGAGAATCTTGCCCTGGGAGTCAATATTCAGAATATCGGAACCCCGCTTGTTTTCATAGACCCTTTAAAGGCAAGCCTGATGCCGCTAAATATAAAGGCGGGAGGCTCATGCAAGCTCAGTGAAAATATTGTGCTTGCGCTGGATATTAACTACGCCCCGCTGGATGCAAGGTTCAGCGTTAACATCGGGACGGAGTTGTGGTGCAATAAGGTCCTGGCGCTTAGGTTCGGGTACAGGACTGGGCAGTTATCCGATATTGACGCGCTTGCAGGGATTACAGCCGGGTTCGGGTTCAGGTGGGAGGGGTGCGGGATTGACTATGCTTTCGTCCCGTACGGAAACATGGGCCAGACGCACAGGATATCACTGGTTGCTGAGTTCGGATCTGCGATAAAACTCGCGGAAAACAGCAGGATGCAGATGGCAACTCCGCGTGTGAAAGCGGACGTGAAGGGTAAGAAGGTGCTCCTGTTCTGGGCTCCAAGCGAGGAAGAAAACGTCGCGGGTTACAAGATATACGTCAGGAAAAGCCTGGAAGAAAATTACAGGTGGATAGGCGTGAAGCCGGTAAGCGAAGCGCACTATGTTTTTAACGCTGAGCCGGGCACAACATATTATATCGTGGTTACCGCGTTCAGTACAGATTATCCCACCATTGAGACCCCGTTCACGAACGAGATAAGCGTCACGCCGGCGGATGTGCTGGCTTTAAAATAATAATTGTAGAAAGCTGAAGATTATTTACAAGATCCGTAATACTCCGCAAGGTCGAATTTATTTTAAGCCCTGAGGATTTATGCCCTTCATTAGAAGTGAAAAGGCATTAAGCTATTCTTTCTCAGATGTCCTGACGCATTTATATTCCATAAATGCCTGGGCAGGGAGAATAGCAGGATTCGTGTAATAAACACAAGGCGCTAAATCCGCCAAAGCATTAGTGGCGGACAAGCGCTTTTTTTATTCAAAACAAGGATGGGTATGTTTAAAAAACATAAAATATTTTTCTTTTTAATTCTATTTATTACAATTTGCCGAATTCAGAGTTCTGTTTGCCTGGCGCAAGTAATTACGGAACCATTTGATTTCACTGTAACTGCTTATCCTGAAATAGCGTATAATGCCAGTCTTTCAACCGTTACGGTCATAGTTGCCAAGCAGTCAGGAGGATTCGTTGAAGGTTGGCCTGTAAATTTATCCATAGAGGGAGATGCTGTTTTTATACCTTCTTCATCCAAATCAATAACGGTAAATACGGATAAAAATGGCGTTATCAAGGCAATGCTTTCCCCTCAAAAAGTCGGTTCCTGCAAAGTAAAAGCAGAAATTTTTGGCAGCACATCCGGAATAAAATACATCAACATTTCATTTTTATATATGCCCGGAAATCCTACCGGAATCCCCTGTCGGGGAACCCAGAGAACCATAGAAGGTGTAAATACACTGAACGGAAACCTTTGTTTTACTGTCAGAGATTTTCAAATTTCTGGAAGAGGCCCTGATATTGAATTTTTCAGGACATATAACAGCCAGTCTGATTATATAGGAATATTGGGGAAGGGCTGGGTGTGTAACTACGATATACGCATACTCAACCCCAGCGCAGGAGACACGATATATTTTATGGATGAATATGGGGGCATCAAAGGATTTTCTAAAAAAGGATCTATATATGAACCTCCTCCCGGAGTCTATCTTAATCTTACGCAATCACAAAGCTACTGGATAGTTACCGATAAATTTGGGACCAAGTATTATTTTGATAATGGTAATTACGGTTATAACTATCCGTATTCACTTCATTTGGGACGACTTATAAAAATAGTAGATAGGAACAATAACGAATTAGTTCTGACATGGTCATTAGTCTATGTTACAATAATTAATGGTATTCAAAAATGGTATATTAAGCTTGATTCGATAAAAAATATGTCTTCCAATCAACAAATTAATTTTTATTACAATTGTTTTGAGATGTATAATTTTGATCCTGTATATGGTCGTAATGACCCTTATTATATCGGCGTCGTTTTTAGTATTTATGGATTCTTTGATGGGCGTAGATATGAATATAATTATGAATATGGGGGACCTCCGGCAAGTGCCGATGCAGCACCCTATCTTGTAAACAGCTATGTTTCTCAAGGGGTAGCTAAGTATTATGGTTCATATTATAGGTACGAATCGTATATCTCCCCCTTCGGATATTATAGAAATATCTGCAAACTCATTTATGCAGACGACCCGCGTCGCAGTCCTGGCAGTTCAAGGCTTAGCTATAAATACGATGATTTCGGAAGATTGGCGGAAATTCAGAAAGCAGACGGGTTAAATACACCCGTATTGCGTAAATTTGAATATAGGTTTTTTGAAAAAGATGGCAAAATGCTGCCCGAAACGCACATCACAGAAAATTTTGATAACGTAAAATCCCATCTTACCATTGACAGATACAACGAAAAAGGATTCCATAGCGAAATTGAACTGCCGAATTTTGAAAAAATAACTGCGGTCTGGGACGAGGAAAAACTAAACAAAACACAGATAAACAATAGAGGCATTATAACCGAATATTTTTATGATGCAAAAGGAAATGTAATAAAAGAGATAATCCATGGCAGGGGAGAATATAACAAAACAGAAGTAGCTGAAAGGAGTTATAATCAGACATTCGGCGGCATTGAATGGCTGCGGAACGCAAGAGGCTACAATACCTACTGGACCTATGAAAGTAGTAACGGGAATCTCCTGCAAGTATCAGAGCAGATTGGAGGAAGCAATAAAGTAACGACCTACGGCTATAATTCATCCGGGGAAAGGATAAGCACCACGGAGGTCGGTATCAATGAAGCTAGTGCATTGTAACATTAATTCTTGACAAATTGCAATATTTGTGGTATACTATCTCCTAAAGGAGGTAGTAACCATGAAGATAAAAAATCAAGTCAGGCTAAAGCCGAAAGAGCAGGAATTATTAAAACAGATTATCTGTAAGGGCAGCGGAAAAGCCAGAAAGATAACGCGCTGCCGGATATTATTGCTGGCTGATGAAGGAAAAACCGATCTGCAGATAATGGAATCCTTGGATGTTGCCCGCAATACAGTTAAAACAGTCCGTTCCAGATATC
>MNUP01000017.1 GCA_001871075.1 Candidatus Desantisbacteria bacterium CG1_02_49_89
AATATCCATTCAACCGGCATATGCTCAAACTATGGAGGGAATGAACGGAATGGGCGGGGAGCCGGCAAATATTGAACCTATGCCTGAGACGGAAAAAGAATGGGTGCGGCAATCAATGGCATTTGCGGACATCCTGGGAATGCTGGACGCGTTTAAAGAGCCAGCAGGCGACATGAAAGATGCGGCTATGCCAGAAGACGGTTACGCCGCGGAAGAAGATTCATTCTGGGTTTCGGATTTTATGGATGAAATGGGATCTGAAAAAGCTCTTAAAATGGAATCCATGAAGACGAAAGAAACGAAGGAGATGAAATCTGACGAGGAAATGATAATGGAGAAAGAAGAAGATTTGATGGAACCGGAGGATATGGGAGTAATGGGAGACGGGATGATGTAGGGGCCTTAGCCCCGTTTGACGAACCTACTGAATATTGCATAATACCTTGACAGCTGTCTTTGCGAGCCCCGATGAATATCGGGGCGAAGCAATCTCGTTTTTAACGACGGGATTGCCACGGACTTTGCCCTCGCAATGACATTAAAAAGCGTCAACCAATTAAGCGAACATCAGTAAAAGTTCTAATTCGCGTTTATGCCGGAAGAGTTTTTATTCTTGTTCGGTCTATTTGTTTTTGCGGGTTGTGCGCCGAGACACTATATTAAGGTTCCGGACAATGTCCGGAAAGTATCGATTTGCGAAGTAATGGAGAACAGGCAAGATTATGTCAGG
The DNA here is from genome assembly GCA_001871075.1 of Candidatus Desantisbacteria bacterium CG1_02_49_89. GTDB lineage: Bacteria > Desantisbacteria > UBA1551 > UBA1551 > UBA1551 > UBA1551. Next base: position 731 of record MNUP01000017.1, read on the forward strand.
AAAGAGGTTATTTTAGAAGGGAAAGTCGTATCACTTTTTCCAGGATATTTTACGTTACAGTGCCTGCATAATTCTAATTTTAAAATAGACAAAATATAATGCGGGAAAAGGGATGGAATGACAGCCGATAAAGAACATTCAATGTCAGCGGAAGCGGTGCTTGAAGGCCTGAAGACCCGGGCCTCCGGCCTCACCGAAAAAGAGGCGGCAGACAGGCTGGCGGAGTTCGGACCCAATGAGCTGAAGGAAAAGAAAAAGGCGTCTTTGCTGAAGCTGTTCTTCTCCCAGTTCAACAATTTCTTTATCTATATCCTGATGGCCGCGGTAGCAATATCCATGCTGCTTGGCGAATGGCTTGACAGCATCGTGATACTGGTGATCCTCATCCTGAACGCGGTGCTGGGTTTCCTGCAGGAGTTCAGGGCCGAGAAATCCATAGAGGCGCTGAAAAAACTCTCAGGCCTGAAAGCCAGGGTTGTCAGGGACAATTCGGTTAAGGAGGTCCCTGCCGCAAGCCTTGTTCCCGGTGACCTGATCCTGGTTGAGGTCGGGGAAAAGATACCGGCTGACGCTAGGATTGTCAGCGGCATGAACCTTGAAGCCCAGGAATCCGCGCTCACAGGTGAATCTCTGTCTGTTTCAAAGAACAGCGGGCCGCTCGCCGAGGACACTCCTATCGCTGACAGGAAGAACATGCTGTATTCCGGCACTATAATAACCGCGGGCCATGCCAGGGCGGTTGTGACAGGCACGGGCATGTCCACGCAGATAGGGAAGATAGCCGGGCTCATCCAGGGCATAGTGATAGAAACAACGCCTTTGCAGAAAAAATTACAATCCCTTGCGGGATGGCTTGGCTGGGCGATCATTTTCATATCCGCGTTTGTTTCTTTTACAGGGGTGCTGAAAGGCGGGAAACTGCTGGAGATGATAATTATCGGGGTCAGCCTTGCGGTTGCCGCGATACCCGAAGGCCTGCCAGCGGTTGTGACCATAAGCCTGGCAATAGGCGTGCAGAGGATGATAAAGCGCCACGCGCTTGTCAGGCGCCTGCCGCTTGTGGAAACGCTTGGGTGCGCCACCGTGATATGCTCTGACAAGACCGGCACGCTTACCTGCAACGAAATGACAGTCAAAAAAATATATTATAACGGCAGGACCATTGACGTGGCAGGGTCCGGGTACAGATCCGAGGGCGAATTCCTTGAGGGCGGAAAGAAGATCAGCCCAAAGGATCTTGAGCCGCTCCTGCTCGCGGGAGCGCTTAATAACAATTCGGTGCTTAAGGACGAAAAGCTCATAGGCGACCCCACTGAAGGCGCGCTTCTTGTCAGCGCGAGAAAAGCAGGCATAAACGACGCCGGCATGGCAGACCAGTATCCCAGGACAGGCGAAATAGGATTTGACAGCTCACGCAAGATGATGACCACTATCCACGACAACGCGGGCCGCGGGTTTGCCGGGGCGAAAAAGCTTGTTTTTACAAAGGGCGCTGTTGAAATGGTCCTGGATAAATGCAAATATATAACCGTGGACGGCAATGCCAGGGAAATGACGGAAGATGACTACGAAGAAATATTCAGGAAGAACCTGGAGCTGGCGGGTTCAGCCCTGCGGGTGCTGGCATTCGCCTATAAGAAATTGGATAAGGACGCGAAGGACCAGAATGAGATAGAAAAAGACCTGGTATTCATCGGCCTGCAGGCGATGATAGATCCTCCCCGCCCCGAGGTCCTGAACTCGATAAAGGAGTGCGGGGACGCCGGAATAAAGGTAGTGATGATAACCGGGGATTTTCTTGTTACAGCCCAGGCAATAGCAGGGGAGATCGGGCTGCAGGGCAAGGCTCTCACCGGGAAAGACCTGGACGCGGGCACAGATCTTGACGCGGTCGTTGAAGGCACTTCGATCTACGCGAGGGTGAACCCGGAGCACAAGATAAGGATAGTGGAGGCGCTTAAGAAAAAGGGGCACATAGTCGCGATGACAGGGGACGGGGTTAACGACGCGCCCGCACTTAAAAGGTCCGACATAGGCGTTGCGATGGGCCTGAGCGGCACAGACGTGGCAAGGGAAGCGTCCGGAATGATACTGACGGATGACAACTTTACCTCAATAGTGAACGCAGTTGAGGAAGGCAGGATAATATACGACAACATAAAGAAGTTCGTTAACTACCTGCTCTCCTGCAACCTGGGGGAAGTGCTTGTCCTGTTCATAGCCATGCTTATCGGGTTCAGGGATTTAAACGGCTCGATAATCGCGCCCCTTACCGCGATACAGATCCTGTGGATGAACCTTGTAACTGACGGACTGCCCGCGCTTGCCCTGGCAATGGACCCTTCGGAAAAAGGCATAATGAAGCGCCCGCCCAGAAAACCGGATGAAAGTATCGTGTCAGGCAACATGGTCATGAATATCATTGCGATAGGGGCGCTTGTGTGCGCCGGCGTCCTGTTCCTGTTCAACAAGGGGCTGGGATCCTCAGGCGTTGAAGAGGCAAGGACAATGGCGTTCACCGCGATAGTGGTTTTTGAGATAGTCAGGATAGCCATGATACGCTCGCAGTACAAGACCGGCCTGTTCTCGAACGTGTACCTGGTCCTTGCCGTGGCAAGCTCCGTGATACTGCAGTTCCTGGTTGTTTACGTCCCTGTCCTGAACAGGATCTTCAAAACCGTGCCGCTCAACCTGAACGAGTGGCTGTGGATAGCGGGCACAGGGGCGGTCCTTTACGCCGCGGGCAGCGCCGCCTCCGTTTTGATCAGAAAAGTGACATCAGAACGCGACTAACTGTAGTCATTAGTTTAAAAGCGTGTCAACGTGTCAACGTATCAACGTGTCAGAGCAAAAGCAAGGAATTTTATCGTAACTCAGGGCTTTAGCCCTGATATTTTAATCCGTGGATATCCGTGGCTGACATTTTGTGTTTTCGCAGTGGATCGCAGGAGCCGAAAAAAATGAAAAAAGCGATTTTGTTTTTTTTGTTGTTTGCCTTACACGTTACACCTTACACGTTACACGTTGTCCACGCCCAGGAAGCGGGCTTGCAGAAGCAGGAGCTGGGCAAGACCCACCCGCGCGAGGCGATGTATTACCGGAGGCTTGCCGAAGGCAGCGTCCAGTGCCAGCTGTGCCCGAGGAACTGCCCTATCCCTCCCGGAGGCACGGGATTCTGCAGGGTCAGGGAGAACGTAAAGGGGACGCTTTACACAAACGCGTTCTCAAATCCCACCGCGGTGCACATAGACCCGATTGAGAAAAAACCTTTCTTCCATTTCCTGCCCGCGACAGCCTCGTTTTCCATAGCGACAGCCGGCTGCAACCTGCGCTGCTTATTCTGCCAGAACTGGGAGATATCCCAGAAGAGCCCGAAGGAAACTTATAATTTCTTTCTCACGCCTGAAGCCGCGGCAGGCCTTGCGAAAAAAGCGGAGTGCGCGTCAGTTGCATACACTTACAGCGAGCCGACGAATTTTTACGAGTACATGCTTGCGTGCGCGATAGAAGTTAAAAAATTGGGGCTGAAAAACGTCTATCACTCCTGTGGATACATAAACGAGAAACCGCTGAAAGAACTCGTAAAATATCTGGACGCGGCGAACATAGACCTTAAGGGCTTTTCCGAGGATTATTACAAAGAAATGTCCTCAGCGTCCCTCGCGCCCGTGCTCGAAACCCTGAAGGCGCTTAAGAAGAACGGGGTCTGGGTGGAGATCACAAACCTTGTCATTCCCACGAAGAACGATGATCCGGAAATGATCAAGGAGATGTGCGCCTGGGTGGTGAAGAACCTGGGCCCGGACGTTCCCATACACTTCTCAAGGTTCTACCCGCAGTACCAGCTCAAGAACCTTCCGCCTACCCCGGTTGAAGCCCTTGAAAAAGCCGTGGAGATCGCGAGATCGCAGGGAGTGCTTTACTGCTATATCGGCAACGTGCCGGGGCATCCGGCTGAGGACTCGTACTGCCACAACTGCGGGAAGCTGCTCATAGACCGGTTCGGATACCAGATAAGCGCGAACAACATAGTGAACGGCAGGTGCAAGTACTGCAAAGCCCAGATCCCCGGGGTTTGGAAGTAGCATAAAAGCCAAATTCAGTTTACATAGTTTATACAGTTTACAAAGTTTACAGAGTTTTAATCCGTGCTAATCCGTGAGAATCCGTGGTTAAAAGGTAGTTATGCATCAATGAAAAGCGAACTCGGAAAATTATTCCTGACAGGTCTAACAATGGGGTGGGGGCCGTGCATGGGCGTGTGCCTGCCGGTTATCCTGCCTTATATCGCGGGCGCTGAAAAGGGATGGAAAAAAGGTTTTCTGGCAAGCCTCGCGTTCTCAGTTTCCAGGTTTACCGCCTACGTTATCCTGGGATTTCTCGCGGGTTTTGCCGCGAAAATGCTTTTAAGGGGATTTTACCAGCATAACATAGGTCTTTATATCAATAAGGTCGGCGCGGCAATAATTATCCTGTTCGGCGTATTGATAATCCTTGGAAAAAATTTCCAATCACCGTTCTGCAGGATCTTACGGGAGCATACGATCGAAAAGGGGATGAGGGGCACGATAATCCTGGGATTTCTCACAGGCCTTTCTCCCTGCGCCCCGCTTATGGGCGCGCTCGCGATGATAATACTTGAGGCGAAAAACGGCTTGCAGGGTATGGCTTTTGGCGCGGCTTTCGGGCTTGGAACAATGCTTTCTCCGGTCTTGCTGTTCGGGACACTCGCTGGCGGCGCGTCTTCTTACCTGCTGAAATTTAAAAGGGCGTCGGATATAGCGGGGCGGGCATGCGGAGCGCTCCTGGCGCTGTGGGGCGTTTTGATCCTTCTGCGATAGTAGTCATGGGCCATGTGTAAAATCAATTATGAATTATGAGTTATGAATTATGAGTCAAAAGCAAGGTTTCTATTTTAAATAACAAAAATCCTTCATTTTTAATTTTACATTTTTAATTTTTAATTGAGTTCTCCGTGCCTCCGTGATTAATTAGTTGTAATTCGTGGGAATCCGTGGAAATTCGTGGTTAAAAGGTATGTTACCGATAATCTTTTTCGTCCTGGGAGCGGTTTCAGCGCTGGTGCAGTCCGTTACCATCAGGGAATTCCTTAACGTCTTTTACGGTAACGAACTTGTGCTGGGCGCTGTGCTGGGCATCTGGCTCTTGTGGGTGGCTGCCGGATCTTTTACTGGAGCGTACCTGGTGAAAAAGATCAAAGGGCTGTACAGGTTCTTCATAACCCTGGTGACAGTGGGCGCGTTCTTCCCGCTTGTCCAGCTTTTTCTTATCAGGACAGCCAGGTCAGTGCTCGGCGTCCCGTCGGGCCAGTATATCCCGTTCTTCACAACCGTCCTGTATTCCGCCGCGGTAATGTTCCCTTTCTGTTTCCTGGCAGGCATAGCTTTTCCGCTTGGCGCCAGGATATACTGCGCGAAGGAAGAATATGAGAACACGGCTGAGGAGATCTCGAAGCTTTACGTGTCCGAATCCCTGGGTTTCCTTGCCGGCGGCGCCGGTTTTACTTTTTATTTCGCCCTTCATTACCAGGCGTACCTCCTGCTTTCAGCTGCATTCGCCTGTGTCCTGGCTTCAGTCTGGTTCCTGGCAATGAAAAGGATAAAATTCGCCTCAAAGCCGGCAGGCGTGGTATTCGCGCTCGCGTGCCTGGGCCTGTCAATTTATTCCCTGGTCGCGTCCGGCGCCCTTGAAAAAGAAACCGTGCGCAGGCGCTGGGAATCGCTTAACAGGAGGATAGAGCTTGTCGAGACGGCTGACACGAAATACCAGAACATAGCCGTGGGGAAATTCCTCGGGCAGTACAGCATGTTCGGCAACGGCAACCTGCTTTTTTCCTTCCCGGATGAATACGAGGACGCGCCGCTCGCGAACTACGTTCTTTTCCAGCACCCGAACCCCAGAAGCGTGCTTGTCATCGGCGAGGTGCCTGCGGGGGTCCTGGGGTTCATGCTGCTTCACCCGGATATTTCGGTTGACTGCGTTTTTCTGGACAGCAAACTAATGCAGGCGATGGGCCGCTACGCGGGCGAGGTCCCTGGCATAAAGGACAATAACAGATTGAAATATATCCACGAGGACGGCAGGCATTACGTGAAAGGCTGTTCCCGCAAATATGACGTGGTTTTTCTGGCTCTTCCGCAACCCTCTACGGCCATGGTTAACAGGTATTACACGCGGGAATTTTTCAGGGAAGCCGCGGGGATACTCGAGAAGGGCGGGGTATTCGCCTGCTTCGGCGCCAGCACAGCGGACGCGATAACCTGGCAGGTCGGCAACTATTTCAGCTCCGCGTACAGGACGCTTTCAAGCGTGTTCGCGGACGTTAAGGTGAGCACGGGATACTCGAATTACTTTTTCTGCGCGCAGGAAACCGGGGTCGTGACCGATGATTATAAGGTCCTGCAGGAAAGATACTGGTCAAAAAACGTAAGGATGCCGTTCTTTTCAGAAGAGCATTTCCCGTATTTCTTCCCGCCGGACAGGGTGCGGTATATAAACGATTTCCTGAAAGAATGGCGCTGGTCCAGGGTAAACACGGACCTCAAGCCTGTTTCGTATTTCTATTCCCTGCTTGAGTGGGACGCGTATTCGGGTTCACGCATGGGCCCTTTATTGAGAAGGCTCGGGGAATGGTTCAGGGTCGGATGGGCGGTTATGCTCCTGGGCCTTTTCCTTGCCATGCGGTATTTTACCATCCTGGTACGCAGGAGAACGCCGGCGCAGCAGCAGAGGTTCAGCGCCCTTTTCGCTATATTCGCCTGCGGCTTCGCCGCGATGGGACTGGAGATCATGCTTATATTTTTGTTCCAGAACCTTTACGGATACCTTTACCAGATGATAGGTTTCATCACCGCGGTGTTCATGTGCGGGCTTGCCGCGGGAGGGTGGGTCGCGCTCAGATCCCTGAAGAAAAACGGGGAAGCGAACCGGCGCAGGCTTGTTTTCGCGTGCTGCGGCATGGCTCTTTTCCCCCTGCTGATCCCGTTTCTGTCATGGATTTTCGCGTCAGCCGCTTTTTCAAAAATGCCCCAGGGTTTGTCACAGTTCTTTTTCATGGTCCCGGTCTTCCTTATCGGGTTCATCGCGGGCTTTGAATTCCCGCACGCGTCGTCGGTTTACGGCTCCACGGCGATCGGCAGCGGGAAAACAGCTGGGATGGTCGGCTGGGCGGATAATTTCGGAGGGTTCCTTGGCGCGGCGCTTTGCGGCACGTTATTGATCCCGGTGCTGGGCATCACCGGCGCCTGCCTGGTTATTTCTCTGTGCAGTATTGCCGCGGTCATCCTGCTTGTTTTCCAGGTTAAAACGAAAAAGATCGAAGTTATGGTTGTAAATAAAGATCCTGGATCCTAGATGTTAGATCCTAGATCAAAGATTTTTAAAGATAGATCCTGGATGCTGGATATTAGATCCTACTGATATTCGCTTAATTGGTTGACGGTTTTTGATGTCATTGCGAAGGCGAAGCCTGTGGCAATCCCGTCGTTAAAAACGAGATTGTTTCGCTTGCCCGCCACGCTTGCCCGCCACGCTTTGCTCGTGGTTTCAGCTCGCGGCTTCGGCTCGCAAAGACAACTGTCAAGGTATTATGCGATTATCAGTAGATTAAGGACTTATTTAAATAAACTCCCTCATCCAGGATCAAGGATCCAGGATCCAGCATCTGTATTTAAAAACGATTGACTTTTGTCTTTAAATATGATATAATATAGCATCAAACTTAATAGAGTATGTTATGTGGTATTTTAGTTGTTTCAGTTTTTACGATGCACGAAGAACAGCTTGCCCGCCAATCTTGCTGGGCGGGACGCACGACTTAATGGAGGCCACATGACCGAGAGAATAATGGATCTGCGCTATGAAGCTTTCGCGTGGAGAGAAAGCAGGGGGATCGCCGGAAAACTTATGCTGAGCGTTTGTTTCGCCGGGATAACCGGCCTTCTCGCGGGAATACGTATCCCGCTTCCTTTCACGCCTGTGCCGATAACAGGCCAGGTGCTGGGTGTATTTCTGGGAAGTATATTCCTGGGAAGGAAATACGGCGGTATCAGCCAGATATTTTACGTTTTCCTTGGGCTGTGCGGCATACCGTGGTTTGCCGGGTGGAAAGCGGTATCGTTCTACCAGTTCCTGTCAAGCCCCACCGCGGGCTATCTTGTCGGGTTCGTGTTCGCGGGTTTTTATCTGGGGGATATAGCGGATAGGAAAGTAGGTAACCGTTTTTTCCCGCGGCAGATCCTGGCAATGCTGAGCGCCACGCTCATATACTATGCCTGCGGGACCGTGCACCTCGCGCTTTTAATGAAGCTGGATTTGCAACAGGCGCTCGCGATGGGTGTGCTGCCTTTTATAGCGGTTGATCTTGTTAAGGCGGTCATCGCGGCATCGGTTTCATCAGCGCTCCTGCCTAAAAAATCATTCACCACCGAATCCGACCGCTGAAATCCAAAAGATTTCCACGAAATCCGCGCCTACGCCAAGGCTTCGGCGGGCAGGCACGAAAGTATCACGAAAACACGAAAGAAATCACCACTGAGGCACTGAGGCACGGAGAAGTACTTTTGGCTGAAAGCTTGACTCTTGATACTTAAAATAATCACTGTAATCATCAGTTAAAATCACCGTAATCATTTTTGAAAGGAGTTAAAAATGGTATCGAGAAGGATAGTGATGAAGTTTCCCCACAGGCTCCTGGACCAGCCTATCATAAGCAACCTGGTTAAGGATTACAACCTTGAATTCAACATCCTTAAGGCGTCCGTTATGCCCAACGAGGAAGGCCTGCTCGTCCTGGAGCTTACCGGGACGGAAAAAGATTATGAAAAGGCTTTGGAATATCTTAAAAAGACCGGCGTGAATTTACAACCTTTGAGCCAGGACATCAAGCGCAACGATAAACGCTGCACGCACTGCGGGGCGTGCGTTACTATCTGCCCTGCGGGAGCTCTTGCGCTGGACCAGAAAACAAGGAAGGTCGATTTCCACGACGACAAGTGCATCGTGTGCGGGCTGTGCATCAACGCCTGCCCTGTCAGGGCGATGGAGATCCACTTTTAAATACAGTGTCCAGTATCCAGTGGCCAGTGTCCAGCAGAGGATTAATCTTGTGAAAATCTTGTGAAATCGCGTGGTTAATTTTAAATTGAAAATGAAACTAAGCCAAAAATATAAAAAATTAATGGATATTCTGGCGGGGATGAAGAGCGTGCTGGTGGCGTATTCCGGCGGGGTGGACAGCACACTTCTGTTGAAAGCCGCGGGAGAAACGCTCGGAGGAAACGCCCTGGCAGTGATAGCATTCTCTTCCACGTATCCGGCTGATGAAATAAAGAAAGCCGCTGCCCTGGCAAAAAAGTCAGGCGTAAAACACGTCATAATAAACACGAGCGAGCTGAAAAACCCGGACTTCAGGAAAAATCCCGTGAACAGATGTTACTTTTGCAAGAAAGAACTTTTTTCAAGGCTTAGCGGGATAGCGAAAAAGAACAAACTGAAATTTGTGGCTGACGGCTCAAATTCCGACGACCTGAAGGATTTCCGCCCCGGAAACAGGGCGAAGAAAGAGCTGGGAGTAAGAAGCCCGCTGCAGGAAGCAGGCCTTACCAAGAAAGACATACGCGCGCTTTCAAAGAAATTAAAACTGCCTACCTGGGACAAGCCTTCTCTTGCCTGCCTTGCCTCAAGATTCCCTTATGGCACATCCCTGACAGAACCCGGACTTGAAAGAGTGAATAAAGCGGAGAATTTCCTGCGCAAGCTGGGATTCACCCAGGTGCGGGTAAGGCATTACGGGGATACAGCGAGGATTGAGGTAGAACCTGACAAGATACAGTCCACGGTCCACAGTCGACAGTCCATAGTTAAAAGACTAAAGCGGATGGGGTATAAATACGTGACAGTGGACCTGGAAGGTTACAGGACAGGCAGCATGAACGAGATCTTTTAACTCGTAACATCGTGTTTCGTAACATCGTTGTTCGCCAAAATTTTGACGATGTTACTATGTTACGATGTTACGAAATAGACTGGCCAAACTGGCCAAACTGGCAAAACAGGCCAAACTAATATGAAACAAACTCGAAAAATATACCTGGATAACGCCGCGACAACTCCCGTGCACGCGGAAGTAGTAAAGGTGATGCAGGCCTGCCTTGCGGATATTTTCGGCAATCCTTCAAGCATTCATTCTTTCGGAAGGGAAGCCAAAGAAGTGATGGAAAAGGCAAGGGACAGCGTTGCGAGCCTTCTCGGAAGCAGGAACGAGGAGATCGTTTTCACCAGCGGCGGCACAGAATCCGATAACTCCGCGATCAAAGGTGTTGCTTTCGCGAACAAGGACAAAGGGAACCATATAATAACGTCCACGGTGGAGCACCACGCTGTGATCGAGACGTGCAGGTTCCTGGAAACGCAGGGCTTTAAGATAACTTACCTTCCTGTGGACGGCAGCGGGCTTGTGGACCCGGGCAGCGTGAAGAAAGCCGTCACTGACAAGACCGTGCTCATTTCCATAATGCACGCGAACAACGAGATAGGGACGATCGAGCCGGTTGAAGAGATCGGCAGGATAGCCCGCGAAAAAGGCATATATTTCCATACGGATGCCGTGCAGACAGCGGGGCACATCCCAATAAATTTGAAAGAACTTCCGGTTGACCTTCTTTCGGTTTCAGCGCATAAGCTTTACGGCCCAAAGGGGATCGGCGCTCTTTATATCCGCAAAGGCGTGAAAATGGCAGCGTTCATTCACGGCGGGGAGCAGGAGCGCAACAGACGCGCCGGCACTGAGAACATCCCCGGGATAGCAGGGTTCGGAAAAGCGGCTGAAATAGCAAAAAAGGAAATGCAGACCGAAATGAAACGGCAGGCCGCGCTCAGGGATAAAATGATAAGCGGGATACTGAAAAAGATAGAGAAAACCCGGTTGAACGGCCATCCAACCAGGCGCCTGCCGAACAACGTGAGCATGAGCATTGAATACGTTGAGGGAGAATCCATACTGCTTAACCTGGACCTGGCAGGCATAGCCGCGTCATCCGGTTCAGCGTGCAGTTCAGGTTCCCTTGAGCCGTCCCACGTCCTTCTTGCAGCCGGGATCCCGCCTGAAGTCGCGCGCTGCTCGATAAGGTTCACGCTCGGAAGATATACTACAGACGGCGAGATTGAGCAAGTGTTGCAAATCCTGCCCGGAATAATAATGAAACTGAGAAAGATGTCGCCGCTGTTTAAAGACAGTCATTAGCCTGCCCTGAACCCGAATGACATGTCCTTCGATGTCTGAAAGGCGTAGTAGGAAATGAGTGGTTCGGGGTCATGAGTCATGTGTCATTTGTTCAAAAACGTGTCAAAGTATCAGAGTGTCAAAGTATCAGAGCAAAGACAAGGAATTTTATTGCCCGCCCCTTTGGGGCGAGGTCTCGCCCCGATGGACATCGGGGCGGATAACTCAGGGCTTCAGCCCTGATTTGAATAAAATTCCTTCATCTAGTGTGATGTCACATAAATCCCTTGACATTTGATTCTGCTTTGAGTTGTCATTGCGAGCGACCAAAGGGAGCGTGGCAATCTCGATTTTTAGGTCGAGATTGCTTCGTCGTTAACACTCCTCGCAATGACAGCCCAAATGTAAAGAACTGTTAGAGACACCACACTAGTGTGGTGTCACATAAATCCCTTGACATTTGATTCTGCTTTGAGTTGTCATTGCGAGCGACCAAAGGGAGCGT
>MNUP01000051.1:0-45225 GCA_001871075.1 Candidatus Desantisbacteria bacterium CG1_02_49_89
GCCAGCCTAAGGGCCAGGAAACGCTCCCGCCATAACTGGACGGTGGGGCGTGAAACACCCAGGCGTCTGGCTATGTCGTGATTGAAAACACCCTGTGAGGCTAACTTAATAATCTGCGCACGCTGCACCAGACGCAACGGAAAGATTCTTCCTTTTACCCAGCAACCGATGGCCGCTTCTTCCTGCGGCGTAAGCACGATTCGTTCTGATATGTTCATGCATATATTATACCATATAAATATCCAAATGTCAAGTAATTAATGCGACACCATACTAGATCTACTTCTTCCAACATAAATTTTCTAGTAACAGAATCTAAATTTTCAAAGTTAAATAGCATTTTACCTCCCTTCATAATTTATTTTATTCTTTTTTGAGCAGCTTCGATATATTTTGTTTCCTTTTCAATGCCAATCCATTGTCTTCCCAATCTTTTTGCTATTGCCGTAGTTGTTCCGCTACCTAAAAATGGATCAAGCACAAGATCACCCTTATTTGATGATGCAATAATAATCCTTTTTAACATCTCTTCAGGTTTTTGTGTTGGATGAAGAGCACGACCATTTGTACTTCTTAATCTTTCCTTCCCTTGAACTAAAGGCATAAGCCAAACGTCTCTCATTTGTTTTAAAGAACCGTCTTTTTGCCTTTCAGGATTAATCTTTTTCAATTCATCATAATTAAAAACCCACTTTTTTCCTTTAACCCCCCACACAACAAATTCAACAGAATGAGTAAAAACCCTTTTTGTCATGTTAGGCATTGAATTTGTTTTTTGCCAAACAATGACATTATTAATTTTAAATTTGTATTTCCTCAAAGCTGACATTACTTCTGCCAAATTATGATAAGTACAGGAAATATAAATTGAACCATTTTCTTTCAGGACATCATGACAGGCTTTAATCCACTTGTTCGTAAATTGAACATATTTTTTATCTGACATTTTATCCCATTCTTCATTGACCATATACCAATCTCCGCCGGTTTGATTTCCCTTCCATTGTAAACCACCACCGGAAAGATTATAGGGAGGATCGGCAAATATTAGATTGATTGACTTTTTGTCAATTTTTTTACTTAAAATATCTATACAATTACCTTTGTGAATTATATTTTTTCTCATTTTATTATGCAATTAGATTTTTCTGCCACACAGAAATAATATTTGGAATTTTTTCTATCCATTTATTAACATCACTCACTTTTTCGGAAACAGACAATATATTATTATATAATCCAATCAGTTCTGAATGTGGTAAAAACCTTCCCTTCTGTTTCATTATGACAAGGGTTTTTAGCAATTCAATGAAATTCTGTATTGATAAAGGTATGATCCTTTGTGGTTTACCTTCATATTCATATTTAACTGAAAACCAAAATGTATTTAATGTATCTCTATGCAAAGACGGGGCAATAAAAAGGCAATAGGCGTTCTTGCTTTTATTCTTTTCTTCGAAATCTCTTAAATGCCTCATTATCGGTTGCCCTTCGCAATACCATTGGTCCCTGCTAGTTAGCATCGTCACTTCACAAATAGCATTGAAAGAATTGTAATAGCATTCTATGTCCGGCTTACCTGCTGGAGCAGTAAAGGTTGGTTCATTGTCATCTCCAACCGGATAATTTGGTTGAATTTTTAGTGCGTCATTCAAAGCATGAAGTGCTAATGCGGTATATTTTTCTAATGCAAGCGGCTTATCTTCTTCTTTATAAATATTTTGCAGGATTTCAATATATTTAGAAATTGCCGTGATATTTTGAGAGCTTACACGATTTTCTTGCTCCTGTAAATATCTTCTATATTCTCTGAGTTTTTCAATAAGCTCCTTTAATTTATTTTCGTCAAAGTTCTTATAATTAGGGATATCTTTTTCCGGTGCAGATAGCTTCTTTTCGTAGCTATGCGTATCTGTTACAAGCTCATCCAAGATCTCTTTAAGTTTCTCCTTTGTTTCCCAGGGAAGTTTTGGTTCACTAATATTCGCAATATATTCTAAATATTCATCTTTTGTAATAAATGATATGGATTTCCCGCTATCAAAAGCTAATAAGTTTTTAATTTCTACTTGCCTTCTTTGTTCTAAATCTATATAAAATCCATTCCCTCTTATACAAATATAACGCGTTAATCTAAAATACCGGATAGCATTATCTCCATAGTCATCAAGGTTATTGAGTAATTTTTCAATCTCTTTACGCTTTTTTGTTTTTAGAAATTCTTGAACAAATTGTTTTTTATAACCTTCGAATATCCATCTTTGTTCCCGCTTATTTTTTCCTTTTAGTTTAGCCCTTAATTTTAAAATTTCAGCAGCATAATCCTCAATATTCCTGTAATTTATCAGAGTCGGTGCAAAAAGGGAAAATTCATGCTTACTAATACCCTTTGGTTCTTCGCCATTTTTTATAGCTTTTTGATTGACAGCATGTATTAAATGAAGGGTACCGATAAATGGTTTTATATCGTAACCGACACCTTCTTTGTAATCATCATTATCAGGATTTGGGATCTGCCATTTGATAAAACTCTTAAAAAATATTTCACCAAGGTCATAATCGTCTTTTAATAATAAATGCCCCAATCCTGTAATAAAAACCTTTCCTTCTTTTATGGATACAAGGCCTAATTTTTTGAGAGGATTAATAGACTGTCGTCCTCTCATGGCTGGATCTTCGTAGCCCTTTAAATCAAATATTTCCTTAGCTTCTTTAAAACTAATTTCCTTGTTTATATTATCTATAAGATTAACAAACCTTGATGGAAGACCATTATAAAACTGTTTGACACCGTAACCATAAATTCTTTCTTTAATCAATAAAATTTGATATTTCTTCTGTGTTTCAGCATTCCATTCTTCACCTTCAATATTTTTCAAGACTATTAAAAAATTTCTAAGCCTTTCAGGATTTCTAAGCGTTGTTGTTACTGACCATGGTTTTTTCATATTTACTTCCTCACCTTACAATAAAAAACTCTTTCGGTGTGACCATTTGTTATACTTTTACCGGTTGTAAAAGCCTTATAATGCTGCTCAAAAATTTCTACTTCGCCCTTATCCTTTAAAATATTTATTATCTCATTATCTTTTATCCTTGCGTTGGAACGATTGTCTTTTGATTCTCCTGTATTGTTGTAAGAAACAAGGATGTGTTTGCATTTCGCTTTATGAATCAATTCAGAAAAAGATTTTGAGGCGTCTTTGAGGCAATATTTGCTTTTAAGGTTAGACCTGTCCATCTTTTTGGCTTTACCGACTAAATCCTGCTTATCCCAGACAATGAGATTTTCGAGCAGATGATATGAATCACAATATTGTCGAGAGTTATATGGAGGATCTATATACAAGATATCTGGTTCTATATCATTGATAAGCACATTTGAATCCTTATTATAAATTTCATTGTTTCGATTTTCGCTCTGTTTAATATCCAACGTGCGTAATTTTAGCGGAACCACCATATCCAATGTTTTGCGAAAGGCATCATAATGACCGCAGGTGTTTGCGACTTTATCGACCGCATATAACAAAGAAGTTAAAAGAATGCATTTTTCTTTGAAATTAAGTTTTAATTCCTCAATTTTTTCACGAATTGCCCCTATCTTCCGCGCATTTTCAACAGTAAAATACGTGCCTCCGTAATTGACTGAAAAATAGTTATCGTTATTTGTGGAAAGGGAATTAAGTAAATCTATGTATTTTTCAATTTTTTCTCTGTCAAAATATTCCGGAGAAAGCCAGGCATAAAGTGAAACATAGTTGCTGTACAATATTTCATTGCTTATTATTTTTATATTCTTTGCATTAAAGTGTTCCCCTGTTACCCCTGTTCCTGCAAAAATATCACAGAAACTATTGTAAGGCTTACATCTTTTCTCAATTATTTCTTCAATCAAAGCTAATAATTTATATTTATTTCCGAGATATCTTCTGTTTTGGATTTGAATAACATTTTCTGTGTTATTATATTTATTTTTAACAGGAATTATCGAAGAATTCTTTTTAACAATTGAATGCCGAGGAGGTGTTGGCATATCATCAAATAATGATAATTGTGTTCCTGAAATTAAAGAACCCCAGGATATCTCTCCTATAAAAGGAAAAATGCTAAATTCATTGGAGTCGGTTTTAGGATACAGAACTTTTGCCATACCTGCTCCTTTCTATATTTTTCTTATTACTAGCTTAATTTTCCCCGCGACCCAGACTTGTTTGTCCGCAGGATTAACAAATATCGGCTGCATAGATTCGTTTGCGGGCTGAAGACGAAGCCTGCCGTCTTTTTCCTTATATAATCTTTTTACCGTGGCTTCTCCGTCTATGAGAATAACTACGGTATCACCATTATAATCGGGAACTTCTTGTTTGTGTACTATTACATAGTCGCCATTAAATATTCCGGCATCAATCATACTATTACCTTTAACACGCAGAGCAAAAACGTCCTGAGGATTCTTTACAAACGAATTATCAACCGCGAGACTGCCTTCGATGTTCTGCACGGCAAAAATCGGTTCACCTGCAGCAACCCTGCCGACAATAGGAATATTAACTGCAGAAACACCATTACCGTTTCCGTTGGTTTTTCCATTCGTAAGCCGAAGACTGCGGGATTTATGAGGATCGCGTTTGATATAACCCTTTCTTTCAAGGGCAAGTATATGGTCTTTGGAAGCATTGGGGGATTTAAAGGAGAATTTCTTCTGGATGTCCAAATAAGAAGGCGCATAGCCACAATCTGTTGTGCTCTGCTCAATGAAGCCCAGGATTTCTTTTTGCCTTTTAGTTAGTTCGCCGTTCATTTAAACTCCTGATTGTGAGATAAATCGCTCTCCTAACTGACTGGCGGGCAGGCACCGCTACAAATGTCCCGATAAATCGGGACTGCTACTTTACGCAAAGCAAGCTCTGCCACTACTACAGAAAAGCCCTTATTTCCTTTACGTTATATATTATACTATAAATTTTTACAGTTGTCAAGTAAAAAATGAAATTTCATGCATTTTTGCAAAAATTATCTCTTCTTGACAAATGCAGGCAAAAAAATAGATTGCTTCACTTTGTTCGCAATGACCCTACTACGCCAAGGCTTCGTAGGGCAGGCAAAAATCCCCCTCACCCTAACCCTCTCCCACTCTGGGGAGAGGGAAAATGCAGGGCACACACCACAAAACTGCTGCATGTCGGATAAATCCGACCGCTACAAGGGCGGGCAAGGTCGCCCCTACGCGAAAATGTCGGACGAATCGGGCGTCATAAATGTCGCCCGTTGATGAATCAAGCCCCTTCAACTAAAATTATGAATTATGATTTATACCCCGAGGGGCATTATGAATCAAAAGCAAGGATGTTTATTTAAATAAAATTTCTTCACTCATAACTCATAATTCATAACTCATAATTGAATTTATTGTATCACTATTTCCACTGCCGCGTTAGGGCCGGCATTGATGAAAGTGACCCCGTTGCCAGAGAGCTTGCGGAAACCTGTATCCGTGTAATTCTCCACCTGGGGCGCTTCAACCCCGTTTATCCTCACCGCCCTGACCGCAACGGTCTTGCTCACGGAAACATGCGCGTTCGCCGGCCCGTCCCCAAGGTCTATCCTTACGCCGTCAGCTATGGCCCCGAAACTTTTGATCCTGGCCTCGGTGCACACCAGGACTTTGCGGCCGTTGAACTGGAGCAGGGCTGAAGCGATCTCCGGGTTGTCATTCATTATCCTGATGTTCTTCGTGATATCCGACGGGTTTATGTCAGCCCCGCCGTAATTGTCATCCAGGATATTCCAGACGTCCGGGTAGCAGAACCACCTTCCCTTCTTGGGGTCGCCGTAATAAACCTGCTGCTGCATGCTGCACCTTGTTATGCCCTCGCCGATCTGCCGCCACGGCCTTGAGTTGTCGTATTTTGAAAGGTACAGAATGCCTCTCGCGTACCACATCCCGCACCACAGAACAGGCACCCCTGTCCATGACCCGTTGAACAGCGTTGAACCGATGATCGGTATCGTTGCGTAAGCCATTGCCTTCCTGTCAGGAGCGGTCCACAGGTATACGAAATTTATGCCTGTCCTCGCCCAGAACACCGCGTCGTCAAGGTAGGTTTTGTCGCCTGTAGCCCTGTACGCCAGGATAAAGCACTCCGGAAGCATTCCGGAAGGAAGGATGTCAGGCGCGTGCAAAGGTATTTCCCACACCTGCGCTCCTTCAGGCCTTACGAAATTCTTCCTGACGTATTCAAGCCCCCTTATCCCGGATTCCAGGAATTCCGTGTCGCCGGTGTAAAGCGCGCCTTTAAGCACGTTGAGCAGTTCCCACGCGCTTATGCCGCACGCCTTGTCCCCCGGCTTGCCGTACCAGTCGAACGTGAACGCGTCCGGGTTGCCCACGAGCTTTCTTTTTTCTTCCTGCATCTTAAGCACGTTGGGGTCCTTGTAATACTTGATCGCGTTCGCGTTAGGCACGTAACCCCATGACCCGTCCGGATTCTGGCTTTTCATGGATTTCCTCGCCGATCCTGTCGCGCTTCCTATCTCCGCGCGAAGGCTGGGCCACACAATACCTGTTTTTTCGCCCATCCATTTAAGCTCTTCATCAAAAGACCTGCCTGCCGGCATGGGCGGGATACCGAAAAGGGCTATCCACTCGTCCTGCGCGTCCAGGATGTTCCCGGCAGCGCTGGCGAAAAGCGCTGCCTCAAGCCTCAGCCTGTTTCCCTTTTTCACCTTGAACGGCGCTGTCGAAACAAGTATGTTCGGTTTTCTTTTGTCAGCGTTGCTCATCGCGAACAGCCCCATTGTGGTGTTGTCCTGTTTCTCGAACCTGTTCGGGCTGCCGAAATACGATCTGGGATACGATTCTCCGTCAGCCCAGGCCTGCACCTGGGACCAGAGAATGCTGACAAGCCCAAGCGGCGTTTCCACAGCGATCAGCGGGACAGTCGGCATATACGCGGGCGGCGCGAACCGCAGGTCGTCCGGCGGTGAATGAAAAAGGTAGTTTGAGGACTGCTCCTCAGGCGTCAGGTACTCGACTCCGGAAAAAAGCGCCATCTTCCTCTGCGACCCGAAACCGCCTGTTCCAAGCGAAAGCCACGGTCCGCGGAAATGGAAAAATCCCGCGTCCCTGTCAGGTGAAACCGCGCTTACAAGCAGGACCTTGTCTTTGTCCGCCGGCGTTATCCTGTATTCGAATTTCCACAGCGTGCCGCCGTCATCCTTCAAAGCGGCTTCAAGCGCGAGCGCTTCCCCGTTAACGGTCGCTTTCTGGCTAAGGCCTGAAACGTATTCCATCCCGCCTTCTTTTGTTTCAACGATGGCGTAATGCGGCAGGCCCGTGACCCCGGCAAGCCCCCACCCGTCCCTTTTCAGATAAAGGAAACCGGGTCCGAACCCGTCCTTTGTTTTCGGGAAATAGAGCCGCAGCTTCGCGTTGGAGAAACAGGCGTAGTCCTGGGTGACGATCGCGCCGGCCGGGATCTCGTAGATCTTCGCTATGTCCGGATATTTTTCAATGACAGGCACGTTTATTTTCGCCTTTACCGTTTTATAACCCGGTGCTGAAACCTGCACTGTTATCTTAAGGATCCCCGGCTTCGCCGCTTTCACGGTCCATTCAGACTTTTTAACCACAGTCGCCCTTATTTCCTCGTATTCAAAAGGCTTTGCGCCCGCGACCCCCGCATCCGCGCCTGAAAGCGTGACCTTCACCTTCTCAAGCGTTCCGCCCCCCGAGTTCGTTATTTCCGCGGTTATACCAACATCGTCTCCGGCAAGCGCTATGACCTTGTCGGCAAAAACCCTGTTAACCGCAAGCGCCGGGTCCAGCTCCCTTACCTCTATGTCGTCGATTATCCAGTCCGCGGTAACATTATCAGCCCCTTCTCCCGACATCCTCGGGGCAAGCACTATCGCCTGGTGCTGGTTCTTGAAATTGAACTTGAAGCTCGCCTTGTGCCATTTGCCGTCAGCGTCTGAAAGCGGTATGGTCACGCTCGCCCTGGGGTCCACCTCTGTGTTCTTCCAGGATATCGCGTAGAAGATCAGGTTCCCCTTTTTCACCTCGGAGTTTATCTTGTAGAAAAAGGATATGACCCCGTCGCTTATCATGGTTGGAAGGAAGTAATTTAGTATCGTTGACTTGCCCTGCGAGCTCAGTTTTATAGCGAACTTGCCCGAGTGCGCGTCGCTCACAACGCTGACCGCGTCCGAAGGGGACGCGCTCCAGCCCGGAGGCGCGTTCTCAGCCGGCACAGCCGGAAGGTCCGGGTTCTCCCCGGGAATTGTGCGCACCCTTTCCATGTCGCCGTCGTCAAACACGTTATCCCCCGCCATCCCGTACCCTCCGAGACCGCATATCATTACCAACGCCATACCGATACATAAAATCTTTTGCATCAACTCTCCTTTTATCATCCCCACCTTACTCCTCCCCTGTCAAAGGGGAGGAAATATATGATAAATATCATATAAGAAAATTATCTCCTCTCCCCCCTTTGATTTAAGCTATTTCCATAATCTTCCTCCCCCTTAATGGGGGAGGATTGAGGTGGGGGTGAATGTAGTGGGAGAGGATTAAGGTGAGGGGACAATATTTTTAATCTTATTAATTCCAATACTCCCTCTGTGTTTTGAAAAACTTCATTGTCCCAGAATCTTAAAACCGTGAATCCCTGCCCCGTTAACCATTTATCCCGTTCTCTGTCTTTTACACTTTCGCTATGCTGGCTTCCATCCAATTCTACTATTACTTTTCTTTCAAAACAAACAAAATCAGCTACATATCTTCCTATTGGTGCTTGCCGGCGAAACTTGAGTCCTTCTATCTGCCGCCTTGCCAGATATTTCCATAAATGCCTTTCGGCATCAGTAGGATTATTTCTCAGGTTGCGAGAGAAAACCGCAATTTCTTTTTTCAATCATCCCCGCCTTAATCCTCCCCTATCAAAGGGGAGGAAATTTTGTGGACTTATTTTTTAAGGAAAACTACCTCATTCTTCTTCAGGTCAGCCGTGACCTTGTCACCTTCTTTTATCTCCCCTGAAAGTATTTTCGCGGCGAGCGGGTTCTGTATGTAGTTCTGCAAAGCGCGCTTCAAAGGCCGTGCCCCGTATGACGGGTCAAACCCCGCCTTCGCTATGAATTCTTTCATGCTGTCGGTAAGCGTTATCTCTATTTTCCTGTCCGCGAGCATCCGCAGCAAAAACCCGGCCTGGATCTCCACTATTTTTTTCAGGTCATCCGTGCTGAGGTTCCTGAATATTATGATCTCGTCCACGCGGTTGAGGAACTCGGGCCTGAACGTTTTCCTCAACTCGTCCATCACCCTGTTCCTCGCTGCCTGGGGGTTATCCCCCACCTCGGCTATAATGTGGCTTCCCACGTTTGACGTCATTATTATTATGGTGTTCTTGAAATCCACTGTCCTGCCCTGCCCGTCTGTCAGCCTGCCGTCGTCCAGGATCTGCAGCAGTATATTGAAAACGTCCGGGTGCGCCTTTTCTATCTCGTCGAAAAGCAGCACTGAATACGGCCTTCTGCGCACTGCTTCCGTGAGATACCCGCCTTCCTCGTATCCCACGTATCCGGGAGGCGCGCCTATCATCCTTGAAACCGTGTGCTTTTCCATGAATTCGGACATATCCATCCGCACCATCGCCCGCTCGTCGTCAAACAAAAATTCCGCGAGCGCCCGCGCGAGCTCAGTCTTCCCCACGCCTGTAGGCCCCATGAAAATGAACGAGCCTATCGGCCTGTTCTTGTCCTGCAGGCCGGCCCTTGCCCGCCTTACCGCCTCAGCCACCGCCTTCACTGCTTCATCCTGTCCGACAACCCTCTGCTTTATCTTTTCTTCCATGTGCAGGAGTTTCTGCTTCTCTGTTTCCAGCATCCTCGCGACCGGTATGCCCGTCCATTTTGAAAGCACTTCCGCTATGTCTTCCTCGTCAACAACTTCCTTCAGCATCTTTGTTTTCTTCTGCATCTCTTCCAGGGCATTTGATTCTTTTTCCAATTTTTTCTGCAGTTCTATCAGGGTCCCGTACCTCAGCTGGGAAACCTTTTCAAGCTCTCCCTTCCTTTCAGCCAGCTGTTCCTCTGTCCTGGCCTTCTCTATCTCGGCTTTTACCTGGCGGATCTTCTTTATCGCCTCTTTTTCCTTCTGCCAGTGGGCTTTCAGCCCGGAATTCTTCTCTTTCAGGTCCGAAAGGTCCTTTTCGATCTTCTTCAGCCGTTCGACCGCGCTCTTGTCCAGCTGGAGCTGGGTCCCTTTGGGATCCGTTTCTTTTTTAAGCGCGGCCCTTTCAATTTCAAGCTGGCGGACGTGCCGCTCTATCTCGTCTATCTCAGTGGGCATGCTGTCTATCTCAATGCGCAGGTGTGAGCAGGCTTCATCCACAAGGTCTATGGCCTTGTCAGGCAAAAACCTTCCGGAAATATATCTGTTTGAAAGCACGGCTGCCTGCACAAGCGCCTCGTCCTTGATCTTCACTCCGTGATGCACCTCGTACCGCTCTTTAAGCCCGCGCAGGATAGCTATGGTGTCGTCAACCGTGGGCTCGCCCACGAAAACCGTCTGGAACCTGCGTTCAAGAGCAGCGTCCTTCTCTATGCTCTTCCTGTATTCGTCAAGCGTGGTGGCACCGATGCAGCGCAGTTCTCCGCGGGCGAGCGCGGGTTTTAGCATGTTCGCGGCGTCTATCGCGCCTTCCGCTGCCCCTGCTCCGACAAGCGTGTGCAGTTCGTCAATAAAACAGATGATCCTGCCCTCTGACTGCGTGATCTCTTTTAAAACCGCTTTCAGCCTGTTCTCAAACTCGCCGCGGTATTTCGCACCCGCAACAAGAGAACCCATGTCAAGGGCGAGTATTACCTTTTCTTTAAGGGTTTCCGGAATGTCGCCGTTGGCTATGCGCTGGGCAAGGCCTTCGACTATAGCTGTCTTGCCAACTCCTGCCTCGCCGATCAGCACCGGATTATTCTTCGTGCGGCGGCTCAAAACCTGGATAACGCGGCGTATCTCGTCATCCCTGCCTATAACCGGGTCCAGTTTTCCCTTTTTCGCGAGGGCAGTCAGGTCCCTCGTGTATTTTTCCAGCGCCTGGTATTTCTCTTCCGGTTCCTGGTCTGTCACGTTCTGCCCTCCCCTTATTTCTTTTAAAATATTCAAAACAGCGTCTTTTGAGACGCCGGTGTCTTTCATTTCCCCCGCGATAGCAAGGAACAGGTGCTCTGTCGAGACGAATTCGTCCTTAAGGGCTTTCGCCTCTTCAAACGCCTTGTCGAAGATCCTGCCAAGCCTCTGCGAAAGGAAAACCTGCACCTCGCCCTGCACCTGCGGCATGGTTTCGATCTTCGAAACCATCTTTCCCGCGAGGTCGCCTGGGTCCTTGCCGGCTTTTTCAAGGATGGACGGTATAAGCCCGCCCTCCTGTTCCAGAAGCGCGAGCAGAAGGTGTTCGGCATCTATCTGCTGGTTATTGTGCTTCCGCGCGATCTCCTGCGCGGCTGCAACCGCCTCCTGCGCTTTGATTGTCAGCTTTTCAAACTTCATGCCCGTTCCTTACCTTTTCCAACCTCGTAGGTTGGAATGGTTTATTAGGGGTAAAATGAAGGGGATATCACCCCATTTTCATCCATATAAAATATAATCAGCAAACCTAAAGGTTTGCCCTACGATAAAAATCCTTGTTGTTGCGTTGACATGTTGATACGTTGACACGCTTATTGGTTTGGTGCCTTCTCAAGCAGTCGGATAAAATCTATTTCAACGTTGGAGTCCGGGACAGAGTTGGGGTCAAAACGCAATTCGCTGATATTCCCTACCCAGGAGTCCTTCTCGCCCAGGTCCACCAGGTATTCGTGGAACTCATTATCCGGCTTTAATTTGAAGGTCTTGCTGTTTTGCTCGCTGACAGGGCCCTGGTCGTTCGCCCAGAACAGCTGGGCCGAGGAACCTTTGTCTATCTTCATTTTTATAAGCGCGAACCTGTATTTCGAAGAGTCGATCTCAACCCGGCACAGGAACGAAGGGTCATTCGTCTCGATCTTCGCCTTCATCGCGCCGTTGTCCGCGTCCACGTCAGCCAGGTTCTGCAAAACTATCCAGCCTTCGCAGTCGCCGTCCTTATTGAACTCCCACGCTGTTTTTGATGCCTGCTCCTCGATCTTTTTCGGCTCTTTTGACCTGTATATCCTTATCCAGTCTATCTCTATCTCGTCGCCCGCAAGCCCTATGTCAAACCTCAGCTTGTCCAGCGTGCCTTTCCACTTGCCTTCCGGCTTTTTGAATATCTGGTACGTGTGCCATTTGCCGTCCCCCTCAAGCCCTATCCAGAACGATTTATCCTGCGAAAGGCCTGGCTCTCTTTCCGTGGAGTAAAAAACCTCGGTTCCCATAACGTTCTCGCTTGTCCTCATCCTCAGGGCGATGCATTCTATGTCCTTCACGTCCGCGTCCACACCCTGGGTCGTGAGCTGGGGGTCTTCCCCAACCACCTTTGTCTTGAGCGTTCCATCCGATATTTCCGGGTTCTCAACCTGGTACGGGAACCAGCCCTCGTTACTTCCGGATTCGAATTCCCATTCCTTTATAGTGTCTGTTTTCGGAAGGGGCTTGTCCTTCTCAACCTGCGTTGTGCGGACTGCCAAAGGCGGGGGTGTATACGCTCTTTTCTCAAGCGCCGCTGCCTTCGCGGTCTCTGTTTCGTTCAGCACGCTGAAACTTTTTATCTTTTCCGCGGTTGGAACCAGGTCAGTATGGGCTTCCGGAGCGCCTGGAGCAAAAACCTTCCTAACTTTGTCCAGGAACTCGAATTTGAATTCCTTGTCCGGCTCGATATAGCTTCCCTCTCCCCACTCGTTCCAGGCTTCTATGATAGCAAGGTTTGTCCTTTTATCGATATATTTAAGACCTATTCGGCACATCTCCTCGAATTTATCCGGGGTTTTCCCGGTTATGACAGCCGCGTTCTCCCTTGCCCTGGGCCTGTCATCCCAGTTCGAGCCTATGGGCACGATGTACGGCAGCTTTATCGACTTCGTCACTGTCCTCCACATTGTTTCAAAATGCTTTGTCATTTCCTCGTATGGAAGAGAAAATCCCCTTTTAAACTCGTATTTTGAATTCACGTCAGCGCCGTAATAGGAATAGGAAGTGAAAGCTGCGAACCCCGCTTCGGTATACGCGCTGCCTGTGCCCAGGGCTACAAGATATATGTCCTTTATCCCTTTTGAGCGCAGGACCTTGTTCATTTCCGCGAGCGTTTCCCTGAAACCCTCAGGCCCGCTGCTGCCCTGGATCAAAGCTTCGGGAACAAAGACCATAACCACCGGCCTTCCGTCCACGCACAGGTAATTAGGGAGCCTGAAATAGTTGCCGGCAAGATATTCTGTCATCTCGACAAGCGCTTTGCGGCTGAAATCCATTTCAGCCGGCTTCCCGTCTTTCTTCCAGTCCAGGGCGTGGTTGCACCAGTGCACGCAGAACTTCATCATATCCGCGTATTTTGCTTTCAGGAATCCCTGTTCCAGGGAACGGGCCAGCCTTTTTTCACCCGCGTTCCAGTACCAGTCGAACGAGAACCAGGAAATGCCGTGTTCAACCGCCCATTTTATGTGCCAGTCGTTTACCTCAGGCAGGGAATCATCGTAAAAACCCAGGAGCGGCCTTGGGCCCGGCTGTTTCGCCACGCAGAGTTTCCACTCGCTGTCCTCGTCATGCGTCTTGTACGGGTAATCCCCTCTGCCCTTGTCCCTGTACCAGCCAGGAAAAATGTAAACGCCCAGGCTTACGCCGCTCTTCACCGGCTCCGGGGCCGGGACATACCCGCCTTCCCATACCTTCATCTCAGCGACTCCTGAAACGGTGAACGCGAACAAAACCAAAAGCATAATAAATATTCTTTTCGTAATAACCCCCTCACCTCAATCCTCTCCCTCATACAACACCCCCATCTCAATCTTCCCCCATCGGAGGGGGAAGAAGATTTAGGAACAATAAATTGAAGGGGGCGAGGAAGAATTTGGAATTTACATTTTTCATTTTGCATTTTGTTGAGCTGGTAGCGAAATCCCCCCTGCTTGCCCATTCAGGGCAGGGGGGGCATTTTGACTTTTGACTTTATTATTTAAAAACTGCCATTCTCTGCCCTATCGTTTTCAGGTCCGCCTCTATCTCGTCCGCTGTTTTTCCGGCAGTTTCGACCTCAAAAACTTTCACCTTCTGCTCCGCTTCCTTGAACGACGCTTCTATCCTCTTCAGCCAGTTGGCAAGATAGATGAAAACCGGGTCCTCGCTCGCTTCGCCCGCTACGCTCGCAATCCCGCCTGCTTTCTTCGTAAGCGCTTCCCATAAAGCCTTCTGGATTTTCAACTTCTCTTCGGTCTTTGCCCTGAGCGTCTGCTCGTCCGCTGTGTGCACTATGCCGAACACTTCCACATTGCTGAACACCACCGCGGTTGTGCCCGGGTTGAACCTTCTCGCTGAAAGCATGATCCTGCCGGCTTTCGGCGCGGGAATGTCAGCGAGATTATCATCCAGGATGTCTATCACACCCTTGCCGTCTATTTTGATCGCTATGCGGTTTGATTCGGCCTTTATTTCAAGGCTGTGCCACTTGCCGTCCATTACCGCGCACCCGTACTGGGCAAGCGGGTTGTTATCGCCTGTGCTTGCGCCTTCGTTCGCCTTGTGCAGGTATGCCCCGGAAGCGTAGAAACCCAGGGTGTAGTTCGTGCCCTGGTCCAGGAACCGAAACCCTATCCACGGCCCGTCCCTCCAGTCACCCCCGACCTCCAGCACCTTGAACTTTAATTTTAAAATGTAATCCTGCCATGCCTCATCCCCTGCAGCAGCGCCCACCGCGGAAAAACCGCCTGTGCCGCTGTTCTTTCCTTCAAACCCTTCCTCCGTCACTTCCCAGTTCCCGTTCATTATGTCCCACGCCGGCGATGCGTCTGCCCCGGTCTTGTAGTTCTTGAAGTTGTCCGAGAACAGCAGTTTCTCCGCCGCAAAAGCAGTGCCTGCGGCCAGCAGGATCATTCCCAAAATAATCGCGATTTTTTTCATATTATCTCCAAGGATAAGGATTTTTTAAGAACTGGCATAGAACCTTAGGAATAGAGCCTTCAGGAGTAGACCCTTTAGGGTCGTAAAACAACGGGGCTAAAGCCCCTACTCCTAAATACGCACTAACCTTCTTTATTTATCAGGGCTCCCTCCTTAAAGATTTCCTCCTTAAAAAATTGGCGGACAAGGGCGGGTCTTCGAAAAGCCCTGAGCTATCCGCCCCGATGTCCATCGGGGCGAGACCTCACCCCAAAGGGGCGGGCGATAAAAATCCTTGTTTTTGCGTTGACACGCTGACACGCTGACACGTTGACACGCTTTTAGCTTATTTCTCGTTCGCCACCCAGACAAGCGGCGGGTTCAGTATCTTCTCCCTCAGCGGCGTGATGTCCGCGGGATAAATGCGCTTGCCCACCGCTATTGCTATCCTGAGCGCGAGCTTCTCGCCCTGCCTGAATTCCTTCTTGCTCCTCAGCCGCACGTCGTAGTCGCTGTCAAAAAATCCGTACCTGACCCTTTTCACCGGGTCTTTGTCAAGTATGATCATGCCGCACGCCCTGGGCGTGTTCTTGGGTTCGCCGGCGTACATTAGGTACCCGTCGCTGACAGCCCAGGTCTCAAGCCACCCTTTTTTATCCTTGGTCTTTTCAGGCATGAACCCGACCCCGTTCGGCCATCCCTGCGTGAATTGCGAAGCATCAAGCCTGGCGCTCACAGGCACGAAATCAAAGAACCGCGCGTCCTTCTTAAAAGTTATTTCCCTTGAAAGCACGCAGTATTTCGCGAGCGACCAGAACGTCCATACATCCCTCACGGAAAAAGTCTCATTTTCCACCCTGTTCTCAAAGCAGTATTCGACCGGGCCGGAGGAGATCACGCGCAATGTTGAGGGTATCCTGTCAATTGTTTCAAGATCCCAGTCAGCGTCCGAGTTGATCTCCTCAACCGGCCTGACATTGCTGTTATACCGCACCGCAAATGAGCCGCCCATATAATGCGCGATATCCTTATAGCCTGCCGCTGATATGCTTACCGGGTTACCGGAGAACCTTTCGTCGAAAACCCACTGGATCGATCCGTTGCCCACGGAAATGAACCCGGGTTTGTTCTCTAAATATGATCTTGCTTTCAGGTCGGTTCCGGGAACGCCCGCTTTCTTCAGGCCGGAGTAAAGGTAGTATTTGACAAAGTCCGCGCCCCTCAGGTTCACCATGAACACCATCCTGTTATCCTTTATCTCGAACGGGACGCTTACGCCCTCGTCGGAGAAAAGCGCGGTTGAGGATGCGCTCAATCCTTTCGGCAAGTCAGCAAGGCTGACGCTTGCAGGCTCCCAGTCCTTCCTTTTAAACCCGTCGAACTGGCTGATAAGGTAAATATCCGTGCGCCCCTGAACCACGTGCTCGGGGACCGCCGGCTTTAAAGGTATCGCGATGAACTTAAAAGGCAGCTGCATGCTGACCTCTTTTCCGTTCTCCGCGTAGGAAACATCGCAGGACCCTTCAGCAGAGATCTCTTCAGGGGCTGCCGGAACCGGCATTGTAATTTTCATTTTTACCGAAGGAGCTTCTTTGCCCGGCTCTATCACGCTGACAGAACCTTTCACGCCCCCAAGCTGAATTTTCATGTCCTTGACCGCTGAACCGCCTGAGTTCAGGAATCTCAGGTCAACTTCCCTTACTGAACCTGCTTTCCCGATTATCCTGGTTGTCAGCAGGACAGGCTGCGCGTTTGCCAGGCATTTCATTCCCTTCCAGAATACATATCTCTGCCTGCCTGACATGACCTCCAGCGCGACTGTCCTGGTCCCGGTAGCGTAATCCGTTGCCTCAACAGGAAGCTCTATTTTTTGCGAGCCGCCTGCCTCAACCGCGAAAGAAATTTCTTTGGAACTTATTCCGGGAGAGCCTTTTAATCTTACGCTTCCTTCAGCCTTTGCCTTGCCCGGGTTTGAAACAAGGACCGGCACTGATATTTTCTTTCCGGGCGATATCTCCATCACAGGGCATTCTATCCTGACCGGGCACAGCTGGACAGCGAAAACCGCGTAAAATCTGATTGGGTAAGAAAAAACAAGCTTGCCGCCCTTCATCGAAAAATCCACTGCCTGGAAATTCCCGGAGTCCGAGCTGACTGCTGTTACTTCGGTCACAGCCGTGCCTTGCGGGATGTCAAGCGCGAACGTAACATTCTTCCTTGCCCAGGGCTTTGTGAATTCATTGCTGTGCCCCACCCCTATTCCCCATCCAACATCCCTCCACTCCACTATCTGGCCCCAGGGTACCGCGCTTGCGGCAAGCACCACCATTGTGCCGCCTGCTTTCAGGACCGGAGCCGCCTTTATTTCATAGCTGTCAACGGTTTTGGAATACGCGGGATAAACGGTTCTCAGCGCGCTCTCGAACATCCGTGGCCGCGAATCGTCGTATTTGCCTTCTCCCAGCGGCGCGTAGAACGCGTCCAGGAAATCCGAGCCGAATTCGCCGTTAATGAATATTACGCTGCCGCCGTTCTTAAACCCGCATTTTATGATCTTGGGATTTTTATCAGTAAAATATGAAAGAACTTCGCTGCCCGCGGGCATTCCGGTTATCTTAAGTTTGGCTGAACCGTCTGAAAATTTTACTCCGCCGAACTCGTATTCCCCGCCTGACTCAGCTGCTTCCGAATACTTGAGCCCCAGCATATCAGCCCATTTTTTGGAAAGCGTAACGAAAACCGCGGTGCCGGGCGTTGCCTTGACCCAGTCGAAAATAACGCTGTCCGCGAATTCTCCCTTTCCGTTCTTTCCCAGGTTGAAACCGCACGCAGGCACTATCACTACCTTCCTGCCTTTCAGTTCTTCGGCTGTCAGGTACGGCTCAGGTATCACGTCGAATGACTGGCTAAGGGTTTCAAGCAGTTTCACCATTCCCAGAACGTCTTTGTCTTTTCCGCCCTCTCCGCTCGCGTTAAGCCTGAACGGCAAATACTCGTTGTAAACCACTGCTATGTCCTTTTTCCTGCGCTTCTCCGCGAAGCCGCTCTCAAAGGTTTCCTTGAAAATGGAGCCGAACATTTCCGTAAGTTCCAGGTATTTCCTGCCGTATTCCTTAGTCTCGTCTATGACCGAGCCCTCAAACCATTCGGTGTGCGTCAGTATCATTATTCCCTCAGGCAGAGTGCTCATTGCCTGGACCCAGGAATATTCATACAGGAACGGGTCCCTTTCTATCCTTCCGCCTGTCCACCTTTGCTGGCGGTCCACGTAACCCGGTGATATCGTGTAAAGGAAAAGCGTGTCAGTGAATTTCGCCACTTCGGAGCAGATCTTCGGGCGGCGGAACGGCCCGTTCATTTCCCAGCCGAAAGTGTACCAGGTCAGGCCTGTGTGGCCCTTCATATACGCTGTCAGCCCCAGGGTGCTGTTCGAGTTGTCCCCGGTATACACGGTCTTGAACCCGGTCCTGCCTTCTACTTCCTTTATAGTTCTCTGCCAGCCCTTGATGAAACCGTCAGCGCGGAATTCCTGCAGATCAGCGAATGACGTATTCATAGGTTTCGCGTCCGATATCCTGACAGAGCTGAAATCCGGATAATCCTTTTTCCATTCCTGGCTCAATTTTTCAATTGAACCATATTTCGCGCCCAGGAATTCCCTGAACCCGTCATCACTCGCTCCCGGAGTGTAGTATGAAACGTAGATGTTGGTCAGTTTCTTCCCTCCTATGTCCGGAAAGCACGGCGATTTGCCGAATTCAGCCATATATTTTGAAATGAACTCAATATTGGGGTCCTGGCCTTTGGGAGTGTCGTAAGTTTTGTTGATCGTGGAAGGCTCAAGGTACGGGGACATATAAAGGCCGCGGCCTTCTTTCAGCAGTTCTTCCGCTATGCCGATACTCTTCTTGAAAAGGTTGAAGCTGTTGCCGTTATCCCAGTATGAGAACGCCGCGTGGTTTATCTGGTATTCGGTTATGCTCTTCAGCAGTTCCTTTATGTCCTTTTTATTATTGATGTTGTTATATTCGTAAGGGGCTGTCCAGCCAACAAACCTCCACGGAGGCCCGCCGAACCAGGGATAGTAATACACCCCGACAACCGGCTCCCCGTTCTGCAGCAGCGCGTCCTTTATACCGGCCGCCCGCGCTTCGCGCGCCTGTGGAATTGAGATCGTCATTGCCGCCGCAATTATTGCTATTGCGATCATAACTGTTAAAGTTATTCGCTTCATATTCCCCCCGCCATTGAGTTTGTTGTAACTCAAACCTTCAGGTTTGATATCAGGGCTGAAGCCCTGAGTTACTCCAATGCCCCGATATACCGTCGGGGATACGGAATCCCCTTGGGACAATTTGCAATTTGAAATGTCTTTTTAAGCTCAACTCCTGTCCTATTTAAAGCAGAAGGTGAAAAGCTTCGTGCTTCTTGAAACGAACTTAAGCCTGACCGGCTTATTTGAAAACCGGCTTACGTCGGTTTTTCCTTTCCAGGAAACCGCCTTCCTTATATAATTCCCGTTTATCACGCCGCAATCGCTTATTCCGTACCCTTCGATCTCCCTGCCTTTTTCGTCCAAAACCCCCACCCTCGCGCTTCCCGCAGCTCCTGTGTCTATGTTAAGCTCTAATTCTTTGCCTTCAAACAATAACGGTTTTGTAACGGCAACTCCGCCTTCGTAATTTGAGTCCAGCGAAGCAAATCCGTCCAGCCTTATTTTCAGCAGCCTGATGACCGAAACTCCTTTTCCTGTTTTTTTGTCAAGCTTGCCGTGAGTGGTCGAGAACCCGCTGTAATACATCCAGACCTCGTCTTTGACAAAAAGCATTCCCTGTCCCATGTACAGCTGCCCGTCCTCTTCCCCTTCGGCCGAGGGTTCAAGCTGAACGAAAGGCTGGCGCGATATCCTGTCCCATTTTATCCCGTCCCTGCTCACCGCCATGTGTATGTCCAGGCAACCGTCATTATTATGCTCTCCGCCGTCCTGCGGTTCCGGAAAATGATAATACATGCTGGGGAACATAAAGTAAACGTTTTCCCCGGCCTTGTATTTCACGTAACAGGGATTGTAAAAGTCGCAGTTCGGCGGGTCTTTTCGGTCCGCCCTGAGTATTGTGGGCAGCTCAAGGCTGATTGCCGGCTTTTTTTCTTTCCCCCACAGATAAAAGGGCGCCTTGTTTTTGGCGTACTGCCAGGGCTGCAGAAGATCATTGATCTCCGCCCTGCATACCACGCGGCGGTTTGAACGGTAAGGCCCGTTCTCCTCTTTTTCCAGAGACCTGAGTGCTTTTGGGGACAGGTCAACCCTGTTCCTCCACCCGCGTAAATAGGCCGTCCATTTTTGGAGCTTGTTGTCCCAGAGTATCTGGTTGTTCGTATCGCAGCAGAACGGCAGAAGGACTTTTTCGTTCTTTGACCATTTAAGGCCGTCCGGGGAATACCAGACCGTGGTCCCCCATTCTATTTCGCTCTGCACGTGGGTGAACCTGAACCTTTGATCCGGGCAGGAAGGATTGAAGTCCACCGTTCCCTCACCGCCTTCCGCGCCCAGGATATTTGTGTTTTTGATCCCCGCGTAATCCCGCAGGCCCAGTTCCGGCTTTTCCCAGTTTATCCCGTCCCGTGAAACGGCGTAACAGAGAGAATGCTTCCAGGCGTTGTCAAAAGCGGAATAGAACATTTTATATATGCCTTCGTCCTCGCACGCGCTGAAATACGCGCCCACGATGTAGCTCTCCCACGGCCTGTCGCTGCGCAGAACTACCTCGGCTTTCCGCGGCCGGTTCATCACGATGCTCACGCCGCTGGTCTTTTTTTTATCCAGCAGCCCCGCGTCTATAAAAAATTGTCTTCCTTCGCACTTACGCAATCCCGCCTCCTTTAATTATCACGGTTCTTTTTTAAAACGGATTGCTCCGTGTATTTAATGATCTGGTTCATCATGCCAACAGCCAGGTCAGGGTGGCGGCCCACGGCGGTTTCCGCGGAAAGCATCACGAGATCAGTCCCGTCAAGTATGGCGTTGGCAACGTCCGTGACTTCTGCCCGGGTCGGGATACGGTCCTCTGTCATGCTTTCAAGCATCTGGGTCGCCGTGATCACGAATTTTCCCGCCCTGTTGCATTTCTTTATGATCTCCTTCTGGATCATCGGTATCTTGTACACGGGGACGGATATCCCCATATCGCCCCTTGCGATCATGATGCCGTCCGATACCTTGATTATGCCGTCAATGTTGCCGATGGCTTCCCTGCACTCTATTTTGGCGATGACGCGGCAGCCCGCCGGTCTTCCCGATATCAATTTCTTCGCCATCAGGACGTCTTCCCTGCTTCGCACGAATGAAAGCGCGATGTAATCAACCTTGTTTTCTATCCCGAACCTGATATCAACCAGGTCTTTATCGGGTATGCGCGGGAATTCCAGCTTTGCTTCCGGGATATTTACGCCTTTGTGCTCGTTCAGGAGCCCGCCTGCAACAACCTGCGCCCTGATCATCTTCCCGGTCCTGCCTTTGACAACAAGGCACAGCCTGCCGTCATCTATATAAATACAATGGCCTGCCTTGATACCCGAAATAGAACCCCGGTAATCGAAAGGGATCAGGGGCAATTCCCCCGTTGTGTTTTCCCGGGTCAGCCATACAACCTGCCTCTTCCTCAGCTCAACCGCCCTGTGGCCCTTCAGCAAGCCTATCCTTATGCGGTTGCCCTGCAGATCCTGCATTATCCTGACGCGGCGGCGGTATTTCCTGTTAAGCTCTCTTACGATATCCAGGCGTTCCCTGTGCTCCCGCAAGCTGCCGTGCGAGAAATTCAGCCGGACCGCGTCCATACCGGCCAGCATCATCTTCCGGATGACTTTTGCCGTGCTGCTTGCAGGGCCCAGGGTGGCGATAATTTTTGTCTTTGGCATTGTGTGTAAGCCTAAAACGATTTATCAACGATTTTGCAGCGATTTTCCAACGATTCTATAACGTTTTTTCCAGGAACACCGCTCCCTTCAGCGGGTTATGCCTGTAAGGCCCGATCTCTTGGAAACCCAGGGACTTGTACAGCGCGTTCGCTTCCTTAAGCGACGCGACCGTGTCCAGCCGCATCCTTTTATAACCTATTTTCTTTGCTTCGGAAATGATCGCTTCCGCCAGTTTCCTGCCCAGGCCTTTGCCCCTGGACCCCGGCCGCACGAACATTCTTTTCATCTCGCATATTTCTTTGCTGATCTTCCTTAACGCGGCGCATCCCGCTGTCTCAGCCCCTTCTTCCGCGAGAATAATACATCCATCGGGGCGCGCGTACTCGCCCGGCAGGCCTGCGAGCTCTTCGGTGAAATTCTGGAAATCCAGGCCGAAACCAAGCGAATCCGCGTATTCCCTGAAAAGACGGCGCGCGCTGTCTATATCTTCTTCAGATCCCGCTTCTCTCAGCCTTAACCCGGACTCCTTCTTCATCATCGTTTACCTACAATATTGAGCTCATCAAAAGGCGTATATAGTTGAATAGTCGAATTGTGTAAGGAAATTTAAAATAAATTCCTTGCACTACCGAAGAGCCATCGATACAGTTCTGGCTCGAAGGTCCCTGTGTTGAGCTGCGCAGCAGCTACAGGGGCAAATACATCGACCCCGTTCTGACCCGAAGGTCCCTGTGTTAAGTTCCAGTTTCATCGGAACTACAGGGAAGGGGTTGCAGGGACAAAACTTTTTTACCACGAAGCTACATTTACAACCACAGGTTAACACAGGTTAACACAGTTATGTAACTCAGACCTTCAGGTCTGATAAAATATCAGGGCTGAAGCCCTGAGTTATCCGCCCCGATGTCCATCGGGGCGAGACCTCGCCCCAAAGGGGTCCCTTTGGGACAATAAAATCCTTGCTGTTGCGTTGACACGCTGACACAGCGCCTGCCCGCCAATCTTGTTGGGAGGGATACGTTGATACGCTTTAAAACATATGACTCGTAGCTATAACTTCAGCAGCTCCAGCACTTTCATCGTCGCGAACAGCGGCCATATAAAGCCCTTGAAAAAGCCCACCACACCGCCCCAGAACGAAACCGCGTGCTTCATGAAATAGATCATCGCCCCGATCACCGTTAAAACATAGCAAAAACCCATGGCACCGCCGCCGTTATCCATTCTCATCCTCCCTGAAGAACCTTTCTTCTCCGCTTCCTGTCCGCAGCACTCATCCATACTTCCCCCCTTTCCTTTCAATTTGCAATTTGCAATTTACAATTTACAATGATGGAATTTATCCAATAAATTGCCTGAGGAATTTAAGCCCGAGCCTTAATCCCTCATCGGTGCGTTCCCCGCCGAAAACCGGGTCCTCGTGCTCGATGGCCATGTTCCCGTTAAAACCTACGTCGTTCAGCGCTTTCATGAACGCTTTCCAGTCTATCTCTCCCCATCCGGGTATGCGGTACCTCCACCAGCCCTCGCCGTATATTCCCGTCCTGCTGTAAACGTCGCGCATGATCTCGGTGTCCTTCGCGTGCACGCAGAAGATCCTGTCCCCGAATTCGTATACCGCCTTAATATAATCAACGCCCAGCCAGAACAGATGCGACGGGTCGTATTCAAGCCCTATCGCTTTTGACGGCACCGCGTCGAACAGCGCCTTCCAGGTAGCCGGGCTCATCCCTATGTTACCTATGGTTATCGGGTAGCTTCCCATGTGCGGGCAGTTTTCCATTGCGATCTTTACATTGTTCGCGTCCGCGGCCTTCGCGTATTCCTTAAATACCTCTTTATAAACAGGCAGGTTGTCCTGAAGCGTCTTGCTCCTATCTCCCCAGGTATTGCACGAGATCACTTCAACTCCGAGCTGTTTCGCGGTCTCCATTGTTTTTATCATAAACTTGTTGTTCCACGCGCGTTTTTCCTTATCCGGGTCAAGATGGTTGACAGTGCAGTGCAGCATCCCCACCGCTATCTTGTTCTCTTTGAACACTCCGGCCGCGTTCTCGATCTGGTCCTTTGTCATACTCGGCAGGTCAAGCGCCCCTCCCGGATTAACCACAACCTCCAGGCAGTCGAATCCTGCCTGCGCCGCGAACTTAACCCGCTCCTCTTTGTATTCCGTCACAAACCCCAGCTTCATCTTACCCCCGTTTTAGATTCAGAGAGTCAAAGAGTCAGAGAGTCAAAGTAAATACTCTCTGTGCCGTAGGGTCATCAGTGTGGCTCTGACCCGCAGGTCCCTGTGTTGAGTTCCAGCGTTATACCGAAGAACCATTCGCCTCGTTCTGGTTCGTAGGTCCCTGTGCCGCAGCCCGCCACGAATATTGGCGGGCGTAGGTCCCCCCTGTCACTTTCGAAAGAAAGTAGGGGGGATCCTGGGGCTACAGGGATCGGAACTACAGGGAACTCCGTGCCTCTGTGGTTTGATTTTAACAATGCTCCAAGATGTTCCAACGGTTTATAACACATAACAGTTATCAGCGATGAACGAAGAACGATGAACGAAGAACGATGCACGGCTTGCCCGCCAATTTTACTGGGCGGGATGCACGAACTACAGCCACATCAAAAAATTCCCTTTCGCCCCTGTGAACAGGTCCACGATCACCCATGCTCCCACCGTGACGAATTCGCCGATTATCAGCCCCAGGAACACCGGCATCAGCATCCGGTAGATCTTTATCCCGCCGAGTTTCACTATAAGGACCTTTGCAAGCCACCCCATCATTGTCATGAACCACAGCCTGCAGGCTGTCCCGGATAATTCCCCTCCCGCGATCAGGTATCCTATCGGGTGGAACGGCCACCAGATAAAAACGCGGCCCATCCAGTACAGGAAACCCGTGACCGCGGCTCCTATGCCCATGAACACCACGTCTTTCAGGCTTGCCTTAACAGGCGTGGTGATATAACTCATCGCGGTGTCCCAGTTATACTGCTTCGGGTACCCGCTCAGCCACCAGGTCTGCCCGAAATTTACCGCCCCGTACCTGTACGCCATGTTCAGTACCACCACGTAGGACACGACGACCATCAGGATGATAGCGAGCCACATCGAGATGTACAGGCTTTTCCTCTTTATGCCTGACGATTCCGCCATCTTTATGTTGTTCAGGAAGAACGGCATGAGCAGAACCCTTCCCTCAGCCGGAAAGATGTGGTTGAAGGCGTTCAAAGTCGAAATGCCCTGCGCGCCTATTACCTGGGACCCGGTCATGGATACGACCGCCTCAAGGGGGAACATGTCATACTGGACAAAGAACAGGCCTGATTCGCTCACGATCCTTGTTATGACCACCACTGTCAGGAATAATATCGCCGCCCACAGGAACACGGCCCAGAAAGGCGCTCCGGCTGCCATTGCCCAGAAGCAGATGAAAAGAAAACCCCCGATAAGGCCGGCGAACGCCAGCAAATATGAGGCTCCCTCTTTCTTATCTTCGGAAGGCGCTCCCTTTCTGAACATTTTCTTTAGCGTATCTGCCAGTTCCCGCCTCATTGCCCAGAACAAAAGCACAGCGAACGCTATCATCCCTCCCAACTGCTGGTAAGCCAGGAACGACCGCGTGAACCAGCCCCTCACGATCGGCATCTGGAAACCCATTGCCGCGCCTGCCACGACCTGCAGCCTGTTGACCCAGTAGAAAAACCATATACTGAAGGATAAAGATGTGGGGATAAGGTACGCGAAACCCATTATGCTGGTGGACAGCTTTATCCAGATCGTTATCGAGTTCCACGGCTTGTCCGTGAAATTTATGTAATAGTCGTTCTTGAACGTGGGTATTGACGGAAAATAGAAGTGGAGCCCCCTTATCGAATAAATGAGCACGGGAATAAGAAAACCCAGCCACATAAGCTTGTTCTTGAAAAATGAAGGGATGAGCGATTGCCCTGCCCCGCCTGCTTCTGGTTCTCCTTCCTTTACCATATCCAC
Organism: Candidatus Desantisbacteria bacterium CG1_02_49_89; assembly: GCA_001871075.1. Lineage (GTDB taxonomy): Bacteria > Desantisbacteria > UBA1551 > UBA1551 > UBA1551 > UBA1551. Next base: position 25,953 of record MNUP01000051.1, read on the forward strand.
CGGGACAAGCGCCAGCGGAAAAATAAGTTTTTCGTTCTCCACCCACTGCTTGCGCACGATCACCGCCAGGCAGAACATCACAAGATACATCGCAAGCACAAGCAAAGTCCACCAGAACAAAGGCGTGATCCAATCCTTGTAAGGGATCGCCATGCCTTTCGGCAGGCCTTCGTAAAGGTACCTGATAGTATCCGGGTTCTTCGGCGCCATCCAGTCGGGTATCAGCTTGTGCAGGACCTCAACGTAGCGGTTCGTGGGGTTCGCGTAATAAAAAGGAGAGGCCATTATACCGATCGCGTACAAAACGTAGCCGAAAGAAGGGATCCCGCTCGACACGGCCATCATCGCGTAGATCAGCAGAAGTTCCTGCGGGGATAACGGGATCTTCAGCGCCTTCAGGAGCGTGTTAAGGACGAACACGAAAAAGAAGAATAAAAATATCGACCCCACGGGCATATAGCTCGCGCCGGGCATAACCCCTATCCAGTGCAGGTCGCATACCGGAGTTATTATTCCCAGGGCCGCGACTGCCAGAAGCCCTATCACAACCGCCCGCATTCTTAGCATTTTTTTCACTCCTTTACCGTCGCTCAATTTACAATTTATCCCTATAGTTCCTGTTAACGGAACTAACCATAGGGATCCTTTATGGACAATTAACAATTTACCCCTTGCAGGTTTTTTATTAAACCCAAACGCAGGGGTTCTTTATGAACAATGAAGGAATTTGTTGAAATAAAAACCTTGAACCTCGGAACCACGGAACTTCGGAACCCCGGAACCAGTATTCTAACGATTTAACAACGATTCCCGGAGAGCCATAGACATGGCTCTGGCTCATAGGCCCTCGCGTTATGGTTTCTTCCTAAAGAACCCTCGTGTGTAGATTTCATAAAAAATCTATGAGGGGTAGAAACCTGCAGAGGGTAACGATCTTATACCGGTTTATAATAAACTAATTCCTTGCGGTTGCGTTGACACGCTGATACGCTGACACGTTGACACGCTTTTTTCCGTGGACTGTGGACTTCTTTAATCCCCGATCCCAATCTCCGCCCACACAATATTTGTGTCTTGCCCGCAATCTGCTTCCAGAAGATTGTACCCGGACTGCAGCGCGGGAAGAGGAACTATAAAAACGCACGCCGGAGATTCCGGCCCGGGATCCGGTATTTTTACAACCCCTATGTTCGGGCAATCCTGGCCGTTCACTTTCACCCTGATCTCTTTCAGCATATCCTTGTTGTCCGCGGAAATGATTGCCGCTGCCTTTCCTATTACCGGCTTTGGCCCTATATGTATGCGGAATGACGCGGTCTTTCCAGGGCCGCACACCGCCGGCAGCGCGATCACCCTGGTTTCTTCAGGCGCCCAGGTATCGGAATAAGTCACGATATGCCGCCGTTCCTTTCCTTCCATACGTTCCAAAGAGCCTATCTCCCGCAGCAGCTTCGGATAATTTTCCATCCCGTTCATGCAGGTTTCCGAATCCATATAGTTAAAAAGGTATATCCTGTCAGCTCCGCGGGAAAGCAGCGACGTTGCTACTCCGCGCGCGGTTTCAATGGTATTTGCCTGCTGCCTGGCGCCGGGATAAGGCTGGACATTGAGTTCCAGGCCGGCGCAAAGCATTGCATTTGTGCCTTTTAAAAGGTCGCGCCATTCCTCTATCGGCATGTCGAATTCTATGGTTGCCCAGAAAGGCGTTGTCGTCAGACGCTGCACAAGTCCTTCGCGCGCCCATACGATAGCATCCATGCCCAGCCCCTGCGCTGTAGCCGGCCTGGAAGGAACGCGCGCTCCGAGTTCTATAGTGTGCCCGCGTTTTTTCGCGGTCTCATCCATAAGTTCCCTGACCTCTCGCGTAAAACCGGTCAGGATCTCGCTTCCCTCCGCTTCATGGCCCGGCTTGAAATGAAAGCCGAACCGCATCCAGTCCATTTCAAAGCCGTCAAAATCATAGCGCCGGGCGAGCTCGCGGATAAGCGCCATGTGATGGGCGCGCACCTCTTCTTTCGCGTAATCAAAAGCCCTGTCAGTCCACGCTTCAAAACGGTCGGTCACGCGCCGCAGATCAGGACGCTTGCGCCACAGGTCTGAATGCAGAAAGCTGTCCGGGTTGTCAACGCAGTGCACGTCGTTCATGCGCATGCTTATCCACGGAGAAATGCCCGCCTTCCTGCTTTTCGCTATCCACCTGGCGTAGGGGTCGATACCTTTTTTGTGGAGCAGGAGCGCGTTGTGCGGCCACGCTCTCCACCTCAAGCTTTCCGAAGGTTTTATTCCCGCGAAGAACGGCTGGTCATCATTCCCTTTGGGATCATATCCCTTCCAGATCGGGTCCCAGACCTCGCTCGCGTAGCTGGTACGCATAGCGTTGGGGCAGAATAATAATTCCTTCACGTCCGTGCCGGCGTAGGTATCTATGAGCCGGTCAACTCCTGCCTCGCACATGTCCTTGCTCTGCCTGGACCCGAAAAAATGGCTGTCATCCTCGTTCAGCGATATACCAGACATCATTTATCCTTTGTAACCACAGGTTAACACAGGTTAACACTGTTTACCACGAAAGCCCTCTGCTGCTCCGAAGAACCCGGAGCAAAACGCGAGGACCTTCGCCCGCCAATAATCGTGGCGGGCTGCGGCACGGAATTTCTGAAGCACGGAATAATATATAGATTTTGCTGACAACTGACCGTATAAAACAAGTTCCCCTTTCTGCTTTCATGAAAAAGCAGGGGAACAACTCACAACTGGCAACTGCCTTTAGTAACCACGAATTCTACAAATTCCTTGGACCATGAGCTATGAGCAATGAGCTATGAGCGATTTTAACGATGCTATGTCGCGCAGTATTCTCTCAGCAGTTTCAGGTATATCCTGTAATTTGAAAGCGAAACTCCCGGCGGCGTCTGGTGGTCAACGCTCGGTATATAGCCGCCCTGCTTCATAACGGGAAGGATCCTTTCAAACTCCGCGCGCATATCGGATTCGGTTTTTACCATGACCATCTTATCATAAGCGCCGGACAACCTTAATTTAGGGTATATCTCGCGGTACTTCGCGATATCAACGCCTGCCTGGCGTTCCAGCGGAACAAACCCATCTATGCCCGTTTCCGCGAACCACGGGATGATCTTGTCTATTTTGCCGTCTGTGTCTATGAAAGGTATTGTGCCCCTGCTTTTTAATACCGGCGCTATCTTGCGATAATAAGGAGCCATGAACTCATCGAACAGGTTCTTGGAGATCATCGGGCCGTTATTATATGACATGTCTTCAGCGAACGTCATGAAATCAGGCACGCATATTTCGCAGAATTCGTCGTAGGCCCTCAGGTTGAACTCAAGCAGATCCTTGTTTATCTCGTGCATCACGCCCGGCGAGTCGTAAAAAGCGAGCAGGTGTTTTTCTATGCCCAAAAGAGAGCGGGGGAACCAGAAAAATCCTTCCAGGGTTATCCATATCACCGCGTTCCCCTTCCTCTGCTCCTCAGCCCATCCGGAGACCATATTTCTGTCAAACGGCTGTTCAGGGAAAAGGAAGGGCCTGATACTTTTATATGCTTCTGCGTCAGCATCGGGATATTTTCCCCATTCGCATCCCGGGAACCCTTCTTTAACTGGTCTTATCCATAACTGCTTATACGGGTCCAGGCCGAAATATTTTTCGCGTATTTCCGCTGCACTGGTCAGATCCCTGTCCAGCCCTTCTGCCTTCCATCTTTCAATGGTTTTATCCCACCATTCGCAGAACTCTATCGTGGGGATCCTGTCCGCTTTTTCAAAATTCATTACTTTTTTGAATCTTTCTCTGTGTGTCAATTATGCCTCGCAACTTTTTAACCACGAATTAACACGAATTTCCACGGATTTTAACTATGTAAACTCTGTAAACTTGTAAACTTTGTAAACTTCTAAGTCTGCTATGGTCTATGGTCTATGGTCTGTTTCTTTATCATTTCCACTTCCCCCGCGTCATACGGCGTCCCGTCTTTGTAAAAAATATCGTGGAACCATAATTTCGATCTCATGACCAGCAGCAGCTGCCTCCAGGGACAGTTGGTCTGCGTCCTGCCTGCCACAAGCCCCCAGCTGTAACAGCCCACTCGCTCCTGTTTAAATACCGGCATATGCGTTCCAAAACGGCTGTTAAGAACGCGCGCCATGTATTCGGTGCACACAACCGGGCGCCCGTATGCTTTCAGGTTCTTTATCTGTTCTTTCAGATCTTCAATATCGTTATAATTGTGGAACGTAATTATATCGGATCCTGCGGTCTGGAACTCAATAAGTTTTTTTAATTCTTTTTTATTCGCCCATACGCCGGCGGTCAGGGGCTGGCTTGGGCCGGCTTCCCTTGCCCATTTGAACGCGGATCCCAGCAATCCCAGTGATCTTTCTCCCATCCCCGTATTGCCCGGCTCGTTATAAACGTCCCACGCTAAAACCCTCTCATCCGTTGCGAAAGCGCCGATCACGTCGCGGATGTAATCTTCAAGCCTCTGCCAGGCCGCGTTGTTTTTAACGATCTTCTTCCCCGGGCTCTGCACCCACATGGAATTATGGATGCCGGGTCTGGGGTCCGGCTGTTTTCCTATCTTCGGGTTTGTATTCCAGCAGTCGTCAAAGAAAACGAACATTGTGCTGATGCCGCAGCCGGCAGCGATGTCCAGATAGCTGCTGACCCTGTCCCTGAATCCCTGCGCGTCAGCCAGCCACGCCAGGTCGTGCAGGAAAACCCGGACTGTGTTAAACCCAATATCCGCTGCCCACCCCAGTTCCCTGCGTATCGTTTCAGGATCAAAGGTCTCTTCCTGCCACATCTCAAGTTGGTTCACAGCGCTGCTTGGTATGAAATTGCACCCAACCAGCCATGGCAGTTTATTATACCACTCGTTCGCCTTTTCCTTTGTCCACATCATCATAGCCTACTTTTTAACCACGAATTGTTTGCTTCGCAACATTCTTTGCGGGCTACGTCGATAAACGACGAATTGCACGAATTTTACAACTTGAGGAGTAGACCCTTTAGGGTCGTAAAATAACGGGGCTAAAGCCCCTACTCCCAAAACTTTTCCACGGAAACACGGAAGGACGGAAACACGGAAAAATCTTTAACTTTGACAAATGGCTAAAGACTACTTTCAACCTTTAACTTTCAACTATTTTCTTTGTAAGAAAATTACAGATCCTAACAACGGCTTTCCTGCCGAACGCGAAAGTCGCTTTCCGCGGGTCATTCTTGCCTTTCCAGCCGTGGTCCAGGAAATTTTTCCTGCCTATCCTGTTAAATTTTACCTGGCCCGGGAAAAGATACGCAAAAAGCGAGGTCTCCCATATACCCGCGTGGTCGCCTGTCTTGAAAAAGGAAAGTTCGTCAAACGGGATAACCCTTGCTTTTCCGGTCCTGTTGACCTTTGAAGCGATCCTGTTTATCATCTTGATCTGGCAATCCGGATAATGCCCCGCGTAAAGCACGATCACTTTGGCTCCGGCGGCGATCATGCCCTTTATTATTTCAAGCAGGTTTAGTTCAGCGGTTTTGTCAGTGTAAAGATTTCCCCATAAGGAGAACCTTTTCTGCAGATCGGGAGGCAGAAAATGGACACCTGAGTAAAAATGGGCGGGATACACGACCCCGCCTGTTTTCCTGGCGCAAAGGCAGCAGATCGCGTGCGCCTTAAGAACGTCCAAGCCCATCGGCAAATGATCCCCGTGCCTTTCAAGGCAGCCCACAGGCAGGTAAGCCACCGGCTTTTTGTTTAATCGCTTTATAGCGTCCCTGCCGTATAAATATTCGAACCGCACTTCATGTCTTATTCTTTTCATTCCTTACCTTTTATCATTGTAGATTTTAGATTGCAGATTGTCCCTAAAGGACCCCCGCGCATAGGTTTACAAAAAACCTGCGGGGGTAGATTGAATTATAATGAAATCCTTGCTTCTGATTCATAACTCATAACTCATAATTCATAATTATTCTCTAGTGTATCTCCTCATACTCGCTGCTTACAATAAGGCCTGACCTGTCAATAATATTGAAATACCAGGCCGTCACTCCTTCGGGTAGTAAGGCAGAAACCATATTCTTTGACTCGTCAAGCTCAGCCGGTATTATCTCCCATGCGCGCTGCATCCAGGCGCCTTTGTCTTTCGTGTAATTAAATTCGGCTTTTTCAACCGGTACTTCGGCGCTGAATTTTACCCAGGCTTTGTCCTTATCCATACCCTGTTCCGTGATCCCGGCAAGCGGTTCCCCTTCTTTTAAAATACTGTCCGCGAACGCGCGGATCTCCTCCGGGTTTTCTCCCGCGCCGCCGTGGCCGTGCGGCATCCTGACCCTTATGCACAGAGTCCTGCGGCTCTTCGGCAGGCGGTATGACTTCTGCAGCGAACTAAGCGGGTAGGCAAGATCGTTGGTTCCCGCTACCCAGAGCATCGGCATTGCCGCATTCCCGAGATAATTCGACGGGTCCCACATCTTGACCCACTTCCCCGCGTTCTTCTTTCCCATATTTTTAAAAGCCCCGGTCCATACCGAATCTTCATGAAGGAACCCGCACCCGTAAACAGGCACCGCGAACTTAAAACGGCTGTCAACGCCCGCGGCGATGCAGGTCAGGTACCCTCCCCACGAGATCCCCGTAATGCCCACGCGTTCCGCGTCCACCCCGGGAAAAGACCGCAGCAGCGAATCCGCGAGCACGATGCCGGCGATCGCGTGGAAAACCCACTGGTCTTCCGTTTTCCAGTTTATCTGCGCGAAACTCGCGTCCCAGCCGGCAGGGCCCGCGTTTTCATGGCGCGTCCAGTTGCCGTAAGTGCCGGAAGGAACGCAGCCGCACAGGTCCATCGCTATCGTGGCATAACCCCTGCTGACCCAAAGGTCGACCCACGCGTCGAAAGCGGTCCCTCCTCCGCCGTGCACAAGGACTATTGCCGGTACTTTTTCACCCTTCTCTGCTTCCGGTATTCCGTACCACGCGAAAACCCTTGTTTGTTTCCCTTTGAACGGAAGCCCTTCGTAGAAGATCGCTTTTACGTTCTTATGGGGCGAAACAAAGTCGGCAGCGGGAAATACTTTCGGGACCGCGGCGAAAAGCGCGCCTGTGTCCCAGATACCTTCCTTTGTCATTTCTACCTCAGCTTTTACAGCGGCAGATTCAGCGCTGAACAAACTCCGGCTCATGCATAGAATGGCCAAGCAGATTAAAAAACCAGAGGAACAAAACCTTTGCAACCACGAATTATCACGAATTAGCACGAATTCCGTAGAGTCATTAGCCCAGCTCTGACTCGAAGGTCCCTGTGTTAAGTTCCGGTTTTATCGGAACTACAGGGATAACCTTTTTAACCCCTTTAACCTTTTTACCGATACATCAGTTTCCAACACGACAACACGGCAACACGCAACAGTTATTTATAACATCTTTTGAAAAAAGTTTTTGCCAAGCAGCGCTGTCTGCAGAGGGTTGCGCGGCTGTATCTCGAAAACCGCGGTGCCGCGGAAATCGATCTCTTTCAGAGTTTTCGCCAGAAGCTCCCAGTCCTTCTCCGGTATCCCGCCTGTTCCCGGTATGAAATGGTCGTCGCCCCTCCACGGAAGCTTCTTTTCCGCCTCAGGCAGTATATCCTGGATATGCAGGTGGATAAGACGGTGTTTCAGCGCGGCAAGGAATTTGCTCATAGGATCAGACGTGAAATAAACATGCCCCACGTCTATGCAGATACCCAGCCCCTCTGTTTTTTCGATCGCTTCGGTAAGAAACAATAACGGCCCGTTCTCAAGGGCAAGTTTTACGGAACGTTCTTTTGCATAAGCAACCGCACTCCGCGCGAGGTCCGCGTCAAAGGCCTTCTTATCCTTTGTAACAAGGTCATCCGGATGCAGGACTATCAGACCTGCCCCTAATTCCGCTGCCGCGTCGATCTGTTTTTTGTGCAGGTCAAATGAATTGCTTGCGCCAACGGTATGCAGGGTAACAGTAATATCCTTTAAAAGCGGCTTTATCTTCCTGCATTCCTCTAAATCGTAAAGATTCTTTCCCTGGTACGAACCCCACATCTCGATCCCAAAACCCAGCCCGCGCACGTGGTTTATGACCTGATCAAGGCCCGGCGAACCCGTGTAATGCAGATAGTTCCATAAGCTTATCGAGTATTTTATTTCCATCTTTACCGCCTTTTCATTGTAGATTTATGATCGAAGATTGAATAACGATTTAATAACGATTTTTAACGATGTTCAACGATTCTACAACGATTTTTCAACGATTCTCACTTCGCTGACCGCAGTTTATACAGTTCTTTATTGATGCTGCGGGCGCCCGAACGCATTTCCGGATAAGGATCGTCTGTAACCGTCAGAAAACCTATATTATAATTTTCTCCGTCAAACCAGCGGCCGGTCAAAGATTCGTCAACGAATTGGAACCAGTGCGTTCCCACGAAATTAGGGTGCGTGACCGCAGCGCGGATATAGTTTTCAAGCTTCCGGGCGCGTTCATTCTGGTCCCGCGCCGCGCGCAGGCCTGTGTGGAACATCCCGCGGTCCAGGGCCCCGAAATGGAACTCCCCGACCAGAATGGGGAAATCCATTTCCTTCGCCAGCTCGTCGCCCTCGTTATCAGTGGGCAGCTCCGCGTAGATATTGAAGCAGACCGCGTCGCAGTATTTTTTTGCCGGCTCCACGACCTCCCGGCTGAAACTGGAAAACCGGCTCCCGAAATAGAGTATCCCGGGCAGATACTTATCCATCATTTCCCTGCATTTACCGAAATACTGCGAAGCCATCATTCCCTCGAACTCGACCAGGTCCCGCCTTGCCGCGTTTTGCTGCTGTTCGTTCAGGCGAAGCGGTTGGCCGGCAAGGTTATCCCAGCTCTCCAGCCTGGTGTGCCAGGAATCGTTGAGTTTGTCTATGCTGCCGAATTTCCGCTCAAGGTATGCGGCAGCCTCGGTTTTTGTATAGCATCCGGAACCCTGTTCCAGGACAATGGCTGCCAGTTTGCCGTTCGGGTACCAGGTAAATTCATTGTCGATGAAAACCCCCAGGAACCAGGGGTCATCTTTGAACCTGGCAAGTCCCTTAAGGCTTTTTCCCACACCCTCTGCAAAACCCGGATGGAACACGTCGGGAAAATCCCGGTTATCGACCTTGAACTGGGCAGCCATCCCGGAACTTGCTGACGCTGTGTACGGTACAAGGAGTTTTCTTAAAGCGTTAATATCGCTCCAGTTCCCCACTGTATTGAACCCCCAGGAAAGCAGGCGCTTTGCCGAAATCTCAAAATAAAGCTTTCTGTAAGATCTCCCGTATTTTCTGAACAGGTTGGCAGCGAAGAAATCATACGTGCCCTGGCCGTAAAACGCGAGAAGCGGATCTCTTGGTCTTTCCGGATCAGCCGTGTCCTTCTTTTTAGAAGGCAGCCATGTGAAATATGCCTCCCGGCCTGCCACTGTCGTTGCTTCTGACGCCCCTACGCAGTCAACGCCGCTTGACCAGAAAAGATATCCGTCCGGGTCCACGAAACACCACTTACCGTTGTGTTTTTCCACGCGGAAATGCCCGGAAGGCTCCAATTTCGGGCCTTCTTTCCATCCGCCGTAACCGTCGCGGTCAGGCGGAGGCGGGTTATTCTCAAGGTCAGCCGCTTCGCTCTTAAGCCGCTGTTCGAATTCCGGTTCATCGTTAAGTTTCCCTGGCCATGATGCCCCGTTATACTGCCCGAAACGATCTACGAACGCGGCAACTTTTCCCTGTTCAGAAAGGGGAAATTTCAACAACTCGATCCTGTGAATGTATATCCTGTGAGAAATGGACGGTTTTGCCATAAAAACCTGGAATGCCGAAATATTCGAGGCATCAATGGGCGCCTGGTTGTCATCGGTCCACGCGCCTTCTTCCTTGTCCAGCGCAAGGCCGGGCGGCTGGCCTCTCATGCCTGGGATTTTGTTCTGGGTCAAGCTCATGTCCATATACAGTTTCACGGTCTTCCCCGGCCCAAGGCTGTAACCCCCCTGCCTTAAATGATCGGACGCGTCGTCCACCCGGATGTTGACAATAACCATGTCTTCCGTGGGGTTGGTTACCGTTATCGCGAGAACGTTATACGCTGACCAGTCTGAGAACGCGAAGATCTTCTGCCTGAAAAAAATGTTAGGCCAGTCGGTATTGTGCCCGTACCGCACCTCTAGCACCTTTGACCCGTTGAATTCAACAACGCCGATCTCGCAGGCGTTCCTGGTGTACCTGCGGAGGTTTGAGGTATCGGTCACGTCAAATAATACAACGGATTCCGCGGCGCGCGCCGCGCCAGGCTGCATGCCGATCAAGCCAAGTATCAGCAATAAAAACGTCCCTTTCATCCCGATCTACCTTCCTCTACCGCCTCTATTTTCTTTTCTGCTCTTCTTTTTACCCATCTTGATCACCCCCTTTGCTTTAAACAATCAGTTTCAGTGAACCATAAGTTGCTTTGAACGATCATTTTCTTTAAACAGTTTCTATTTGTCCAAAACCACGATATCTTTGCTTCCTTCCTCCAGCACAAACTTCCCTGTCTCATTCAACGCCCGTGAGCTTCTTATCAATACATTCTGGGAATTTTCCAGCCGTATCAAAGACTCGGCTTTCTTGCTGCCTTCCGCCTTAAAACCGTCAAGTTCCATATCCTGCGCGTCATCACATACTATTGCCGGGCGCAGGTCCTCGGTTTCCAGCCTGAACGTGACATTGTTCAGCTTGATCCCTGCCGCGTGGTGTATATACAGCCCGTACGCGGGCAGGTCCCCGAACATGTTGATCTCCGGATAACCTCTTTCAAGGTCAGGCACATTGCGCCGCGCGCCCTGCTCTGCCGTTCCGCCTCCGGGAAAAGTAATGTCTATGTTACTGAAAGTTATATTCTCAGGCCTGGCTTGCGCGGTCCCGGTTATAGATATGCAAATATTGTCTTTCTTCGCGGCGCTTCCGGTGATATTTGAGAAAAGTATGTTTTGCAGTTTCCCCTTCGGCCAGTTGCTGTCATTAAACCGCGCCCAGACGTCGGAGTCAAATTTCCAGCCCGCGAGGCGGATCGAAATAGGGCCTTTGACATTATCCATTACGATATTGGAGAACGTCATATTGCGTATGGCCGCTCCCATTGACTCCTGTATCTTTATGCCGTTCAGGCCTGTGTCACGTATCACGCAGTTGCTCATGGTAACGTTCTCGATATCTTCGACCGCGTCAGGGCCTGCGCGGAAAGCCGCGCACCACGAACTGAGTATGCAGCTGGTGATCGTTATGTCCTTGCACGGATATCCTGGTTCTATGGCTTTCAACGCTATCGAATCGTCCTCGGAGTTAATATTGCAGTTCGAGATAAAAACGTCTTTGCACCCGTCAAGGTCTATGCCGTCGGAATTGGGCATTATAACGCTTTCTACCCTCAGGCCCTCAATGCGCATCTGCCTGCACTGGATGGGATGGAAAGCGAAAGAAAGGGAATCAGCCAGAAGGATGCCTTCAACGCGCGTGTTCGAGCAGTTGCGCAGGCGTATCAGCACTGTCCTTTCGATCTTTTCAGCCGCCACCATCCACCAGCCTTCTCCGTATTTTTCTTTCAGCGCCTTGCTGACCTCAACAGCAGAGCCGTCAATGGTTCCCTGTCCCGTGATCGAAATGTCCGTGCAATCCGCAGCGTAAATAAGGGACCGGTTAATGTTCTTATACGGCATTTTCTGGTCTTTATGGTACAGCGATATGTCTGTCGTGCCCTTCAGGGTCGCGGTTGAAGCCAGGCGCAGTTCAATATGGCTTTTCAGCATGATTGTTCCGATAACATAAACGCCGCCTTCCACTAATACCGTGCCTCCGCCTGCCTGCGAGCACGCGTCAACGGCTTTCTGTATCGCCTGCGTGTCAATGGTCCTTCCGTCTCCAACCGCCCCGTACTCCCTTACGTCGAATATTCTCGCCCTATCCATTTTAACTCCCGAAGGGTCATTGGCTCGGTTCTGACCCGAAGGTCCCTGTGTTAAGTTCCAGTTTCACCGGAACTACAGGGACAAAATACAACAATTTGCAATTTATCCCTATAGTTCCTGTTAACGGAACTAACCATAGGGATCCTTTATGGACAATTTGCAATTTAAAATGAAGGATTTTTTGTATTTAACGATTCTGCAGCAGTTTTTAATAAGGAACAGGCCAAACTATTTCCTTGCATCATTGAGTGATTTCAGACAATTCCTTGTTGTTGCGTTGACACGCCTTAAACTGACCACTGACTACTGACCACTTTTTGTATACAGGTATTCGACCATCCACAGCCACCTTCTATAGCTTTGCCCTTTTGCTTCCCTCAGGGCCTTTTTCGCGCTCTCTAAGTCAGCAGTGCTGATCTTGTCCTTCTCAAGCAGTTCGATATATTTTTTAGCAAGGCCTTCTCCGCCGAATAGCGGGGAAAGTTTCTTCGCGGTAAACTCTTCCCAGGTCATTTTCGGGTCATCGCAGAAATCCGCAACGCTCAGGTAATTGATCTCGTTCACTGTGCTGGTTTGCGGGACCTCGCCGAACAAAGTTACTCCGTCCATTCCCGCTTCCGCAACCTTTTTAACCAGTTTCGCGAAGTCCTTCGCCACCAGCCTGCGCCTTTCGTTATTCCACTGGCTTCCCATATGCGTCCGTATAACCTTCGGGTGCGTAGGAAGTTTTGCGGCTTTCTCAGGTGTCATTTTGCTCAGGAACTGCGGCAGGTATACGTGGTCAATGCAGAACTGGAGTATAGAGCCTTCCGGAAGCGCCTGCAAAGGCTTGTGAAGCTCCGTGTCAAGGATATTGTTAAAATAGCACTCGCATATCGGCAGGATACCGGGCCGGGCGTCCCGGGCTTCTTTTATCAAAGGCGGCAGCAGTTCCACGATATCTTCGGGTGACCAAAATCCTGTGCGCTTAGACTTGCTCAGGCATTCTTCGCACTTGCACAGGCCGTAATCCCCTGTCTCAAAGTTTATTCCCCCGATCTCAAAGGTCTCGCACAGCCACCTTATTGAGTCCTTCATCCATTTTCGGTTCTCTTTCTTTGAAGGGCATCCGATGCGCAGGTACGGATGGCCCGGATACGGCTGGCCCACTGCTTCCAGTTCCGGATGCCTGTCAAGCCAGGTGGACAGGTTGAATTCGTGTTTTCCTTCCCAGTAAACCCCGCCGTAGGAATTCACGCCTATGCCCGGGATAACGCGCACGTTTTTCCCGCGCCCGTATTTGCAGATCTCCTGCGCCGCTCCTGTCCCGCCGTGGCAGTCGCGCAGGAACCCGTATATGATCACTCCGGTATAATTATTTGCCGCGCAAAAATCAATGCAATTTTTGTAATCCTGTATGAAAACCTCGGGTTTTTTATAATATGGATTAGAGCACCCGTATTCCTGGATGCCGTCAACCAGAGGGGTCCAGACCATGCTGTGGTCCCACGTCCAGAAAAATCTGTATTTCAGCTTTGTATCTTTTGTTTTATCCATCTTTATTCCTTTATTGGACTATTTTCGATGTCTGGAGAATCATCATAAGCACAAATGGGGTAAAATAAGATAGATATTACCCTATTTAGCGTTCTTTTACCCTATTTTAACCCACTTAGCGCTTCGGCCGATGCCCGTTGACTTTATCTTGCCATCATCTCTTAACCGGTGCAAAACTATCCTTATCATATCCCGGGTTACATTAGGGCAGGCATTCTCGACATCAGCAATGGAAAACGGTTTAATGGATCCTTCTACGGCTGATCTGACCTGCTCTGTCTTCGAGCCTTTCCCTTTGAAAGCGGCAAACCTGGACTCAAATTCCTTATACGCAGCTATCAGGGTGCCGTAGAAATACCTGAGCCACGGAAAAACATCGTGCCTGCCTTCCTGCCAGCCTTGCGAAGACCTGAGCAGGACCTCATAGTAGTTTTTGCGCGTTGTCTCGGTTATCCTTTCCAGGCTGATATACCTGCCCACCCCGTATCCGGCCTTGTAAAGAAGCAGGAGGGTCAGAAGCCTTGCTATCCTGCCGTTGCCGTCAAGGAACGGGTGGATGCACAGGAGATCGAGGATAAAAAGCGGTATCAGGATAACCGGGTCAGGAAATTCCTCTTTTACGCGGTTGTTATAAAGGGATAGCAGTTTGTTCATGAACAAAGGCGTGTCTTCGGCTGAAACCGGGCGGAAGCGGACGGTCTTTGAACCGTTGGGCTTTATTTCCACTATCTCGTTGTCCCATTTTTTCCAGGCGCCTGATTGTACCGCGGTGTAGCGGTAGATCATTGAATGCAGTTTCAAAATAGTTTCTTCTGAAACAGGTATGTCTTTATAGCCGCTGTGTATAAGATTAAGCGCGTCTCTGTAACCCGCTATTTCCTGTTCGGGCCGGGTGCGGGGCTGCGCGCCCTTTTCAACAAGCTCTTTGATCCTTTTAAGGGGCGCGAAAACTCCCTCTATCCTGTTTGAGGATTCAGCGCTTTGTATTATCGCGCTCTCAAGCAATTTTTCAAGGGTTTCAGGGGACTGCCTTGCGAACAGCGCTTCCCTGCCCCTGTATTCCCCTATCGCTCTGATATCTGACAGGATCCCTGCCGGGAATTCTAATTTTTTTAGGAAACCATCCTCTATCGATCTCATTTTTATTCCTTGCACCTCGGAACCACGGAACTTCGGAACCAATATCAGTTTTTAACAAATGACAAAAGACTAATGACAAATGACTGCTTCTATATATTAAAGTTTATTATATCTCTTTTTATGGAAAAAGCAAGGAAAAATAAAAAAACTGCCAGTTTCCCAGCAGTTCCTTACAGTTGCGCTGATACGTTGACACATTGACACGCTTTAAACCGTGGACCATTGACCGTGGACTGTGGACTGCCTAAATCAGAAATCCCAGTAAAGCGTATTCGCAGCCGGTCTTGTTTTCAAAACCTTGTCCTGTATTTGCTCGGGCTTCCCTGGGGCAGCTGCTGGAGCGGCCCGCCCGGCATTAAGCCGGGACGAGGTCTCGCCCCGATGGTCATCGGGGTGGACTGAAACACTTTTACCGGTTTTGCTAACTGAACCAGTTTTGACAGCTGGGGCACTTTTAACGGCTTTGCTTCTAATGAAATTACTTTTGCTGATCTCTATTTCTATCCCGACCCCGCCGCAGCTTGGCAGCCACAGCCTGTAGGTTTGATAGCCGTCCTGAAGGTCTATCCTGCTTTCATATTTCTTGACATTGGTCCGCCCCGGCAAAGTCCGGTCAACAGGAGTTTTCGGGATCGAGTATTGCTTTAAAAAATATCCCAGGTCCAGGCCTGACTTTTCCTGGGCAGACATGTATTTCATTACCTTGGCGATGGCCACAAAACGGAAAAGATTCTCAAGCTCAACGTAGATCGGCCTTCTTGCCGCTATCTCGCTGTATTTCTCCGAAAAAGCCTCTGTGAACTTCAGGGCGAGCGGGCTTCCGCCGCCGTAACCCGCGATCTTTCCCTTGTTCAGGTATTGTTCTTCGGTAAGAAGTATTACCGGGCATTTTTCGATCATGACCGCGTTATCTTCCTCCCGGTAAAGGTTCTTCCCGGGAAAGAACCAGAAACGGTTCAGGGAAAAACCCGAGAACGCAGCCTCTCCTTTCTGGATAGCGTTTTTGGCTTCCTCCATTGTCATATCCATAAGGCTGGAAAAACCGGGTATATCCGGGTTATCCGAACCGTTTACCAGGCTTTTCATGTCATAGTCCGCTTTTACCATAACCCGGGCAAAATGAGTGTCAAAGGGAATGCCCAGCACGCGGACCGCCTGCGGGGATTTGCCGATCCTTTCCCATTCAACGATATATTCTTCTTCGGTGATACCTGAAGGATCTTCCCTGTTCTTCTTCCCCAGCGCGAAAAGCCTCTGGATAACCGCGGGGTCCGGGTCGATCGAACACCCGGGATTAGCATAGTAATTCGTTTTCCCGCGCAGTTCGGCGTATTCATACCAGGAATTCCTGAGCGCTACCGCCAGGTCCTCGAGATAAAGAAGCGGCGCCCCGGGGATCACGCTGCCCACCAGGATAATATCCTTGTTTGCCGCGTCGATAATATAACCTTCGACCGTGTTCAGCCCGCCCAGCCGGGTGATCCCGTCAGGAACAGCTCCGGTCTTATCGAAGATTTCAAGTTTCTGCTGAAGTGTTTTCAGAGAAACAGCTCTTTTTGCCCCGTAGGTGCTTCCCGCTGCCGCAGCGCTTAAAATAAAAACCAAAAAAATTATCAGCAGTATTTGCTTTTTCATAGGAACAACGCTTTTACAACCACGAATTTTCACGGATTTCCACGAATCTTCTAACATTTTCTCTTAACATCGTTTTCTAACATCTTTTCGTAACATCTTTACTTAACAATCCTGGCGACGCACGATGTTACGATGTTACGATGCACGGTATTTAAGCTAAGGCTACCGTCTTCTACTCTTCGTCTTTTCCAGAAGCTGCTTTTTCTTTTTTTCTATTCTCTGTTCTTCCGCAGAGGGCTGGGCTGCCGCTAATCCGGCGATCTTCTGGGCAAGATTTCTGACCGCGGGCAGCAGATTCTCTTCTGTGCTTGCCTCTTCAGCTTCCGCTTTCTCGATCTTCCCTGACTCTACATTGACAATTTTTACGTTGAGAATATAGACGTTACCTACTTTCCCGATAGAGCCGGTAAACATCTTGCGCACTCCGAGCAGCTGCCCCAGTTCCACGATGCATTCCTGGCTCGTGCAGCCGGACATCTGGAATTTCTGTTCTTTCAGGATAGATTCCATGTTCTCTCTTGTGACTATATTGAATTTGTTCGTATTTACAAGCTGGGTGCGCAGGTAATCCGAAACAGTGGATACCATGCCCGCGGAAACCCCTTCCTTTGCATCCAGTTCCATTACAGCCGCGGTTGTTGTTTTGGTATCCGCAGCTGTTGTTTTTGTCTCCGCCGCTTGCCCTGAACCTGCCGTGTCCGCCAATTTTGTTGGGTGGAAGCCTGCGAATGGTTCAGCGGCGCGGCAGTTTACAGAAAAAAGTATCAACAACCCGGTTAAAAGATATAAGTATTTTTTCATTTTATTCTCCCTAATAGATGAAAAACGAATAGTGGAATTCGAAAACACACGGCTAAACAGTCCGAGAATATTCGAAGAAAGATGTCAAGACCTGACTCCAGCTTCCGAAAAGTTCGTGGCGGGAAATGGTTCAGTGGCCTGTCCCTATTTTACTATTTTTCTGTTGTGCAAGGCATACGCCTCGTCGATAAACTGCTCCATGGTCTTTTCCTCAATAACCGATGGTTGTTCATAATTGATCTTGTATTTCTTCATCATCCGCACTTCCAGTTCCTCATTGGCTATCAACCCGCCGTCCTCCATTATGTGCTTTACCTTAACCCCTCTCTTGGAGAGATAATGGGACACGAGAGCAAACCTGTGGCACACAAAAGGATCGTCCTCGGAACACATTATGGCCGTCCTGCGTTGTTTTTTAAGAAGCTCCACCACCCGGCCCAGCCCACTCTGAAAAGTGAGGGTCCTGCTCACCTTCTCGTAATCGACGACCCTGGTATCGTTTATAAAAAGGGATGGGTTGCTGTAATGGTCTCCTAAACGATCTCCCATATAGATATATTCTATCCCCGAATACGCCAGATCCTTTGCCAGCGGTTCCCTGTTGAACTGCTGAAGAACCCAGTTGCTGTGGGGATTACTCCGCACGTCTACGACATACCCCACCTGGTGCTTGCTGAGGAGCCTGACGAAATAATCTATGTCGTGTCTGGAATGCCCGATTGTGTAACAGATCAGATCATCGTTCATTTTTTTAGACCTTGTGATTTTATTTAATCGCCCTCTTTTCTTCTTTTCAGACGGTATATTATCCAGATAATGCCGGAAACGACAAACCAGATGCCGAAAACAAGCGTCATCGTGAAAAATACCGGCTCTTCGACCTTCCAGATGCCGTATACCACATTGTGCAGAACAGCGGAACCTGCCGCCGCTCCCAGGAACCAAAAGGGATTCTTTATTCTTTTCAGCATGGCGGCTCATGTCCTTTATTTAAACCCATGACCCATGACACATGACTCATGACTGTATTTAAAAGGCCCGTCCCGGCTGCATTTTATAATCACCGTCCCTAAAGGACCCCTGCGTCTTGCTTTCATTAGAAAGCTGCAGGGGTAATCATCTTCTGATAATCACTGTAATCATTCTTTATTTAATGCTTTCGTCCGCCAGTATCCCGTAACCGGCGAAGAAATTGTCGAACAGTTTCGAGAATTTGGGCCAGTATTCCTCGATATTCTTGTAAGTGCCGTCTTTGTCCTTGTTCTTCCAGTCGTCCTTTTTTATCCCCGGCCCTCCGGGGATCTTAAGGCAGGCGGAAAACGCCAGCACTGTTTCTTTTCCTGATTTACCTGGAGCGTATATCTCCACAAAGCAATCCCCTATCATTATGTCATCGTTCGTATAGCGCAGCAGGACCACCTGCACGACCATTACCGCGTCAGCGCCGGCTTCGGTGACCAGGGCGGGGAATAATTTCTTCCTGTTTTCTTCGCCGTTTAAAAATTTCAGGCCCAGCGCCGGGCTCATCCACTGGTTCTGGTTCAGGTATTCCCACCAGGCCCCTCCTTTTCCGGAAGAATGCGGCGTGATCCCGGTATAATATGTCGTGTCCAGCGCCTGGTATGACGCGCATGAATTAACCGTTTCCACCGGGAGGATCTCTATTTTCGCGGGCTTAAAATTGTTCTGGAATGACTGGGCTATAAGGGGGGTGAGCGCTTCCACCTGCGGTTTTGACTTGCCGATTATGCTCTCTTTCGCCGATTCCGTGGCGACCATTTCCACTATTCCAAGCAGTCCGCTGCCCCACCCTCCGAAGCCGAAAACAGCGTACCTGACATTAAATGCCGCCAGCGCGACCTTTTTGGGTATCGCGGCTATCTGCCCCTTGGTGGCCTTGAAATCGGTCACCACCCTTATGTTGTCGTTGATCCACCTTTTCGCCTCCTTGTCGTTATCAAACGCGAACGCTCCAACCATCGGCAAAAACATCCCGATAAAAATAAACGCTGCTGCTGATACTACTGCTGATCTTTTCATTTTTCCTCCTCGAAGCGCCATTGACACAGCTCTGGCGCGAAGATCCCTGTGTTAAGCTCCGAAGGAGCTACAGGGACCGAAGAGTCATTCGCTAAGTTCTGACTCGTAGATCCCTGCGTTGAACTCCGAAGGAGTTGCAGGGACCG
>MNUP01000051.1:45235-46301 GCA_001871075.1 Candidatus Desantisbacteria bacterium CG1_02_49_89
TCCGAAGGAGTTGCAGGGACAAAACATCATTAATCCATTAATCCTTTAATCAAACTGTTTCTAATGCCAGGACACCCTAGCCTTATACCTTACTTTTAATGCAATGATTACAATTATAGTATACCTAATTTTGCAATAAGTTAAGGAAAAAGCATACTTTTAAACTTAGAGACGCGGACAAATGACTGTCTTATTCTTGCTTTACTCCAGGATCCGGATGAAATCTCTGGGTGAAATTATCCGGACATCTCCGTAAATGCCGAGTTTCCTTAAGTGGCTGTCTCCGGAAACAATATAATCTGCCCTGCTGCACACGGCGCATTCAAGAAATTTATTGTCTTCCGGGTCGATTTTTATCAGGTTGATACTTCGGGAGGGTGCTGTAAAAACAGCGGATTTCAGAATGGCTCTATTCAGGTCCTCGATTAATTGCGTGCTGATACCTTTCCTCAAAAGAACTTCTTCGTATTCATCCAGGATGGGACCGGAAACCGCCAGCTGGAAAATTCCGGCGATCCACAAGTCTATGACTCTTGCGCAAAGACCCATGGATTTGAGATATGCCGATACAAAAACATTGGTGTCAATTACCGCTTTGAGCACGGCTTTTTCTCATCTTCTGGATGAAATAATTGATCCGCCCATCGGAAACCCTGTCAAGCCTCAGTCCCTGCGCCTGATTCCTGATTTTTGCAGTGATGGTTTCGATATCGCTCTCAAGCCTTTGCCAGAGAAGAATTTTATCCTTCGGCTTCAGCTTCTTTACCGCCGACACGATTTTATCCACGGTTATAACCTCTGACATTTCAATTCTCCTTTGTTTTGGGATTTTTCATTAAGGTCTTCTGATCGGCCTGCGCGCAACGTTTGATGTATGATAATTTTAAATATTATACCACACATTCGGCACAAAGTCAAGCGCCTGCAAAAAGGGGGACAGTTGTCCCCTTTTATTCTAACTCCTGAACTCCAGGACTTGCTGTTTTTCAACGCAAGTTAGTAACTACAATCTTTTCTTAACTTTCAGCTTTCAGCCAAAAATTGGGCATTATCCCAATTTTTACGA
>MNUP01000062.1 GCA_001871075.1 Candidatus Desantisbacteria bacterium CG1_02_49_89
AGAACCTGGAAGGTAGGTCGATTTCCGGAGCAAGAAGTAACCGTGTGTCTTATCCCCAACAAAAAGATTATTGTGTTAAAAGATGAGCAGAAAATCGGGGAATATCATTTATGAGAAAGTATACTTTTAAGGTTCCCAAAAGTATACTTTTGAATGTTGCGGAACATTTTTTCCTTTTTTCCTTGACAAAATCCTGTTTTAATGCTATAATATATCTCACGTTTCTTATATATAGCATATATAACAACTAAAAAGAGGAAGGCTGGCATTACCTGCCATAATACTACATATGAAGAAAGCCAATAAACAAACTGAAGAAGAACTCGGACAGCTTACTCTGTTCTGTAAAATAGCGTCTACCATTGCCTCAACCCTTGAGATCGAGAAGGTGCTTGGCCTTATAACCAGGAGCGTCTGCCAGTTGATAAACACCCAGGCGTGCACCCTCAGGCTTATAAACGAAGAAGGGAACGAGCTCACGCTCGTTTCATCCCACGGCCTGAGCCTCGAATACCAGAAAAAGGGCCCGGTCATGATAGGCGAGGGCATTGCCGGCTGCGTGCTAAAGACGGGGAAACCCGAAGCAGTGCTGGACGTGCTCAAAGACCCAAGGTATAAAACGAAGAATTTCGCGAAAAAAGCCAGCCTGAGATCACTTCTGTGCGTGCCTCTTGTTACGAAGGAAAGGACCATAGGCGTGATAAGCACCTACACGACCAGGCGGCACAGTTTCAGCGAGAAAGAACAGAAAATACTCAGCCTTTTCGCAAGCGAAGCGGCCATAGCGATAGAGAACGCGAGGCTGATGAACAAGATAAAGGAAGCGTACCTGAACACCCTCAGGTCCCTTGGCGCCATAGTCGACGCGTTCGACTGGCACACAGAGCGGCATTCCGAGAACGTAAGGAACTACTCGATCGCGATCGGAAGAGAAATGGGGCTGGAACCGGATGATCTCAAAGCGATAGAATATGCGGCATACATACACGACATAGGGAAGGTCGGTATCGACCTGAATATAATAAGGAAACCCGACAAGCTCAACGAGGAAGAGTGGAGGCAGATAATAAAACACCCTCTGCTCGGAGCTAATATAGCCGAAAGGATGGAAGTCCTGGACAACCTTGTGCCGCTCGTCCTGCACCACCACGAAAGGTTCGACGGCAAGGGCTACCCGGACGGCCTTAAGAGCGAGGGCATCCCGATAGGCGCCAGGATACTGGCGGTAGCGGATTCATACGAGGCGATGACCGCGGACAGGCCTTACAGGAAGGCGCTCTCAAAAGAATCCGCGGTTTTAGAAATAAAAAAGAATTCCGGCATACAGTTCGATCCAAAGGTCGTAGGCGCATTTTTAAAAACGGTAAAGAATTTCAGCAAGCGCGGGTCCGAAGGACAAGAAATAACGGACCCGCAAAAACCCTGAAAAAGGGTTAATAGAACAAGGAGGTAGCAGTAGAATGGCTAAAGCAACAGGTAAGGTGAAGTGGTTCAATGAGAAGAAAGGTTATGGTTTCATTGAGCGCGATGACGGTAGTGGAGATGTGTTCGTGCATTACTCAGCGATACAGGGCGAAGGTTTTAAGAACCTGTCTGAGGGCCAGAAGGTCGAGTTCGACGTAACGGACAGCGATAAGGGACCGCAGGCCAGCAATGTCGTTAAAATTTAGTGTTCGTATGTGAAAGAAACTGAATTTGAAAACGACGCTCCGGATAGCATCCGGGGTTTTGAAACCCCTCCCCCCTAAAAAGGGGAGGGGTTTTTATTTTTTAACACAGATTTGCACTGATATTCACAGATAATAATTTAATTAATTTGGGTAGTTTGAGGATCTACAACTGGCCGCAGTGCTAATCAGTGGAAATCAGTGTCAAAATATCTTTTTTCTTGACATATGGTTGTTTTATGGTATAATAGTTGCAAATAGAAAATATTGCAAAATATGCATAAAAGAGGCAAAAATGAACGATGATATAGAAGAACTGGTTAACAGGGTGGAAGCGGTTGACATGGAAATGAACGAGAGAAAGCTGCTTTCCCATTACAAAATACCTGAGGAGGTTGTTGAAACAGACCTCTCTATGAAGCAGTTGATGATCCTTCTTTCGCTTTCCATAAGCGACAATTCCACCATGGGTGAGCTGAGCGAGAAACTCGCCATGAATTTGTCGACGCTGACAAGGGCGGTTGACAGGCTTGTGGAGGAAACGTTTGCCATAAGGCAGAACGACCCTGGTGACCGCAGGATCGTGCGGGTGAGCCTTTCTTCAAAAGCCAAAACCGTGATGGACAAGATAAAAAAGCAGAGAAGGGAACTCGTTGCTTCTTTTATGAAAGGGCTCTCGCCCGAAGACAGGATAAAGTTCGTCAGTATGTTTGAAAACCTTATAAGATTGCTGTCCGGCTCCAAGAACAAATAACTTCGTTGTTTTCATAATGAAAACATTAAAAAGGAACTTATTTTTAATATTAAACTCCTTCATTCATAATTCATAACTCATAATTCATAATTGAAAGGAAGACCTATGCTTAAGAAACTCGCGAAGGCAGTGCTGAAATACCCCGTGGTGTTCCTGGTCATAATAATAGCAATAACCGTATTTTTTCTGCAGTTCTTCCCCCGCCTGCGCATCAATTCGGACATCACCACGATGCTTCCGAGTAATTCAAAAGCCGTGGAGACAGAAAAAGAGATCGGTGAACGGTTCGGCGGCGCCAACTTCGTGATCGCGATGGTGGAAAGCGATGACATTTTTAACTCCAGGACCCTGCGCAAGATAGATGCCGTTTCCGCGGAATTCAAAGACCTTGCGGACGTTTCCGAGATCCTGGGCATAACCAGGATGGACGAGATAAAAGGCACGGAAATGGGCCTTGAGGTTAAACCCATAAGGGAAAAACTGCCGCAGACAAAAGCTGAAATAGAATCTTTCCGAAGGTACCTGCTCGGGGACAAAAGGTACAGGGGCATATTCGTTTCGCCTGACAGCAAATACACGGTAGTGATAACCAGGCTGTCGAGCGCCGCGAATGAATCCGAGGTCGCTGAGTCCCTGGAAAAGATAATCGCGAAATACCAGGGACCGGAAAAAATATACCTTTTAGGCCCGCCTTTTATCACGAGGACCTTGCAGGGTTACCTTATCAAGGACCTTAGGATACTCCTGCCCGTAGCGGCAGGTCTAATCGTGCTGGTGCTATACTTCAGTTTCGGAACTCTCCCGGGCGTGCTGCTGCCTCTCCTCACAGTAGGGCTAAGCACCATATGGACAATGGGGCTTATAGGATGGCTCAACGAACCACTTACATTGATAACCACGATCCTTCCTGTGATACTTTTCAGCGTTGGCACCGCTTACGCCCTGCACATCATAGCAAGGTATGACGAGGAGATAATAAACGGACTTGAGAAAAAAGAAGCTCTTGAAAAAGCGATCTCAAGCACAGGAGTGCCCGTGTTCCTCGCCGCGATAACCACCGTATTCGGTTTTGTTTCAAACCTGTTCACAAGCCTGCGCCCGATAAAGGTATTCGGGCTTGCTTCAGCGTTCGGAGTGGTGATCTCATTCCTGCTCGCGCTCATTTTCGTGCCCGTTATCCTGCTATGGTTCCCAAAACCCAGGATCAGGGAAAAAACCGGGAAGACCGAAGAAAGCAGGATAATGGCGGGATTCCTGAAAGCGCTTTCCGGAATAGTTGCCAGGCGCAAAACCGCCATCGTAATAGTAATGATGTTACTAATGGCATTCATGGCAAGCGCTATACCGCGCATTACGACCGAGAGTAATTTCGTTCAGTATTTCAAGAAAGGGAGCGGCATAAGGACCGCGCACGATATTATGGACGAGCGTTTCGGCGGCACGTTCGGTTTCGACATTGTGATAAAAGGGGACATCCTTGACCCGGCTGTGATGGGTCAGATAGAAAAGTTCGGGCAGGCGCTGGGAGGCATAGAGAACGTGAACTACCCCCAGTCCATAGCCGACGTCCTGAAGGACGCCAATAAGGCGCTCAACGAAGGTGACCCGAAATACGAGGTACTGCCGCAGACAAGGGAAGCCGCTGCCCAGATAATGCTTCTGATGTCAATGTCCAGCTCTTCATTCCTGAACAATCTGATAACCGCGGATTACAGGGAAGCCCATATAACCGCAAGGGTTTCCAGCGTGCGCACCAAACTTCTTAAAAAAGCGATAAAGCAGGTCCAGGAAGCAGCGGCAAAGTGTTTCGAGCCCGGGACAGAGGTTGTAGTGAGCGGCACGCCCCTGATAATAGACGAGGTCCAGAAGCTCCTTATCTCCAACCAGTTCTCAAGCCTGATAGCCGCTTTTATAAGCGTTATCCTCATCATCACACTAATATACCGCACACCCACAAGCGGCGCATTCGCCAGCATGCCGATATTCCTGACGGTTATAATGATACTTGGCATAATGGGGTGGCTGGGTATTCCGCTTGACATGGCTAACACGATGTGCGGCAGCATAGCGGTAGGCATAGGCATTGATTATTCCTGCCATTTCTTCGCCAGATACAAGGAGGAACGCAAGAAAGGCGCCACCCGCAGCCAGGGAGTCGAATCCGCGATAAGGTCAGTGGGCGCGCCTATCTTCTACAACGCGATAGCGGTCGGCCTGGGATTCCTGGTCCTGATGTTCTCGTCATTTGACATGCTGGGCATGTTCGGCAAGCTCATAGCCATCGCTATGCTCTTCTCTTCCCTTGGAGCGTTTACCGTGCTGCCGGTCCTGATACTCATAAAGGGAAAGGTGAAGGGGGAGATCTAACTCCTTAAAACATTGCAAAAGTTAAATTGCAAATTGCAAAATGTAAAAGTTAAAACTTTCCACGAAAGCACTCCGCCCGTCTTTCAGCGGGCGAGACTTCGCCAACCTAAAAGGATGGGCGAGGAAACCACGAAAACACGAAAAAATTCAGCCACGGATTTCCACGGATTTTAACTCTGTAAACTGTGTAAACTATATAAACTCTGTAAACTTATTTACTCTGACACCTTGGCACTGTTTAAAATGTGGACTGTCGACCGCCCGCCCTGCGCAAAGGCAGGGCGAGGTCTCGCCCGATCTTAATCGTGGCGGATGGACTGTGGACTATATTAAATTGGAGGGAACATGAAAAAAATATATATTGCTATTCTTCTGGCAGGATTATTGATGGCAGGCACAGCGGGTTTTTCAAGCGCGATGACCGCGGACGAGGTGCTGGATAAAATGGACCAGACCATGGAGCACAGTAACCAGGTAGCGGTGCTGTCCATGACCCTGACTGACAAAAAAGGAATAGTCCAGAACAGAGAGATAAAGATGTTCCAAAAAGAAGGCGGGAAAAGGCTGATAAAGTTCCTTAAGCCCGCTGACGTTAAAGGCACGGGATTCCTGTCGCTTCCGGGGGATGAAATGTATATATATATGCCTGCGCTGGGCAAGGTCAGGCGCATAGCGTCCCACGTGAAGAACCAGTCGTTCATGGGCACGGATTTTTCCTACGATGATATGGGCGGTGAGCAATACAGCGGGAGCAGTAAGACGACATCCTTTACCGAAGAAGGCGGGAAGTACCTGATAGAGGTTACCGCGGCAAAAAAAGACGCAACCTATTCAAGGCTTAAGTTAATTATAGACAAAAACACCTTTATCGCGGATAAGATAGAATTTTTTGACAAGGCAGGAAGGCCGTTCAAGACAATGACGAACTCAAACGTGGAAAAGATAGGTGACTCCTGGGTATCTAAAGAGATCAAGATGGTAAACGTCCAGGAAGGCCACACCACAGTGCTTAAAATGACCGATATAAGCTTTGACTCCGAACTGAGCGACGATATTTTCACCCAGCGCAACCTGCAGAAATAACTAAGAACAGTCATTTGTCACGAGTTTAAAACCAAAAAGTATTTATCAGTGCTGCAGGATCATTAAAAGGAAATACGGAGGGAGAAATGCCTAAACTCGATCCTGCCGGATGGTTCGCTAAAATCGGATTTATAACATGCCTCCTTATAACATGTATTATAGCTTCCTTCATTTTCGACAGGAAAGAATACTCGGTGACCGATGTGTATGAAGTCGGGCCGGGTAAACCTTATTTTAATATACAGTCAGCGGTCAATGCTTTAATTGAGACACAATGGGGTATGCCCTTTGATACCGAGAAGAAGATCAAGATATATGCCAAACAGGGCGAGGGATATGACGCCTGTTATAATGAAGCAATAACCATATGGGGATTAAAGCCCACGCAAGACCACAGGCTTATTATAGAGGGCGATGGAAACCTGGCAATGATCGCCTCTTCGCAGGATATAAAGTATATTAAAATGCTCCCTGTTAAAGTCTATCCCGGCGCGGCATTCACAGTTAAAAGCCCGTTCGTTACCATAAGGAAACTGCGGATAGGGGGCAATGGGTACCCCGTGCATTGCATTGAGGATAAAGGCATATATGTCAGCGAGAAAGGATTTGTGATAGAGGACTGCACCTGGTATAAGACACATCACTCGCAGGTCTATCTTGCCAGGGGGGCTAACAGCGCGGTAATAAACAGGAACACTTTTTGCCTTTCAGGCACATCCGCCGTTGAAATCGAACCAGGTGTCAACAACTGCCTGATATGCAATAATACAATGGTCGGGATGCAGCACGGAATAATCTGCAGGGGGAAAAACCATCGCATATACAATAATACCATCGTAAAGAGCAGCAAATATGTGGCCGGTTCATGCATATATTTTCCCGAAACCACCTGCGGCAATATAGATATAAAAAATAATATATTTGTCGCGGATTATCCGAGTTCCTGTTTCAGTTCAAACGGGCTGCCCGCAGGCATAAGTTCCGACAATAACCTTTTCTTTTCCTTTTTAACATCATTTATATACGATGACTGCACCAAGGACCCAAAAGACCGCGTGAAATTGACCGGATGGAAGAAGATCTCGGGTCAGGACACAAATTCGCTTTACGGCGATCCGATATTCTTTTTTTTCAACGGTTATAAGTGGATACCCCCGTACGGCGACTCTCCGCCATTTTATATTAATACTGACCTGCGCCTGCGCGAAGGTTCGGCGGCAATAGGCAGGGGAAAAGTGCTATCCGGCATATTTGATACGGATATTCTCGGTAAAAAAAGGAAAAACCTTTGGGACATAGGGGCTTATGCGCGGCAATAACGATAATAAAAGTTTTTAGCAGGGACCTGGCAGGAACCTAAACTACCCATACTTTTTAGCTTTTTAAGTTCTCTTAAGCCTGCCCGCCAATCTTGGTGGAGGGTTCCCTGTAAAAAAGGCATTGAATCATGAAAATTACCCTGATTGTTTTTGCTGTATTGGGGTGGTGCGCGGCTGCGCTTGGGCAGGACGCCGGAACCATCATCGCCGGAGCCAGGCAGAAATACGAAAAGGTGAGCAGTTATTGCTGTTTGATGGAAATACGCGAGGTCCGGGGCCCAAAAACTGAAGACAGGCTGATGAAGTATTATTTCAAAAAGCCCTGTACCATCAGGATAGAGTCCTTGAGGGAAAAGACGCCGGAGGCGTGGCGCTTTACAGGGACCGTTTCGTATGGGGGAGGCAGAGCGGCATACTAAGCGCTTTCAGGATGAAGTTCAAATACACCGACAGGATGGTCGCTTCCGCCAGGGGCGCGACTATGGACCAGTCAGGCTGGGGTTATATGCTTGGCCAGATCGAAGGCTTGTCTAAGAAAGGAAGCGGGTTATCCGTATCGGAAGTTACCGGAAAATATTCCTGCTGGGTACTCAGCGATCTGCGGCAGGAAACAGGTTCTTCAGGCGAGAAATTCTACATAGACAAGGAAACCGGCGTGGTATCAAGGCACGAAACCTTTGAGGACGGGATCCTTGTAAGCAGGGGCATATACAGGGAGTTTATTATAAACGGCAGTTTTGACCCAGCGCTTTTTGACGAAAAAAGATTTTAAACAGCAAAATGATTATTTACAGGGATCTTCGAGCGGGATTTAAACTACTTCTTTTGGAGTAGACCCTTTAGGGTCGTATAATAACGGGCCTAAATGCCCTACTCCTTGTAGCATATTTTATAGAAAGGGAGAAAAAGATGAAAAAAATAATTGCAGTTGTGGTTTTGGGCCTGCTTGCGGCGGGAAGCGCGCACGCCCTGGATATAAACGGGTTCCTGAAAACGGACTGGCGGGTCAAGGCTGACAGCACTGCCGCGCTCACCTGGAACGAAAACGTGGTTAACCTGAAACTGAAATCCGCGGTCGCTTCAGGAGCAAGCGGGTTCGCGGAACTGGAACTGAAAAACACCGGGTTCCCAACAGCAGGTAACCTGAACGATCTGAGCCTTTACGATAAATCTAAGGCAGCGCCCTGGACGCTTGAGCTTAAGGAAGGATACGTGGATATCTCGAACCTTTTTGTCGAAGGCTTTGACCTGCGCGCGGGAAAACAGCGCATCACCTGGGGCACAGCGGACAGGTTCAACCCCACGGATAACCTGAATCCGCTTGACCTTTCTGACCTGACTGATTTCGGAAGGCGGGTCGCGAACACTTCGCTGAAAGCCACGTATTACATAGGTAATTTCTACGCGCAGGGTGTTTTCATCCCGGTGTTCACGCCTGGTGTCCTGCCCGCAAATTGGATGTCAATGTACCCGATGCCCTTGATGGCGGGTGTCACAATCAGAAATATGGATTTAACAGTTACGATGCCTGAAGACAGACTCGAAAGCTCA
>MNUP01000044.1 GCA_001871075.1 Candidatus Desantisbacteria bacterium CG1_02_49_89
ACCAAAGGGAGCGTGGCAATCTCGATTTTTAGGTCAAGATTGCTTCGTCGTTAACACTCCTCGCAATGACAGCCCAAATGTAAAGATCTGTTAGAGACAATGCACTAGGATCAGGACTTTGTTCACTCGTGTCTCAATGCCTCTATTGGGTCTAATTTCGCTGCTTTGCTTGCCGGATACACTCCGAAAAATATTCCGATGAACAGGGCAAATCCGAAAGCCAGGAGCACTGACCACGGCGTGACCGCGGTCGCCACCCATCTGCGAAGCGCGAGCGACCCGCTCCAGCCGATAAGTATCCCTATGATGCCCCCCGTGGCGCTTATGAGGATGGATTCTATGAGGAACTGGGTGAGGATATCACTTTCTTTCGCCCCTATCGCCTTCCTTATGCCTATCTCGCGCGTCCTTTCAGCCACAGTCACAAGCATTATGT
This sequence comes from Candidatus Desantisbacteria bacterium CG1_02_49_89, assembly GCA_001871075.1. Classification (GTDB taxonomy): domain Bacteria; phylum Desantisbacteria; class UBA1551; order UBA1551; family UBA1551; genus UBA1551. The sequence goes on from MNUP01000044.1 coordinate 437, forward strand.
TCATTATCCCGATCCCGCCCACAAGCAGGGATATACCGGCTATGCCGCCAAGCGCGACTGTCAGTATCCCGGTGATCTTCTTCAGAGTTTCAAGCACGTCCTTCTGGTCCGTTATGTCAAAATCGTTTTCCGTAAGCCTGCGCAGCAGGATCCTGCGGACTATCCTTTTCGATTCTTCTATCCTGTCCTCGCTGGGCGCCTTGCATACTATGAAATTGACCTTTGTGGTGCCCAGCAATGCCTGCGCGGCAGTGATAGGTATCACGATCTGGTCATCCTGGTTCTGGCCCATGGTCGCGCCCTTGCTTTCCAGTATGCCTATGATCTTGAATTTTCCGCCGCTTATGGCAATGTCCTTTCCTATGGGATCCTTGTTGGCAAAGAGCTCTTCCACTATTGTCTTGCCTATCACGCAGACCCTTCTGCGGTTGCTGACCATATTTTCGTTGAAGAACTTGCCGTCCGTCACTTTCTGGCTCAGGGCTTCGGCGTATTTCTCCGTGGTCCCGAATATCGCTGTCATGTATGTTGTATTGCTATATTTCACCACCGCGGACGTGCGCAGGACCGGCACGACCTCAATGCCTATGCCGTTCTTCGTCTGAATAGCAATTACATCATTATAAGTCATCTTGTTTGACATCATGCCCGGCGGGGTGTGGCTTTTGCCTCCGCCCATGTTCGGCGAAATAAAGAAAAGGTTCGCGCCAAGGCCCTTTATCTCGTCCGAAACCTGCTCCTTGACCCCCTGGCCTATGGAGACCAGCATTATTATCGACATGACGCCTATGAGCACGCCCAGCACGGTGAGCGCAGTCCGGACCTTATTAGCTCTCAGCGCCTCAAACGCGTTGCCCATCCCTAAAAATAGTTTCGCAAAAAAATCCAAGTAAGCTCCTGAGATTAAATTTTATTGATTAATTAGAACCTAATTAGTTTAAATCTAATTAGCAAGCTATCCTATAGAATTAGATGGCAGGCGTAGGAACATCCTTCCATGCTGTGGATTTCTCAACTTCCTTCATGCTTACGATCTCGCCTGTTTCTACGTTTATATCAATAAACCCGACTGGTTCCCTTGTGGTATTAAAAGAAAGCAGCCCTTTTCCTGAAATATGCTTTCCACGATTGTTGTCTACCTGCACAAATATAACCCGTCTATACGAACAAACTTTGCAATCCAAATTTTCTTTGTTAATCCCTATAGGACAATGGTGTCTTCTTGCAAAAACAGGGTCAACATTATGCATTTTGGCCATATGCAGAGCCGGGGATGCTCTTAAATGGCCAAAAGGATGTAACACCCATTCAGTAATCATGGATAACGTATGGCTTTGTTTGAAAAGATGGAAATCAGAGCCTGTATTGGCGATCATGCCCTGCATTACATAGTCAGCCGGCATCAAATAACACAGGTAGTCTTTTTTGCTGTTAAGGAAACCTATCCCTTCCTTGTCCTCACTGATAGAGATATCGTTAAGTACTTTCACGGCATGGCTGTTGTCTTCAGGAAGGATGGATATAAGAGTGACATTGTTTCTGTTCTCAAAAGGAATCTGATGCAAGGTCACTGTCCTGAGGATAAAACCGGTTCCGAGGGTCAAAAATATAAAGACCAGCGGAATTAAAAAATACTTTATATCCGTTGCGGGCATTGTCTTTCCAAGAAATTTTTCGATAGAACCCGGGAAAAACATACCCGTTTTATTCATATATTCAGCATACGTTTCTCCGTATTGGCCCAACATCCTTCTTTCCTCGTTCTTTGCAAGAAAATAATAAAGTATAAACATCAGGGATAATGACGCAAGAACAAAGAACCTTGGCCACAATATGGCCATACCTATTCCCCATATCCCTAAAGCCACATATTGTGGATGGCGGATATATGTGTATAATCCTCTGACAACTGCCCCGCGCTTGAATATCTTGTTAAAATATACCTGGAAAGCGCAGAAAAAGAAAGTAACGGCGCCTATTATAAAAAACACAGAGCCTAATATACGGATAGTCCTTAAGAATAGGGTTGGGGGTAAAATCATATGGGGCAGGAAGAACGTTGTAAGCCATCCTGTTATCGCGTATTGATTCAACCATTTGAATACCGGGTTAAAAACAGAATAAAAGAAAAATGCAAAAGGACTTATCATTATCATAACCTCTAATGCTATGATGACAAAAAATGCTATGCCTCCATATGCTGAAACGCTCTTCAACCATTCAGTTACTTTTGTTTTATTCGTGCTCATAAGCTCCTCCTTAAAACTTTTTTTATCAGATGCCAAACGTACTTTGATCTTTACAAAGCTCCTTAATTACTTTTCCCCGGCATGGTTGTGTTCTTTTTTTTCTTTTCCTGCTCTGCTATTATTTTAATGTATTTCTCCGGGTTCTTTTTGAATTGTTCAACACAATGAGAACAGCAGAAATTATATATTTTGCCCTTGTACGTATATTTAGTTCCTTTTCCTTTCTCTAATTTCATCCCCATAACCGGGCAATAATCATTCCCAACCTTAACCAATTTCTGAGTTTTTTCCTTTAATGACATACTATCGGTTTTTGTCCCGGTATTAGTTTCATTATATGAATTTTTCTTCTGCATACTCCAGCAGTGTGCTCTGCCAATAGTTAGCAGTGCCCCAAACATGAATATCAAAACTAACAAAATAAATAAAATTTTCTTGCGCATTTTAACCTCCAGGCAAAAGCGGGTTTGTCACTCGTAGCGCAACGCTTCGATCGGGTCCATGTCGGCCGCCCTGCGCGCCGGGTAATACCCGAAGAACACGCCGATCGCTATCGCGAAGCCGAAAGACAGGAAGATCGAGCCGGGGGAAACAAATATCGCCCATTTTGCCAGCGTTGCTATAAGGATGGACACGATAACACCCACGCATATGCCGATTATCCCGCCGAACAGGCTCAGCATCAATGCTTCTATTATGAACTGGAGCAGGACGTCGAACCTTTTCGCGCCCACAGCCATCCTTATGCCGATCTCCCTCGTGCGCTCTGTGACCGACACGAGCATTATGTTCATTATGCCTATGCCGCCCACAAGAAGCGAAACAGAAGCAACGCTTCCCAGGAGCATTGTCATAGTGGTTGCCATTGATGTCGCCGCGGCCATTATGTCGGCCATGTTCATTATCTGGAAATCGTCGTCCTTACCAGCGCCTATGCGGTGGCGCTGCCTCAGCAGCTCTGTGACCTGCTGCTGGACCAGTGCGATAGCATCGCTGCTTACAGCGGATACCTGTATGTTGTTTAGGAAGGTAACTCCCGTAAGTCTTTTCATCACGGTGGTGTACGGCGCGAGTATGGTATCGTCCTGGTCCCCGCCGAAACCCGACCCCTTCTTCTCGAGCACGCCGACGATCTTGAACTGCATTTTATTGACGCGGACGTTTTTGCCGATGGGGTCGGCGCTTCCGAACAGGTTTTCGGCTACCGTTTTGCCGATAATGCATACTTTCGCGGCATCGCGGACCTCCTGCTCGTTGAACGGCACCCCGCTTTCGACTTTCCAGTCCCTTATCTCAAGGAAATCGATATTGGAGCCCTGGATCCTGGTGTTCCAGTTCTGGTTCCCGTAGATAACCTGGCTCTGGGTGCTTACCATGGGGGCAACATAAGCTGCGGAAGTTATCTCCTTTTTTATCGCAAGCGCGTCTACTTCTTTGAGCGAGGTCCTTGAGCCCCAGCCGCCGTGCACGCCGCGTTCATTGGCGCTGCCGGGAAAGATCTGTAGTATGTTATTGCCCAGGCTTGACATCCGGTCCATTATTGCCTTTTTCGCCCCGGTGCCGACGCTAAGCATGGCTATAACCGCGCCGACGCCTATGATTATGCCCAGCATTGTAAGGATGGAGCGCATTTTGTTCTGGACCAGGACTTTGTATGACATTTCAATGGTGCTTATCAGATCCATTGCTTTTCCTCTGAGAATGATTACGGTGTCGCCCCTACGGCGACCCGCCGAAGTGGCGGGATTTTTAACCGCGATTACGGTGATTATTTAAAAGAGGAATCTTGGCTTTTACAAATGACTAATGACTGCTTTTTTTAGTTATAGCTGTTGACTACTCACTACCCACTATTCACTAATCACTGTATTTACCGCCTGACCCGCATTCCGGGCCCGCCCATGCCGAAAGGCGCCGCTGTTCCGGTGCCTGAGCCTTTGCCGTTAGCGTTGATCCCAATTACTGCCTGTGTGCCTTCCGCGATTTCCTGCGATTCCACTTCGGTTGACACCCCGTCTGTTATGCCGGTTTTTACCCTGACAGACCTTATCGTTTTTCCGTCAAAGACCCATAAGGTGCCGAAATTTCCCGCGGGTTTTTTCTGTTCCTGCCGGCTCGCTCCCCGCTGTCCTTCGGGACCCGCAAGTGCTCGCTGTTTTTCTCCGCCTGCCATCTTCGACGTTCTTTCCCTGCCTGCCGCCTTCGGTTTTTCCGTTACGGTATCTACGACGGGTTTTTCTCTGTTATTGTTTTTTTGCGCGATCTGCTGCAGCACGTCCGCGGACGGCTTGAACCGCAGGGCTGTGTTGGCAACTTTAAAGATATCGTTCCTGCGGTCAGTTACTATGCTGATGTTCGCGGTCATTCCCGGCTTTAAAAGCAATTCGTCGTTGCTCACGCCTATTACGACCGTGTAGGTCACGACCCTTTGCACTATTTCAGGCGCGATGCGGACCTGGCTTACTCTTCCGCTGAAATTTTCCTCTGGGAAGGCGTCCACCGTGAAAACAGCTTCCTGCCCTTTCTTTATCCGGCCAATGTCCCCTTCGTCTATGTTCGCCTCTATCTGCATTTCGCTGAGGTCCTGGGCTATCGTGAAAAGGGTCGGCGCTGAAAAGGAAGCCGCTACTGTCTGGCCGGGATTCATATTCCTGTTCACCACTATGCCGCTGATCGGCGAGGTTATGGTGGTATTTTTAAGGTCTGTCATCGCCAGATCGTATGACGCCTGCGCCTGCTTCATCTGCGCGAGCGCGTTCTGGTATGTTGTTTCAGCCGCGTCCTTGTCGCTGCGGGCAATAAGGTTCTTGGCGAACAACTCAGTGTTCCTGTCAAGCGTGCGCTTGGAGTCGTCAACCGCTATCCTCGCCTTCGTAAGGTTCGCGTCCGCCTGGTCAAGCTTTGCCTTGAACGGCGCGGGGTCTATCTGGGCTATGAGCTGCCCTTTCTTGACCTCGGAATTGAAATCCACGAGAATGTCCTGTATTATTCCCGAGACCTGGCTTCCCACGTCAACGGATGTCACCGCGTTCACGGTGCCCGTAGCCGAGATCATGGAAGTAATGCTGCCGCGCTCCACTTTTACTGTTTTGTAGGACAGGCCCGCGGGTTTTCTTGTAAAAATAATCAGCGCAACAACAACCGCTGCCGCGGCCGCGAACCACCATATTTTTACCTTTATTTTTCTCACTTTTTATCTCCATTATATTTTATTTATTCCTTATTTTTCCTCTCCCTTGGACGGGAGAGGATTGAGGTGAGGGTTATTTCTACGGTATATAAAAGGCGTCCAGCAATCCTGCTGATTTCCTGAGGCTTGCCACGCTTTCCGCGTAATCGTAAAGCGAGTTGATATGGTTTGTTTTCGCGCCTGTCAGCGTTGTCTGCGCGTCAGCCAGCTCTATCATCGAGCCGATGCCCGACAGGTACCTGCCCTGCGCGAGTGAGAAATTCTCTTCCGCGTTCCTCAGGCCTTCAGCTGCCGCATCTATGCTTTCCTTTTTTTCCTGCATTGTCAGGTAAGCCTGCTCAACTTCCAGCCGCACGGAAAGCTCAAGGCTCTTTTTTCTTTCCAGCGCTATACTCAGGTTCTCGCGCGCGGTGTTAAGCCCTGAAATGTTTGAAAAACCCGTGAAAAGCGGGATGGATATCCCAACTCCCGCGTTCCAGGACGAGCCTTCCGGGTGAAAATCATACTCCGCTTTTGCCTGGATGCCTGACCCGTCTTCCAGGAACATCCTTCTCACTGAGGATGACAGGTTGATCCTGGCTGATCTTATCGAAGATTCCATTTCAAGCACATCAGGCCTGGATCTGAACGCGCGCTCAAGGCAGTATTCCAGGCCTATGTCAAAAGCAGTCGTGTCGACCGTGTTTTCAACCTCGAAATCAGCCTGTTTCATCCCTATCGCGTTACCGAGTTTGAGTTTCGCGATCTTGAGCTTGTTCACGGCGCTGATAAGCGAGAGCCTGTCATTCGCCTTCTGGACCTCCGCCTTCGTGACGTCGATCCTGGACTTAATACCTGCCTGGTAAAAATCCTTTGCCTGCGAAAGATGCTCTTCTGACTGCCGCAAAGATTCGGAATCCATTTCTGCCAGGCGTTTTGTTTTTAAGTATTCGTAATACTGCTGCGTAACGCTGAGTATGATCTCCCGTATTTTATCCTGCAGAAACAGGTCGCCGGAGTTCCTGTCCTCAACATCCAGGCGTAACGAGTCGATCGTTTTACCGAAATCCCAGATGTTCTGGGTTAATGAAATTTTCGCCGAATAATCATCCGCCGCCGAAGCAGACAGGTTGTCCTGCCAGACGCTGTATGAAGCTGAGGCTTTTGCCTGCGGGAAAAGGGAAGAAATGGTCTTTGTCAGGCTGTTCCTTGAGATATTAAGGTTTGATCTCGCTATTTTAAGGTCAGGCTGGGATTCCAGCGCCATGCTGATGCATCTGCCAAGGCTGAAAACGCCGGTTTCCGCCTGCGCGTCCGCCGCAGGTGCTGCCGCGAATGCGAAGCACGGCACCAAGAATGCCGCTATAACCGCTAATGCAGCAAATATTTTCAATGCCCCCAATATTTTTAATGCAGTTAATGTTTTCAATGTCTTTGATATCCTTATTTTATTTCTTCCCTGAAAGGTCCACTTCCTCCGTAACTTCTCCGTCTTTTAATATTATTATCCTGCGCGCGTTCTCGCCCACGTTCCTGTCGTGCGTGACCATTATAACGGTGTGGCCTTCCTCGTTGAGCTTTCTGAGGATCCCTATTATTTCCACGCCTGACTTGCTGTCAAGGTTGCCTGTGGGTTCGTCAGCGAGTATAATAGCCGGGCTGTTTATGAGCGCCCTTGCTATCGCGACCCTCTGCTGCTGGCCTCCGGAAAGCTCGCTGGGCTTGTGGTTCATCCGGTCTTCCAGGTTTACCATTTTCATCGCGTTTATCGCTTTTTCCCGCCTTTTTTCCTTCGGGATGTTCGCGTAAAGTAAAGGCAGTTCAACGTTGCCCAGCGCGTTCATCCTCGGAAGAAGGTTGAAGCTTTGAAACACAAAGCCTATCTTTTTGTTCCTCAGTTCCGCGAGCTCGTCTTTTTCCATATGGCTGGTCTCAATGCCGTCTATGGTGATAGTGCCGGATGAAGGCCTGTCAAGGCACCCTATAAGGTGCATCAGCGTGGATTTGCCTGAGCCTGAAGCGCCCATTATGGCAACGAACTCACCTTTTTCTATGTTTATGTTTATTCCCTTGAGCGCGGGAACTTCTATCTTGCCCAGGTGGTATATTTTTGCTAAATCTTTAGTGCTTATGATCATCTTTACCCCTCTTTTACCATTTAACCTTTTTAACCTTTTTAACTTGTTTTATCGGCTGCGCGGCGGCGGGGGTCCTGGTTTGTGCGGATGCGGCCCTGTGTCCGAGAAAAAAGGCATTGCTGCAAGCCCCATCTCCATCCTGTTAAATATCCTGTTGAACCTTTTAGCCTGTTCGGGTTTCAGGCAGCTTCTTGTTTTTATGATGCTGTCAACCGAGGCGTTCTCGATCTGCGCCTGCAGACCCGATATTTCAAGGATGATCTTCTGTTTTTTTGCCTCATCCACCTTGCCTTCCTTTATCATTCTGAACAGCTCTTTCCTGAGTTCGTGGGATCTCCCGGCAAGCGGCGCGATCGTTTTTTGGGATTCTTCGTGGATGCGCAGTATTTCCTTTTTCTGTTCCCCTGAGATCCCCATTTTCCTGCATAGCATGTCCAAAGGTGCCCTCTTCATGGCGAATCCCGGGCCGCCCGCGCGGAACATTTTCCTTACCGCCGCGTGCCTGAATATCACCGCGGAAGCTACCCCGATGTTCAGGGCAAGCGAAATTATCAATACTGCGGTCATGATCCTGGATCTCATTTAAGCACCTCCGAGATATTCGCTGTAAAGACTGCCGAAAGAGTTTTCAGGCAGCGCTTCCAGCGTTTGCAGGTTCAGGGTTGATTCGGTTTCCTTTGAAAAAGCTGATTCGTCGTTCGCCTGGGTCCAGTAGGTGTTGCCCAGCAGAACTCCGGCCAGCAGGGAAAAGCCTATTATAAGGAAAGAAAATGCCGCGCCTGCGAAAGCTGTCCTGAAACCAAGCCTGAAGATGCCGGGAACGGTTTCGGCGCCTTCGGCAGAGATCTTTGCTTTTATTTTATTGAAAAAATAAGGCGGGGTTTCGAGAACTTCAGGAACTGCTAGTTCCTTCAGTATAGCGGATGTGAATTCAATTTCTTCCCTGCATTCCGGGCATGAGTCAAGATGCGCGTTCAGCTCTTCCAGACGGTCAGCGCCCAGCTCGTTATCCGCTTTCAAAGAAATGAGTTTTTTCGCGCTCTTGCAGTCCATCTTCGATGCCTCCTGATATATTAGACAGGCGTAAAGCTTAAAAACTTGCTGCCTTAGAGCATGCCTTTTTCTCTGTAAGGAAGCAGCACTGTCCTCAGCTTGCGCTTCGCCTTGAAAAGCAGGGATTCAACGGCCGGGATCGAAACCTTCATTATACCGGATATTTCTGAGTAGGAACGGCCCTCATACCTGGAAAGGATTAAGGCCGTTTTCTGG
>MNUP01000095.1 GCA_001871075.1 Candidatus Desantisbacteria bacterium CG1_02_49_89
GACGTAATCCACTGCGTTGTTGACGCTTGTGTCAAATGACCTTGTGTCAACGATAAGGTTGTTTGTCGCAGTCTCAGTTCCTGTGTTCGAGATGTAAACAGTGTATTCAACAGTGTCAGAAACCCAGAACTTCATCGGCATTGAACCGGTCTCACCCGAACGTAAGTTCATTTGAACCTTAGAAGTAAGAACGGTTGGCTTTGTAACCGTTTCTCCCTGTGTATCCGTCCAGGTCCAGGAGTCTGTCCTGGTCACGGTTATGACAGGGTTGCCGCCTATCTTATCCCTGTAGTATACGGTCTTTGCCCCTGATACAAGGTAGACAATGCTTGTATTCGCCCAGGTAGTTCCGGACACGGAGAACGAACCTTTTGCTGATGTCGTAAGCAGCTGAACCGTTTCGCTGTAAAGAACCGCGGTATTTCCAGAACCGTCTACTGCCTTTAAGAACACAGGCGCGGTACTTATGCTTGTTATTGTGAACGGAGTTGTATTTGAAAACCTTAGGTACCGTATCGTTATTGTCTCTGTTTGTGTATCAGCGATAAGCGATACGCGATACGCGGTTATCACCGGCCAGCCTACAGCGTTGTCGCGGTAGTAGAAATAACCGAAGCCTGACTGGAACGTAATTGAACTTGTATTTGCCCATGAACTTGATGAAATAGAGAAAGAACCAGAATTAGAGCTTGTGAACAGGCTTACTGTGTCGTTGAACGCGACATCTGTATTGCCGCCCGAATCATATGCAACAGCTGTTATCACAGGAGATGTGTCAGCCGCCCTTATTCTGAAGGAAGCAGATCTGAATTCAAAGTATCCCGCTCCCCCGCCGGTTATTGCCTCTGTCTGGCTATCCGCGATAAGCGATTCGCGATACGCGGTTATTATTGGACTGCCTGCCTGGTCATCCATGTAGTAGAAAGACGCGAACCCTGAAGAAAGCGTTATAGAAGAAGTATTGGTCCACGGGGCTGACAGGACTGAGAAGAACCCGGAATTGGAACTGGTTGTAAGGCTTATGGTCTCATTGAAGCTGGGGTCAGTGTTGCCTGCCGCTCCCACAGCCGCAACCGTTATCAGGGGGGACGCTGTGCTCACGGGAATACTGAAAGCCGAGGTCCTTAAGTCAAGGGCGCTGGCCCTGAAATAAATTCCCGCCCTGCTCTCGTAACTTGCCTTTATTTCTTCCGCGGAAAGAGCGCGGCTGTAGATCCTTGCCTCGTCCATCATTCCCTTGAACCACGCGGTTGCGCCGAGATTTGCCGGATCAGCGTTGCCGCCTATCTGCCCTGTCGCGGCTTGCGGGCCTGCGATCAACACCCCGTTCTTGTAAAGCCTTAGGTATGAACCGTCGTAAGTTGTTGCAAGGTGCTGCCACACCCCGAAATCAATTGAGTTGTCCGGCGAGCTTGTTTCGTAGTTCGTCCCGATCGTATTTACGATATCCCACTTGATCCTGTTCGCAGCCCACTGGTTATCCAGCCACAGGATATACCCGCCGTTATTCATCCAGTGCTTATCGAATATCCTGTAATGCGTTCCCGCAGCTATCGTGTCCGGCTTGACCCATGCCTCAAGCGTGATCGCTTCGGTGCAGTCAAGGCTGAAAGAACTTGTTATCTGGATATAATCGTTGAGCCCGTCAAACTGCGGGCAGGAACCGGCCGGGCCGCTGTTCGGAGCGGATGCCCAGAAAACCCCGTTCGCAGAACCGTTGTTGCCCAATCCGGAAGCGTCATTCGTATCCGTGTCTAAATGCAGTATCATGACCGCGCCGCAGGCATCAACACCTTTTGTGATGGTATTGTTGTCGCACCTCGCAACGATCGTGTCAAGCCCCGTGTACGCGGACCTTATCGTGAAGGCGCACTGCCCGGTTACGCCCGTTGTTCCCGGATTGCCCGCGACAGTGTCCTGCCCGTAACGTGTTGAAGTAAGAATGACCGTCCTTCCGTTTATCGGGAACCCGTAGGTGTCGTTTATCGTCACAACAGCGGTGCATACGGCCGCGCCGCTCGCGGATATCTGGTACGGCGTGAAAGTTATGTATGAAGCGTTCTTATTAGTGGATTGCGCGGCTATTGTTTCTGTCTGAGTGTCTGAAACCAGCCCTGCCCGCGAAACTGTTATGACGTAACTGCCCGCTGAATTGTTCTTGTAATAGAAAGTTGCTGTCCCACCTGAAAGCTGGATAACGGTCATATCAGCCCACTGGGTCCTGTTCAAAGAAAATACCCCTGTGCCCGAACTTGCAAGCACCGCGGTCCCTGAGAACGACGAATCTATGTTGCCTGCCGCGTCCTGCACCTGTATTGTTATATAATAAGAAGGATTGCCCTGAGTTGTTGTAACCGGGGCGCTAACGAATTCCAGCCTGGAACCCGTAAACCGAACAGGCAGGGCCTTGTTCTCAAACCTTGCCATAACCTCATCCCCTGCCAGGGCGCGGTTATAAATACGCACCTCGTCAATATACCCATCAAAACATCCTGCCTGGTAACTGGCGCTTATCATAATGTTCGAGGCGTTACCTAAAGTTTCCGAATATGCAGCCGTGTTGATGAGGGTTCCGTTCACATAGAGAGTTATTTTGGCGCCGTCATACGTCCCTACAAGGTGACACCACTGGTTATTGTTGACTACTCCGCCACCGGTCTGGTGCTGCGCAGTCGTCGAGTCGCAAATGTTAAAATCCGCGGCATAGCCGGCTATCATCAAAATATAAGAACCTGCGTTCGCCCAGCCCTTTTCTACCACCCTGTTGAAAGATTTGGCGGCATCAAGCGGGTAAACCCATGCCTCAACGCTTATCTGCTGGCTGAGGTCAAGGCTTGCTGAATTCAGGATCTCAACATTGCCGTCATTACCGTCCGATCTCAGGCCGTGCCCGAATTCTCCGTCGTCCCAGGTCATTCCGCCCAGAAGACTACCTGAGTTATTGTTCCCGGAAAGGTCAGACGCAGACGAACCCGCGCATTCCTCGAAAAGCCAGATGCCTTTTTCAATATCTCTGAAATACGTTCTTGTTATTGTATCCGCGCTTCCGGCAACCGCTGCCTTTATGGTATCCAGTCCTGCCATTGAAGACACCACCACCGCAGTGCAGAACCCGTTCGTGTCCGTGACCTGGCCGTACGGATACGTTATTGTGTCAAAACCGGAAGGATTCGTGGTTTTCACTGTCACTGTTTTTCCCTGCAAAGCGTCCCTTGAATAGTCGGTCACCACAACAGCGACAGTACATTTCGTGATACCGTCAGCAGGCAGGCTTGATTTCTCTATGATCATATACGAAGCGGTCGCGCAGAACGCTCCCTTGAAAACACTCTCCACCTGGGTCGTATTAGGCAAAGATCCGGAAACAACTGTCAGCGTCGGTGAGCCCGGCATTGAATCCTTGTAGTAAATTACCGCTTCCCCGTTTGACATAGTCACGACGATCGTCTCGCTCCACGCGCCTGCAGGTGACGTCGCGAACTTCCCGAACTGCGAGGAACTGGTGAAAGTGCAGTCCTCGTTGTACCCGGTCACTTTAGTCCCGTCATTCAGCTGAGCCTGCGCGCATATCGTGTCCGACGCTGTATTCACGGCAGTTGCCCTGGGAGGCGTAACAAACGCGATCTTGTCAGCCAGGGAAGTGAACACTACCGGCCTTATCCTTGATTTGCTGTAGCTGTTTATGGCAGCCGCGTCAATAGCTGAATTATATATCCGCACATCGTCTATCAATCCGTAAAGGTAATCGGTGCCGTATTCATACCCGAACCGCAGCGGGCTTGTGGTAGTATCTATTGACCCTGCCCTCGCGCCTTCGGCTTTAAGGTCCCCGTCAACGTAGATTTTCAGGTTATTGCCAGCCGCGTTGCTGTCATAGGTGGCAGCCAGGTGGAGCCAGGCGCCTGTGTCAGGCCTTACTCCGCTGGACACCCTCAGTTCAGAATTCGTTCCTATGAACACAAAGAAAGACAGGTCACCGCCCTCTGAATCATTGTCCCGCCTCAGCATCAGGGAGCCGCTTTTATAAACTATGCCCTGCCAGCTTGTGCCGTCCGTGATATTGACCCACGCCTCAACCGTCACCGCGCTTTGCGGGCGCAAAGCGGAAGCGTCGGCAACGCTTACGTAATCGCTTGTGCCGTTATACGACAGGCAGTTCCCGTATTTCCCCGCTGTCCAGGCAGCGCCGTATATGTTCCCGTTTGAAACGGTGTTTATCAGTTCGGTCCCGGCGGTTTCGTCAAAATTCCATAAACCCACAGGTGGCGTGCCGTAATACGAGGAGTTTATTATTTTATTTGGGCTTTCTCCGGCTACCGTCGCGGTTACCGTATCGTAGCCGCCCATTGTTGAAACAAGCGCGCCTGTTGCCAGGCCGCTTGCGTCAGTGGGATTTGATGGCTGTGTTATGGTGTCATACGCGCTGTAAATAGTGCCCTTGCGATAAGTGGTTATTAAAACGGTTTTTCCCTGCAAAGGATTGCCGTATCTGTCAGTAACGGCAACGGCTATAAAGCAGGTATTGGCTCCGTCAGCAGGCACTGTCCTGGAGCTCAGGACGATATATGACGCTGTCTCGTTGAAAGGACCCGGCACTATCGTCTCAAACTGGGTCGTTTCAGACAGGCCTGTTGCCGAAACAGTTATCTGCGGAAAACCAATCTTTGTATCCTTATAATATACGAACGTCTCGCCGTTCACCATTTTAAGGTTTATGGTTGTAGTAAAGGTGTCGGTCTTGGTCGCGCAAAACTTGCCCCAGGAAGAAGACGAGATCAGGCTGCAGTATTCGTTGTACCCCGCTGCCTTGGAGCCGTCATCCCACTGCGCCTGTATCACGATGGACTCTGAAGAGGCGTTTATCTGCGCTGTCCTGGGAGCGGATATGATCGCGAGCTTTGTTGCCGCGATGCATTTCACCGGCCTTGTCCTGGACTTCGCATAAGCAGCTGCCTCATCCGCGCTTACAGCCCGGTCGTAGATCCTCACGTCGTCTATGGCTCCGGTGAACCAGTACGGGTAGCTGGAATTGGGGTGGTCAGCGCACCCGAAGAAATAAGCCGAAGTTCCGAAATCCCTGGGAGTTCCCGCGAAATCCCCTGAGCCTTCCAGGCTCCCGTTCACATAAACGCGGACCTTGTTCAGCGATGTGTCCAGCACGCCTACAACGTGAAGCCAGGAACCGGTGTCAAAAGTGCTTGCGGACGTCGCCTCGTACACCGCAGGCACGCTGTTCCATACCTCCTGCCTGAATTTCTTCGCGGAAGTATATGCCATGTCAGTATGGTAACCCGCCCTTGCCACGAAAGCGCCGGGTCCTGGCGGGGTCGCGCCTGTCGGCACGAAAGCAGGCTTCACCCAGGCTTCAAAGCTGTAACTTGAATCTGTCGCGTTTTCAAGATAAGAAGAAGGCTGGACCTTTACGTGCGCCGAATCAGAAGGCCCGCCGAGGTTCAGGCCGTATCCGTATTTTCCAGCTGTCCAGGAACCCGTGTTTATAACGCCGACGTCGTAAAGCGAATACGCAAAGCTGTCAGCTCCCTCGTTGAAATCCCAAAGGCCTGCAGGCGCGCCGGTGTAGAATGAAAGCGTTATCTGGCTCGCTGTATTGCCCTGCACGAACGCGTTTATGGTATCATCCCCGCCCAAACTTGTGACAAACGAACCTGTTGCCTGTCCGCTCGCGTCCGTTTGGCTCACCGGCTGGGTAATCGTGTCGTATTTCACGGGCCCCTTACGGCTTGTGGTTATCAGCATCGTAAGTCCTGAAACAGGATTTCTGTATTTGTCAGCCGCGAAGACCGTAACCGTGCACCGGCTTATCCCGTCTGCAATGATAGAGAACGGGCTCAGGACTATAAAAGATATTGTCTCGCTGAAAGCCCCAGGGGTTATTGATTCTGTCTGGTCTGTGTCAGGAAGAACTCCGGCGCTCACCGTAATGACCGGGGAACCCGTTTTGGTATCTTTATAATAAACGTAAGTCTCGCCGTTCACGATGTTGAGCGTGATATTGTTAGACGCGGACCAGCCACCGGTTCCGGTGGCTGAGAATTTTCCTGACATTATTGAAGAGCTGAAAACGCTTTGACCGTTGTAAGTGTTGTCCTTGTTGCCGTCCATATCCTGCACCTGCACGCATATAGAATTTGAAACCGCGTCACTGGCAGTGCTCCTGGGCGGGGTAACGATAGCAAGTTTTTTATTGAGGAGGAACGTGATGGTCGGCACCCTTTTCAGCCTTATATCGTCAAACCAGGCGGTTGAGCCTAAGGCGGCGGGCTGGTAAACAGAACACCCTATCCTGAAGCTCACGCAGTTGGATTCGGCAACAGGATACAATGCATAGAATGTCCAGTCCTGGTCGGTCCCCTGGAACGAGGTCCAGTTCTGCGAAATGTTGCCGCTGCCCGCGTCAAGGTGGTGGATGAAATATGCCGCTCCTGCCCCGCTTGCCACAGTACCGGTCTTTATCCAGCCGCTGAACTCATACGAAGAACCCGGGGTGACCGCGATGATCTGTTCCCAGTTCGCCCAGTTGACCTGCTGGCTGTTCTGCGTCTTGGCGCTCTTATCCCCGGAATGCTTTACCGCCAGGTCCCACGCCGCGTATCCTCCCGGGCCTGACCAGTTGTCAGGCAGGGCGCCCAAACCTTCTTCAAAAGAAGGGTTCAGGATTATGTTCTGCAGGACAGTGCACCCGTCGCATAAAGCGGTCAGAGTATCCAATCCTCCCGCGTTGGAACTTACAGTCGCGGTTGCCTGGCCGTTAATGTCAGTCGTGGCATAAACCATTGTTATGGTGTCCTGAGCGCCGCGGATTGACTGGACAGTGACCTGCCTGCCGGGTATGGCTTTGCCTGACCCGTCCTTAATAAAAACCGAGACAGTCGCCGTGGAAATACCGTCAGCAAGAAGCGAACAGGTATCGGTCGTAAATGAGGAAGCGGTCTCAGACGGGGCGCGCAAAATCACGTAAATGAACTGCGTGTCTGAATTAAGGCCGGCGCGGGAAGCAGTGATCGTGTAAGTTCCCAGGGTTGTGTCCTTGTAATAAACAGCTCCCAGGCCAGAGGAAAGGTAAACAACAGTGGTATCTGACCAGGGGGTCTGGGAAGCGGAAAACTTCCCTGTCCCGGAAGAAACAGCCAGCGTTACAGTGCCGCTGAAGGTTGTAACGCGCGCGTCGTATTTGTTCCATACCTCAACGGAAATAGAATCAGACGGGTAGTTTGCATCAGGAGTCCTGGCAGGGCTTGTTATCTTCACCTTTTTGGCGGCGCCCGCGTCCACCAGGTATGTCAGGTAAGAAACAGCGCTTCCTATAGACTGGACCAGGCTGTTGGCTGTTGTGGTTGCGGCCATCCTTATATCATATTCTCCTGCCCCTGTGATCGTACCTGACGCGTCTTTTATCCTTTCGGAATAGAGCGCTTCAGCGTCCTGATTGGTCGTGATGTAGTCTGCGTCCGCAGGGCTTACCCCTATCTTGAACCGCACGTCTGCTGCGCCGTAACTGGTGAACATTTTACCGTAAACGCATGCACTCAAAATCGAGCCAAGGTCATCGTCAGGGAGATACACGTTAGTTTTCAATATTTTAGTATCTGAAGTCGTGTAAGTATTTTACAAAGCGTTACCGGTTATTGCGCCGAAAAATACAGTCTTCTGGACCTGGCTGGGATTCTTTGGATATTCGTATGTGTAAACTATCTCGGCGCTCCTGCTCCCGCCGCCCAAAGCGCTCCACCAGGAACCCACAACGACATTTGTCCCGTCACTTGCAGAACCGTACTGGGGCGTAAGGTTATAAAGCATTATTGGACCTTCTGCCATCGCGGATCCCTCAGCAGCGAACGCGAGTGTATCCAACCCGTTCTGCCCGATGTTAAAGCTTGTGTTCGCCGCGTTCGTGGTCCTGAAAACAGCATAAATAGACCTTATGGCAGGCGAAACTATCTTTTCAGGGAAATATATTGTCTGCATATAAACCTTTGCGGGTGATTCCGCGCCGCCTGTGATGATATCCGTCTGGCCCAGGTAACGCCTGACTGTCTGTATAAGGTTTGCGCTTGCCAGATAATTAAACGAATAGGTTATGACCAGTTCCGCGCCCAGGCAGTATACGGCTGAACCGTTTACGTTTATGGTCAAGGTATTTCCCGAGCCTATATTCGGGTTCGAGGATGGTTCATAAAAATAAAGAAAATCATCGTCAGTGCGCGCAGCTCCTTCAACTAATTTCACGCCTGCCTGCAGATTCGTTCCGTTTAAATTGATATTTGAAGTAAGATCTGTGCCCGCAATCGGGGAATAGTAATGCCCTCGTATCTCGTACCAGGCGCTCTGGATCGAGTATCCTGTCTCGGGTATATACGGCGTGTGCACGTATGTCGCTGTGCTTCCTGAAGCTATGGAAGCGTTGTTTGAACCCGCAAAATACCTGACGGTCTTTACCTGTGAATGCGCTCCGTCGTCGTATTCGTATGTCAGGTAAAGTTTCACGCTCTCATTATAGCGTAGCGCGGGAACGCTTACCGCAACATAATAGGGCACGTTATTGACACCTCCGCCTGCCAGGCCTAAAAATGCCTGGGTAGCGTTGTACCTGAGTCCAAAATTCGCGTCGTCTCCGGTACCTGCGGATGCAAGTGCTCCAAATGTAGTCGTATTCGCTCCGTTTACTCCTATTGCGCTGCCTGCTCCGACTACCACGTTCCCGACCTGGAAAGCGACTTCTATCCACGCGGATCTCAGCGTGAACCCTGATTCAGGGATGTAAATATAGAACGGAGTGCTTGGGTAAGAAACACCCGAAGCCCTGTCACCCGTTGCCTGGTCAATGAAATATTCCACGGTTTTCACAGATGTGCCGGGATAAGGCGGTATGCCTGCTACTACTTCAATAGACTGGGTGCCGGATAACACGCCTGTCCTTGAGGCTGTTATCGTGAAAATACCGATCGTTGAATCCTTATAATATATGGCTCCTGCGCCTGCTGAAAGATAGATGTTCGTGGTATCAACCCAGGAAGCGCTTGAGACCGAGAATTTTCCCGTGGGTGAAGACGAATACAGGAAAACCTGGTAAGTGAAATTCGTGTCCTTTGTGCCCAGTTCGTCCTGCGCCTCAAATGTTATCTGGGACGACGGGTTGTTCTGCGGCACTGTTGCAGGCGAAGAAGTGAACACAAATTTTGAAGCTGTGAACCTTACTGGTATGGGCAGGACCGCGGTATCGTACCTTGCCCTTATTTCGTCCAGCTGCAGAGCGCGTTCGTAGATCCTTATCTCGTCTAAAAGCCCGTCAAAGCAGTCCCCTGTGCCCCCGCCGCTTATGCCTATGACGTAAGTGTTGCCGAACGCCTTTGAATATGCTCCGGAAGCAACCTGGCTGCCGTTCGCGTAAAGCCGGATGTTCAGGCCGTCGTAAGTCCCCACAAGATGGGTCCAGCCGTTGTTGTTTATCACGCCGCCTATCGCGTTCCTCTGCACCCCGTCCAGCATCAGGCCGAAGTGCGCCTGGTTGGAATATACCATCATAATGAAGGAACCTTCCAGATCCCAGGCTTTGTTTATCAACCTGTTATACATCTTTGAGGCATTCCTGGGATATATCCACATTTCAACGCTCATCTGCTGCGTCAGGTTCAGGCTGGAAGAGTGCGGAACGATGATATAATCGTTTGTGCCGTCGGAATTCATCGCGTGGCCGAACCTTCCCGGCCCCCATCTTATGCTGCCTGTCATAGTTCCGGTGTTGCCGTAGTTGGAAAAGTCGCGCGCGACGATTCCCGCTGTCTCCTCAAAAGCCCATATCCCGACTTCTATGTCTGCGAAATAGATCCTGGTAATGGTGTTTGAACTGCTCTGTATGGTAGCTGTTATGGTATCAAGGCCCATCAGGGACGAGACAAGTGCCGCGGTGCAGAACCCTGCCGTGTCCGTCAACTGGCCGTCCGGGTAGGTTATCGTGTCATTGCCTGCCGGGTTTGTGGTCATCAGTGTCACGGTGTTGCCCGGCAGCGGGTTGCGGAAGTAGTCACCTACAAAAACCGCGACTGTGCAGGGGTTTGTCCCGTTTGCCGCGATCATAGAGCTTTTCGCTATCATATAGGACATAGAATTTGAGAACGCTCCCTTTGACACAGATTCAAGCTGGGAGGTTTCTGACATGTAGTAATAGGAAGTGACAGTAACCGTCGGGGAACCCGGCCTTGAGTCCCTGAAATAAACGAACGTTTCTCCGCTGACTATGTTTACGCCCAGGTAGTTGTAGGCAGACCAGATTGTAGAACCTGGCGCGAGGAACCTGCCTGTGGAAGAGCTGGAAGTGATCGTGCAAATGCCGTTGAAATTAGTTGCTTTTGTCCCGTCCGACCACTGCGCCTGGATAACGATAGATTCATAATCTGAGGTTGTAAGGAAACGCTGCGGCGTGGTTATGGCAAGCCTGCTCGCTCCCACGAAACTGATCGTAGGGCTCCTGCGTAGCGACAGATCGTCGTACCATACCGTTGCGCCGGATGTGTCCGCCTGGTTGTAAGCGCAGATTATCCTGAACCAGTTAACGTCCGATTCCACGGCCGGGTTAAGGGTATGCTGGGTCCAGGCTGAGTAAGGAGTGGTTACTGTGACCTGGTCCTGTGATTTCGGATAGCCATCAGCCTGGTTAACCAGGTGGTGTATGATAAAATAGCATGTGTCACCGGCTCCCATTGTGTCCGTCTTTGAGCAGCCTGTGAATTTATACGCAGAACCCGGCACAGCGTTCAAAGTCTGCTCCCAGTTGATAAAACCCATGACCTGGTCGTTCTCGGTTTTGGCGCTCTTCGCGCCTGAGCACGCCACAGTTGAATCCAGCACGTAGCAGTAGTACCTGTCCGGGGACCAGTTGTTCTTTCCCCAGGGGTCAGGCCACACGTCGCCTTCCTCAAATGAATAATTGATTATAAGGTTCTGGTAAATAGTGTTGCCGTCGCACACAGCCGTAACCGTGTCGTCCCCCGTGATCCAGGAAGAAATGGTTCCTGTGCATTGCCCGTTGCCGTCAGTAAGACCGGGCTGCACGACTGTGTCGATCACAGAGCCGCGGCTGGTGTAGATCGTGACTCTTTTGCCTGACAGCGGCACAGCGGTCTCGGTCCTTACGGTAACGGTCACGGTGCAGGAAGCCTTCCCGTTCGCTTCAGCAGCAGGCGAAGAAACTTCCAGGAAGCACATTGTTTTGCCGGCTGGCGGTGAAGAGCCGGAGAACGTTATTGTAGGCACCCGCGCAAGACGCACGTCGTCAAACCAGGCAGTCGAACCGCCTGTTGCACCCTGGTATATTGAACAACCAAGCCGCATTTTCACGCATGTGTTCTCGGCGGTTATGGTGCCTATCGTGTATTTTGTCCAGGGGCTGCTGCTTGCCCCGACCGAAGTCGTCCAGCTCTGGGATATAATAGCACTTTCTGATGTCTGCAGGTTGTGGACGAAGAACGCCGCTGAGCAGCCGCCTGCCATCACACCTGTCCTGAGCCAGCCTGTGAACCTGTAAACCGAACCCGGGGTCACGTCAACTATCTGCTCCCAGTTTGTCCAGGTATTGGTATCCCTCGCGTTCTCTATCTTCGCGCTCCTCAGCCCTGTCTTGTAAACCGTGTAATCCCATTCGAAGCTGTTATCTCCCTGGTTCCTTGTCCAGTATTCGGGCCTGCTCTGCCCGTCCTCAAATGAAGGGTTGCAGTCCACGCACTGGGTAATGGTCAGGCCGTCGCAGGTTGCTGTGACAGTGTCAGCACCGGCAGTTTTGGAGGAAATATACCCCACGCACACGCCGCTTGAATCTGTAAGCGAGGGCTGGACGATTGAATCAACGCCCGTGCCCCTGCTCGTTTTCAGGGTAACGGTTTTATTAGGCAAAGCGTTGCCGTTGGTATCCCTTACTCTGACGGTGATCATGGAAGACATGAATCCGTCAGCCGGTGTAACGGACGGCTCAACCTGCAGATACGAAAGCGTCTCTGAAACAGCTGTGCTTGTGCAGAGTATCGCTTCCCTGTAAACGACCCTTGTTTCCCCGTTTATTATGACCCTGGGGTCGCCGAACCCGTGATAAACACGTATCCTGTTCGATGTGGCTATGGGCTTGCCGTCAAGGCTACGGTACGTAAAATAGGTAGAGCTGTCATAATTCAACCCCTGCCAGGAAAGCGCGTGGAACGCGATGAAGTTCGGGGCTTCTATAACGAACCCGTATGGCGGCAGTTTTGCGACGGAAGCGTCCAGGCAGGTATAGTCGTAGTCGCCTGACCCGGTATTGTACCCCACGCGCACAGCGCCTGAGCCGAACGTGATCCTTCGAACCATGTAATCCGGGGTTAAAAATTCGTAATTCGTTATGAGCATTTTCGCGGTAAGCTCGTGCAGGGGTGAAAGGAATTCGTGGGTGTTCTTGAAGAACCTGTCGAAAATATACATCCCTTCAGCCCAGCCGTTGTCAGCGCGGCAGAAAACCGCTTTGTTCGTGGTGTCCACAGTGGTCGTGTCAGGGGGCACAAAGGTAATAGTGGGCCCGGCGCTGAGAACAATATACCCGGCCCTGTAGCGCAGGGTGCCGTCGTCATCCCCCTGCAGGCTTGCGCGCTGGCCGGAGGAAGGTTCAAATAAACCCATGGATATTGTATAGGTATCAGGCCCCGGGGACGGAATAGTCACGTTGTACGGGCCGTCTATATAAGTTCCCACGGTCCATTCGTTCGTCGGGGGTGTAAGCCCGTGGTCGTTCTGGAAATCGGCAGTGCCGCCGGTCAGCGGGGTCGTCTCGAAATGGATGAAACTGGTAACGTTCGAGTTAATTTCCCCGAATACGTCCCATTTATAGGTTATCTGAAAGGTATTTGTGCCTGTCTGCGTCGCGCTCTGCACGCCGGGTGAGATCGGCAGGATAAAAGACGTATCCAGGGTCTTCCAGAAAAGATGATTGTTCCCGAAATTGCTATGGTAGTTCAGCGGGAACCCGCCGCTTAAATGGTACATAACATAGGGTGCGGCGCCTGTAACTCCGTAACCATATTTCCCGTAAGGCACAACGCAGTCGTGGTAAACCATCGAGAAAAGCGGAATGTCTATGGCGCCGGCTGCGTCCAGCGGGTTCATGTCATAATTGTATTTCCCCGCGGCGCCGCCTATTCCTTCAAAGAAGGTCGCGTGCGGCACAGCCCATTCCCTTCCGTCCTCAGAACCCATGAAACCGAAAAGAGAGCGCTCGTAATCGCAGAGCTGCTGCTTGTAATACATATCGCCCCTGAGAGTCTCGGGGTGGGCAGGAGCAAAACATTCCATAAGCTCTGCCACGAAAGTAGTGTCCGTGAAGTAAAAGGTCGGATTAAACAGCTGTTTGACCATAGGCATGTTCTGGGGCCTTTGCGCCAGCTGCAGGCCCATCTGGGAGCAAATGAGCCAGCACCAGCCTCCAGCCCATTTGCCGCCCCTTACATAAGTTCCTGCCGGATTCTGGATAATATAATCATGGCTGTCTATTGAAGTGGCGTCATCATAATAATCCTGGTAATTGTCGTGGAACCCAAAAAGATAGTTAAGGTCCTCGCGTACCTTTTTTGAGGTTGCGGTTAGCGGTACATTCCCACCGCATTCAGGGGCTGCGGGCAGGATATCCGGGTGGCGGTTGTCATAACCGCGGTTGATCCACCCGCCTATCTGAAAAAGCACGTTCTCCGCCTGAAGATCGTTCTTAAAGTGATCTGCCACTTCCCCGACTTCTTGAAAAGTCCAGTCAATGCCCTTGCTCTGTTCAACATTGGACGCGTCGTTCATTGACCGCCACAGAGTGCCCCACAGCTTGACGCTTGACGCCCCGAAAAGTTTATCAAGGTTCCTGTCGTTCTTCTCATCCCATGTCAGAGCCCAGGTGTCATTTATCTCAGACCTGTACGTGCTGCATATGTTGTCCCAGTCACCCGTGCCAAGAAATACCAGCCTGATCCCTTTTTTCCCGGGAGGGGAATAAGCACCCCTGTAACTATAGATCGTGGATGAAAGGGTCTGGGTCCCGGAACCTGTGGTTGAACGGACATTGGGCCAGATATAAGGATCTTCCCATCGCGCCAGGACAGCTGAGCCGTTCTTTGAAGCTCCCATCATCGCGATATCGCAGCCGCCCCTGTATGTGTAAAAATCCCAGGAAAAGCTCTTGCTGCTGTCAGCGGGCAGCAAAATCCCCATCCTCAGGGGTATGAGCATATACCCGTTGTCAGCCTGCCTTGTCCACAAGCCGTCCTCAACCAGCTGTATCCAGTCAAGAGTGGTCCCGGTAGTGTCATATGATATATTCATAGCGTTGTTCGCTATATCCATATATATAGTTATGCTGTAGGTGACGCTTGTCAGCGTGACCCTTGTAGCGGTAGTGCCCAGGGAAAAGTTGTTAAGCACAGTGGTGCCAACCCCCGTCCTGTAGCACAACCCGAACCTGGCGTTATAGATGTTTGAAGACCAGGTCTCGTTGGTCGCCTTGTCCATAACGCCCCAGGTGCCGTTGGTATTCACGGTCAGGCGTATGTTGGCGTTCTCGATCATCACTGCCCCCGCCGTTCCCGCGGCGAAGACTGCCACTGAGATTAATATTATCCCAATAAGTGTTTTAAACAACAATTTATTCATAATCTTTTGCCACTGAGAGCACTGAATTCGCTGAGTTCTGTAACTCAGGGCTTCTCGAAGACCCGCCTCCGCCTTAAGAATTGGCGGATGCGCCAATATTTAAGGTGCAAATCTTTAAGGAGGGAGCCCTCATATCAAACCTAAAGGTTTGAGTTACGATAAACATTCCTTGCAGTTACTCTGACACGTTGACACGCTTTTATTCTATGATCTCTTCTTTCGCGACTGTCCAGACCTTGTTCCATATTTTTATCTGCTGCCCGCCGAAGCCGTGGAATACGCGTATCTTCGTTGACTGGTCTACAGGGCTCCCATCAAGGCTCCTTATCGTGAACAGCGCCGATTTATCGTATTTCACCCCGTTGTATGAAAGCGCGTGGAACGCGATATACTGCGGCGATTCAACAATGAAGCCGAACGGCGGCAGCAGCGCCTTGCTCCCGTCCCTGCACTTATACTCGTAATCCTTATCACCTGCGTTCACGGTCACAAACACTTCATTGTTCCCGAACACGCTCCTCCTGACCTTGTAATCAGCGGTCAGGAACTCGTAATCCGTAATGTTCATCCTTGCGGTGAGCTCGTGCAAAGGCGAAAGTACTTCGTGTGTGTTTTTCAGGAATATATCCGTTGTGCACATCCCCTCAGCCCAGCCATTATCAGACCTGCAGAACACGCTTTTGTCCGGGCCTGCCGCGATAACCACGGACGGCTCGAATATAATGCTGTCCCCCTCAACTTTCAGGTATCCAATCCTGAACCTGCGCTCCCCGTCATTGTCCCCCTCAAGAAGTTCCCTTACCATTGTTTTAGGGTCAAAAAGCCCTACCATAACCTGGAATGTCCCTTTAAGACCTTCCGGCACCTTCACAGTGAAAGGGCGTTCTTCAATCGTTCCTGAATCCCATTTGCTTGTCGGCTTTGTCAGATTGTGGTCGTTCTGGAACTTTATCGCGCCTGCCGAGTCGCAGAAATGCACGAACGCTGTCAGGTCCCTGTCGATCTTGCCCCTTACCCTCCACGCGTATTTTATAGAGAACTTATTTATATCTTTCTGCACAACTTCCTTAATAAAAGGGGTTATGGGCAGAGCGCCTGCTTTTTCGCTCTTCCAGTAAAGGTGCGCGCCAAGCGAATGGTAGTGCAGCGTGTAACCCCCGCTTAAGTGGTAGAGCACGTAATCAGCGGCACTTGACCAGTCATACCCGTATTTCCCGTAGATCGCGATGCAGTCGTGATAGACCATTGAGAACAGCGGTATCTCAATGCCGCCCACGCTTGCAAGCAAGCCCTGGTTGTGGTAATACCTGCCGCTTACCCCGCCGATACCCTCAAAGAATTCGGAGTGCGGCACAGCCCATTCTTTCCCGTCCTCAGAACCGAATATGCCGAACAAAGAACGGCTGTAGTCGCCCAGCTCCTGTTTGTATTTCATGTCGTCCCACTTTGTAAGCGGGTGGTCTGGGCTGTGGCATTCAATCAGGCCTGCGGCGAAAGTCGTGTCAATAAAATACGCGGTGGGATCAAACAATTTTTTGACCTCTGGCAGGTTTGTCTGCCGGCGTTTCGCGAGTTCAAGCGCTTTCTTCGAGCAGGTTATATACGCTAATCCACCGTTCCACACCCCTCCCCTTAATAGATTCCCCCTTGCGTCACGCATTATATATTCTTCTGAAAACGAAGGGGCATCCGCGTACATATCCTGGTAATTGTCGTGGAAGCAGAATAAATAACCCAGGCCTTTCACCCGCTTTGAGCAGTCTGCAAGCGCCTCGTTTCCCCCGCACGCCGGAGCCACCGGAAGTATATCCGGATGCTGGTTATCATAACCCGTAGTGGTCCACCCGCCCAGTATGAAAAGCGCCTTGTCTATCTTCAGGTCGTTCTTAATATGCTCTGCGACCTGAGCCGCCTCATCAAAAGTCCAGGTCATCGCCCTGCCTCTTTCCTGCGTGCTCTCCGCATTCATGAACCTCGCGAAACAGGACCATAACTTGATATTGGACGCGCCCAGTAGCTTTGCCGTACCGGGGTTCTTATTTATCTTCTCATCCCAGTTTGAATACCACCCTTTTTCCTTTGCTTCCTTTATATATGCCTGCCCGATCGTCCCTGCCCCGCCTTTTCCGAGAAAAATCAATCTTATTGATTTCGCTGACTTCTTCAGGGTGAACGAGGTGGAAACTATCTGGCTTCCCGGGATGATCTTTGAATCTTCAAATCTGGATTTGAGTTCCGGCTCAACGTAAGGGTCATGCCAGGAGATCAAAAGCGCTGAACCCTGTTTCACCATTCCCATCATCTCCATGTCACAGCCCTCATATTCGAAGGAGTTGAACCGCTTTGAAAAAACGATCCCGTTGTCAGCCGGTATCAGCATTCCCATCCTTGAAGGCACCAGAGCGTACCCCTTGTCGCTGTCCGTCACCCATGGAGAATTTTCGAGAAGCCTGATCGACTCCACTTCCACGCCTCGTCCCTTTTCCTCCCCCTGAATGGGGGAGGATTGAGGTGGGGGTGACAAATCATAGGAAAATTCAACTGTTCTGCCATCCTGCAATATTTTTATAATTACCGCCAGGCCTTCTGCGCTTTCAAGTTTCATCATATCCGGTTCTTTAGAAATTTTTAGCTTATCCAGCATCACGAACTTCTTCTTCCCGCCGACATTCAGCATCGCGCTCCCGAACCCTTCCTGGTCCGGGCTGGAATGCCACGCAACCCCGCTCTGCTTGTCTAATATTTCCCAAATACCATTACTATTGACACTGATCTTCACTGATTCACTCTCTATGATTTGCGGATCCTTCAGTCTTTCACTTAATGCTTTTCTTCGTTTTTCAACTTGTAAACTCTGTAAACTTGTAAACTGTCTTTTTACAGTTTCTGCCTTCTTATCTATTGTGATTTGGCCCGCATACTCGTCGCAGAACCTTACGTGCGGCTCCCACTGGTAAACCCCGATATGCATATAATACGTTCCCTCTTCTGCGTTTGAAGGTATCTGGACAGTGTAAGGGCCGTCAGTGATTATCTTCCCCGGCTCCCAGGCGACCGTAGGCACAAGCGGCTCGTGGTCCTGCTGGAACTTTATCTTGTCGCAGCCCTTGTCCGGGAATTCAAAGTGCACGAAAACCTTGTATTCGTTCTCCGCCGTCTCCGACCCGTCATTCCTGAATTTAATCGTGTACTCAACTATGTCCCCGGGCCGCGCTTTCTGCGGCATTATATTAACGCTCTCGATGACCGGCTTAAAATCTTCCATCGCGCATGCCTCCTTAACCGTAGGAGCGTGATTTATCACGCCCGAAACGCTTACTATCAACACAGTGGCCAGTAAAAGAAATAATAATTTAGATTTCAATTGTTCCTCCGATAACTGCATTTTTTACAGGGATTCAGCGGGATTTACAATACAGTCATTTGTCATTAGTCATGAGCCATGGGTTTAAAACCAAAAAAAGTATTTATCCGTGTTAATCCGTGGTTAAAAAAGCAGAAGGTTTCTCTGTGTCTCCGTGCCTCTGTGGTGATTCTTTCGTGCCTTCGTGATACTTTCGTGCTTTCGTGGAAATCTTTAACTTTTCCCGAAGGGATCCCTTTGGGACAGCTTTCAGCTTTGAGCTTTCAGCTATTTGAGCCACGGCGCCCCGTAGTAATCCGTCAGCTGCTTGTTCATTATTTCCCTTGTAACAAAACCAAGCCTTACCAGGGTTTCGCCAAGCGTCCTGCCGGTCACCTTCTGGTTCGAGAGCCCTTCCTTGAGCTGCTGCTCTGTTATTACTCCTTTTTCTATCAGCGTCTCTCCGAACTTTTTCTTCTTCTCTTCCATTTCAACCCCCTGCCGGGAAATCTCTATATCAATATTAGATTGCTTCACTATCGTTCGCAATGACAGAAAGTATTAAATCTAGTGAAGATCGCGTGGAATCGTGTGGTTAAATTTTTCCGTGGTGTTATTTTATCGGAATTTCGCTCTGGCTCTTCGCGCTGCCGGTCGCGATAGTCAACATCCAGCTCATTGTTCCCTTTGCCGGGATTGGCATAAGCGTACCTTCCTTACTCCCCTGCTCAAGGGTTTCAACCCCGCAGTTCGTGGGCTCAAGCCCGGCGTTAAAATGAAGGTCGTTCCCGCCGGGAAACCCGCATTGCGTTATCCAGATGCCTATATACGGGATCTTGTCCTTCGGGTAATAGTACATCAGGTATTCCTTTGAATTCGGCTCGTAGAACCCGCACCAGCCTTCAGGAACTATGCCGGTGAAAAGCTTGCGCGCGAGCTTTGTTGAAGAATCTCCGAAAGGAGCGGACATTATCGCGCCTTTCTCCGTGAATGTCCAGGGAGAAGAGTCTCCTTTTAGCACCGTGCCTTTCGGGAAGAGCATTTCCATTCCCGGGCTGATAGCCGCAAGGTAATGCGCCGCCCATAACGCCTTGAAAGGCTCGGGAGCGTAATTCGTGACCTTGTACATTATCCTTACTCTGTTCTTGGCAAGGATTATGGTTTTTTCAAAAAGGTAAGGGAAGCGCATTCCGTGCACCCAAAATCTCGCAAGGCTAAAGCCTTGCCCTACTTTAATTTCATAATCCCAGGGCATCGCCCATATTTCCCCGTGGTCAGGCACTGTAATTTTTTTCCAGGCTCCGTCAGGATACGGGCACTGCCCCACCGTGGGGAAGCAATCGTCAAATCCGCTGATGTCATAGTTCGTGAAAGTCGCAGCATAGGGCGGGAGCTTGTACGGCTTGGGATTGTGCCATGCCCAATCCCTTCCTGTAGGCTTATATACGAAGGAAGCAATATTGGCTCCCCTGCCGGGAAGGACGATCAATTTAAGCGTCTCATTCTCGATTTGCACCGCCTTAAGCCCGCGGTACTCAACTTCCTTGACCTCGGCAAAAACATTAATAGAACTAATTACCTGAAAAACGGACATTTTTGACAAATTTTCCGATGAGTGGGTGCTAATCCACAAAGTTCACATTTAGTGAGGTTTGTGGATTATGCCAAAAAAAGACTGTAAAAAATTCAATTTTCCATCGATACAGATGGTCTTACTCAATTTGGAGGAACATCTTTTTTCATTAATTTTGCAAATACTAAAAGATTTTCAGTTTATATCCCCTCGGGCAATACTATAATAAACAATATTTTTGTATTAAATTTTATTCAATTTGCAAATGAATTACATAATAATCCCGACGACGAGAGCTAAAAAGAAAGCTTTTTATCCGTTTTTCAGGTAATTAGAACCGTCCCCCGATTTTATAATTCTGATTTTAATAATCCGACATACTGAATTTGTTGCAGTAATAATTTCTTTCTTTCATTAATGAATTCTTCAAATGAACTTATATCCCAATTCCCTTCCGGGATCATGTGAGTTTTAAATACTTCACCCCTTTTACTCCCTAGTCCTTCTACCCATTCATTAAAAGGATCATCTAATTTTGTTCTGTTATCATAAAGAGGCACATATCTAATATTGTAAATTGAATTAATTTTGTCATCTGTAATACCAGCAGTTTTTAGTTCTGCCTTACAGAAAATATGGTCTTGTTCTGGTAAATTCTTTTTATATCTTGGTTTAAATTGAATTGAGTTTTTGTAAATTACTGAAAGAAAAAGATAGCTTTCCTTACTATTATATTTATATCCATCAATAATATTTTCTTTTAATTCCATGCTCTTATTAGAGCTTTCTATTGCAGATTCAATTATATCTGCAGGGAAAACTTCGGAGTTTTCATCAATTACCTGTTTACACTTATAGAGTATATTATCGGATTGCCCACCAAAAACACCACTTAATAACGCCTTAATCAACCAAGTTCTGATATTCGATAATTGAATGAGATCTCTATCGCCACTCAAAGATTTATATTTATTCTTAAATTTCCAATATATGATCGGTATTAATGCATTATAACTTGGAATAAGTTTTGGTGAATTAATAATGTATTCATCTAACTTATCTATTGTAAACTCAAAGGAAGATTTAATATCTTTCCAATTTTCTATCATTTTGCCTATTTTATTTTGCGAGAAGTTGTTAACACTATATTTAATGTCATCGGATTTATCGGCTAAAATCACTAAATAACTTTTTAAAATAAAATCATTGTCAAAATCATAATTATTTCCATTTAAATCGTCTAAAAGTTTTTTAAAACTTTCTCTTGCATCTGGCCAGTTTAATTTTATTCTTGAAAATAAAAGATCAGAATATCCTAATTTAACACCACCGGAATTGGCTCTAACAAAAATATCCAAAACTCGATCATAATCTTTTTCTCTGATAGGAAAATAGTTAATAGTTTTTTCTTGCATTACTTGGTATAAATCATTAATATTATCCTTTATTCTCTGCTCCTTCTCTTTCTTGATACTTTTACCTTCCAAAATTTTATTGTAGAATTTTTCTTTATCGCTTGATTTACCTATATCGGCTTCAAATACCTTTTTTACATTAATCCATGCTTTGATACCAAACTCAATTCTCATAAATATTTCTTTAATTTTGGCTTCTTCTTTAGCACTCATTCGTCCTTTCCTTTTATAATAATTTCCTTCTCGCGAATATATTGCCTCTATTGTCTTTCTCGCATTATTTTCTAATAGTTCCCCCGAAAGATTATTTTCATACTCTATCTTATCTATCCTTTTTGGTATGTCCGCATCAAAATAAAATATTCCATTTTTTCCATCCTGAAATTTAAATTCAAACAGCAAATTATCATCATTTTCTTTATCTCCACTTAATGCATTTAAATAAAGTTCCTTATCACATTCTTCTTTATCTTCCCAAAATCCACGCAATACAATATTGAATGTAGTAAGTCTTTGTTGCCCATCTAAAACAAGCCAATATTCGTCTCGTTCTCTTGTTTTAAGTTTATCATTATTTTTCATATTACTGTTTAAAAAAGTATACATCTCTATACTAATATTTCTAGTTTTTTCGATTTCTTCAATTACATCTTTGGATAGTGTCCATATTAAAAACGTTCCTATTGGATATTTTCGCATCAGGGAATCAAACAATTTATAAACATCAAGCTCTTTCCAAACAAAAGGTCTTTGAATATCGGGCAAAAATGAATTTTTATTTACTTTGTCCATTATTGTACTTATTGTTTCACTTATATATTCAGGCATTTAACCTCCCTTTATAACATCAATTGATCTGCCTTATCAATTTCTAAGTTTAAGCTATCTTATTATTCAAGCCACTGAAGAATTCCAGCGTGGCGTTCCTCAAAGCACCGGTATTTTTCAGCCTAATTTTCTTTATAGCCGGTATATGAAAATATGCCGCTACAAGCACTCTATTCTTCCCTCATCATAGAATTAATTAGAACCATCCCCCGATTTCTAATTATTTATTTTTCACAAATCTTTCTTTGCCGCATTTTTTGCATTTTATACCCGGAGGCCAGACTGTCATTTTAATTTCCCTGAATTCTCGATTAGTAGTCATATTTTCCTGGCCGCATCCCGAACAAATCCACTTTTCTTTAATAATCTTGACAGGATCAGGCGGTCTGCCTTTTCTCACAGGCCTTATAGCAAGTTTGTCAATTAATAGCAGTGCAAGCGCTTTATCCTTCTCATCATCCGTTGAAAGATACTGGCTTTTGTCCCGGTTTACGACAATCTTATCCAGCAATTCTCCGTTTTCCACAGGCGTGAAATGTGCTTTAAAAATCATAAGACCGGTCCAGCTGCGATGTAAGTATAGCCATTCCCCTTCCCTGTAGATATTCCATTTTTCTTCCATAACCTGCGCTTCATAACCTAAATTTATCTTTTCCAGGTGCCGCCGGTTATAAAATCTATTGCATTTCAATTCAGCATTAGAATCAGGCATCGGCTTTGACTGATGCGTTTTACCTGCTTTCTCTTTGGAAGTTATCATCGAAAACCCGGTCCCCATTATCGCCCATTGGCGAAGAGCGTCTGATAGGGAAAACAATTCAGTATTATCTTTCATTTTTTCTCTTCCAATTTTAATTCAATCTGTCCTACTAATTTCTGAGCTTCAGTTTATCTTTTGATATTCAAACCGCTGGAGAATTCTAATGCGGCGCCCTTGAAAGGACCGATGTTTTTCAGCCTGATTTTCTTTATAGCTGGTACATGAATATATGCCGCTTTAAACACTTTGCTTTCCCTTTCTAAAGAATTAATTAGAACCGTCCCCCGATTTATTTAACCGGGCTCTTCTGACTTTGTTGTGCATAAAAAACAAGGTTTTATAGACGACAACTGCTCTTTAAAAACTTGACACGTTTTAAATATGTTGTATACTATATAATTATGGAAACTAAAACTACTTTTAAGGAACTGTACAGTTTCACTGGTTTTCGTGCATGCTCGCGGTTAAAGACGTATCCCGATGACTCTGAGGCACGGGTTGTGGTAGTGAATCGGCGCCAAAA
>MNUP01000094.1 GCA_001871075.1 Candidatus Desantisbacteria bacterium CG1_02_49_89
TGGAGAGGAAACTCTTATGGCGCATACAACGAAGCCATAGACTATCATTTCGGCAATAACTATGATTTCAATGCCGCAGGATTATGCAATTTAGCATTTTCTCTCAATTATAGCAGCATAAAGGTTGACTGGTTAAGAGTACGCAAATACACACAAAACGAGCCCGTTATCACTTTTGGAAATGAATCGCCTGTCTATGGTATATCTGTAACGGTAGACGGTTCTCCGCCGGCAACTGCCCTCACTATCATCGGCCCAAAATATGAGCAGGAGATAAACGGAGAAATTAAAACCTGGATTACTTCCGCAGCTCAGATTAATCTTGTGTCCACCGACAACTTGTCAGGCTTAAACAGGATTGAATACAGAACAGATAATACAGCCCTCTGGAATATAAGTACCTCTCCTGCAGCAATACAAATTACAAAAGAAGGCACGCATACGCTATGGTTCAGGGGCATTGACAACGTTGAAAATATTGAGCAGATAAATAGTATAACGCTTTATGTTGACAACTCAGCACCTGTTACTGATTTGAATATCGGCAAACCTATCTACGCTATTTCAGATACGTTTATAACTTCCTCCACGCCCATAACCCTTTCTTCCTCTGACGCAGGCTGCGGCTTAAAAGCAATTGAATACAGGATAGACGAATCCACATGGCAGGCGTACTCGGATCCATTCACCGTGCCTTCCGGCGGCAGGCACACGATTTACTACCGTTCCTTTGACAACCTGAACAACGAGGAGATGGAGGGATCTGCCAAAACCGTAACCTCTCTGCCTGACTGGCAGTCGTTCACAGAAATAGACGGCGTGGACATTGATGCAAGTCCCGGTGACGTGTCTATAGCCGGCATTCCCGTCTGGCAGGCTATGTGCGAGTTCAACAAAATGCCGGAGGAATCAGATCCGCCCTGGAACTCATATATCAGCTACGGACAATATAGCGCAGAGTTGTTAGAAAATTGCCTGCATCTTTCGACCTCTGACCCTGCTGTGTACACAGGCTGGTACAGGATAGTCCCTGAGTTTTCGTCTGAAATAGGGTCAACTGTTGAAGCAAGGCTTAAGGTAGTTACCACCGATGATTATCCCGGCGACATCCGCATATTCCTTATAGACGGCTCTTGTGAGATGAGCCTTGGTTTCAAGTCGAACTCAGTCTGCATGGGCTACGGGGATGCAGGGTTTACAATCCTCACAGAGCTTCCTTTTAATACCACCGATGGCTTCCATACTTACAGGCTTACGCTGAAACAGGGAACCGCAAACCTGTATATTGACAACAATCCCGTCCCGGTCCTTACCCAGCCCGGTATAGGGTATTCGGATCGGTTTATTTTCTTCGGTGACTACACATATCAGGAGTCTTTTGACAGCGGACAGCATTCAGAGGTTTGGGATTACGTGCGCTACACAGCAAAGGGTGCCTTTGCGCCCTCCCCTGTAGTCCAGGGTTTTATACGGAATAAAATCGTGTGGGACGGAATACCTTCCTATCAGGGAGTATTCAGATCAAGCGGATCTGTTCCTGAAGGTACTGACATCAAATACGAAATTTCGTACAGCGCGGACGACATCTCCTATACCCAGGCCCTGGAAATCGGAAACGGCGCGGTCATACTTCCGGGATACAAATACGGCATAATCAAGGCAATCCTTTCCTCGCAGAATTCGGGTATTACACCCGTGCTGCATGATTATACGCTCTTTTACCCCACGGGGCATAAGTCCACAACCGTCATAGTGGATGACATCCCGCCGGTTACCTCCATATCCTGCGGCTCCCCTGCGTACTTTGACGGCGCAGACACCTGGATCACTCCTGCCACGGTATTTCATCTGAGTTGCGCAGACCAGGGCATCGACACTCCTTCAGGGACCGCTATCACCTTATACCGCATAAACGGGGGGATGTTCAGGCCCACAAGAGACGGGTTCAGCCCCAAAAACTGCGGCACAGACCGCTGCACCATAGAGTTTTACGGCGTTGACAACCTTTCAAACGCAGAGCAGGTGAGATCGTATTCGGCGCGGGTTGACACGACACCGCCTTCAGTGGACGTCAGCACAGGGACGCCAAGCTATACGGCAAACGCAGAGACATATATAGGTCCCCTGACGAAGATTTATTTGCTGCCTTCTGACTCAGGGTGCGGACCCGAGACGGTTTCTTACCAAGTTGACACCGGGCCCATCTTGCCTTACACACTGCCGTTCTCAATCATTTCAGGCGGGAAGCACTCTATAAGCTGGTATGCCTGGGACAAGCTGGGTAACTTTTCGACTTCCGGGAAGAGGGTGTTCACTTCTCTTGAAGACTGGCAGAAAGAAGGGGCATATTCATACAACATTGACCTGTTCTTTACCCCCGGAGACGTCAGGCTTATGCCCGCAGCAGTTTACGGCTACCACATTTCGTCCGTCATCGATTTGGGAAAAATTCCAGAAGAGGACGGATTATTCAGCGCCGACTTTCAGGCAGGCCAGAACAACGGCATTCAGTTTGAATATTCGCATGCCAATATAACGTCAGCCCAGGACTGGCAGTGGGCACAGGAAATAATCATAAATAACCCTGCAGGTTCTGCCCTTGAGGAATACCAGGCGCTCGTGGAGCTTACCGCTTCTGATTTTGACTATTCAAAGGCAAGACCTGACGGGTCTGACATACGCTTCCAGGATTCAGACAAAATTACTTTCCTTCCGTATTACATAGATACATGGAACCCTTCAGGCATAAGCAGAATATGGGTTAAGGTTCCGTATATCCCTGCCAACTCTTCAAAATCTGTATATATCCTCTATGGAAATCTTTCTGCGGAAAGCGAGTCAAGCGGTGAAAGCGTGTTCCTTGCGTTTGACGACTTCAACGACAATAGCTGGCAGGACAAATGGGTCCTGGATTCGGCAGGCCCGGGTGCGCCGCAGATCACGGAGCACTACGGCTATCTTGACATCCCGTCCTGGTTTGGCGGCGGCCAGAACCTGACCTCCTGCTTTGATTTCCTATCCCAGCCCATCCTCATTGAATCCCGCATGCTGCATTTTGAAAGCTATGAGTCCCAGTCAATCTTAGGCCTGAAACAGGGCCATTACATCCTCGGGTTCGGAAACAACGGTTATGAAAACAGGGGTTTCTACCTTGAGGACTACGCTGGAAGGGGG
This sequence comes from Candidatus Desantisbacteria bacterium CG1_02_49_89, assembly GCA_001871075.1. Lineage (GTDB taxonomy): Bacteria > Desantisbacteria > UBA1551 > UBA1551 > UBA1551 > UBA1551. The sequence goes on from MNUP01000094.1 coordinate 3,175, forward strand.
CTGGGAGCAGAGAACTGGGCAGGAGGCAATGCTTACGGGGTATGGAAATGCTACAGGATACTTGCTGACGGAAACAATTTTGACGGCTGGAGGGGCGACGCTGACGGGATATACGACCAGTTCATAGACTGGGACTTCGGCAATAGCTATGATTTCAATACCACGGGTCCATGCAACGCCCGCATATATATCTGGCGTAGCGGCATACTGCTTGATTGGTTTCGGATAAGAAAATACGCCCAGACAGAGCCGGCAGTGATAATAGACGGAGAGGAAAGGCAGAACGACTGGTCAGAGTGGACGACAATTAATTCAGGCGAAACGCTGCCCGCAGGCTACAGGTTCTACAGGGTCCGCACAACCCTTAGTTCAGACGCAGCTTCAGAGCCTGTCTTGCATTCGTATGAGCTGTCCTTCGAAAAGCCGGTATTCCTCAACGTTGACAATACCGCCCCTTCGCTTGTTATCACAGTCCCCCCAGAGGCAGGCCCGGACCCGGTTCAGGTTTCTGTCCAGGCAAGCGAGGAATTAAAAGCTGCGCCCGAAGTCAGGGTCACGCAGAACGGTATGGAAGGCTGGGGCATCGTTCCTCTCGCATATCATGGCAATAGCCTGTGGACAGGGCAGTACCAGGCATTCGCAGGATATAACGGCAAGGCGCAAATTGAGGTCACGGGGCAGGATTTAGCAGGGCATACAGGCACATCCAGGTCCGAGTTTATGGTTAATATTCCTTCTTTAGAATTTTCATTTGATAATGTCTGGGATGAACCCGATCCGTTCAATCCGCCCCAGCAGACGGCGAAAATACACTTCACCGTCTCTAATCCGGGTACTTATATCGGTTTCGTATTTCTTTTTGACGATATGCAAAACCAGGTAAATTACTTTAGATATGACAATATTAGCGGACCATACCAAGTAGAATGGAATGGCATGGATGAGATGGGAAACATGGCAAGAGAAGGAGTCTATACTTACAGGTTTACTGCTCTGACAGCAGAAGAGCAGGCAATTGATAAGATGGGCAAAATAACCCTGCTGAATATGGCAAGCCTTGATACGTCAGGCGCAGGTATTTACAATCCCGGTAACCCTCAGCTTCAGATAATTCCGTATACCCCGCAGCATCCTGCCGTGGCAGGAGCCTTCTCGACGTTCAATCCGCAGGGACTTGCGCCTATAAGCTCAATTTATAATTTGCAGCCTGAAGGCACTCTTTTTGACCCGCCTGCCAGGTTTACTATCCGCTACACCGATGCGGATGCTGAAATAGTGGGCGAGGATAACTTGTGGATATATATGTTTGACGAAGGAGGCAATTCCTGGGCCAAGGTAGAACCACAGTATAAAGATAAGGATAGCAATACAATCACGATTTACATAGACCATCTCTCCCTTTATTCGCTCTTATTCTCCAAGACCGAAGTCAACATTACTCCGCCTATAGCTGAAATTACTGATCCAATACATATGAGTTTTGTGGCTAATAACGTTGAGATCAAGGGAACAGCAAATGCTATGCTCTTTGGCAATTACAGGTTTGATTACGGAGCAGGGGCATTCCCTGACACCTGGACCCTTATAGAACCGGTTTACGGCTATCCTGTTGAAAGCTCCACACTTACAATATGGAATACAACAGGTCTTGAGGGAATTTACACCCTCAGGTTGACAGTTGCAAACAGAATAGGGGATACAGCAAGTACACAGGTAACAGTCATAATTGACAATACAAAGCCGACAACAACTACCCTGACAATCGGAGAACCGAAGTATGACTATACTAACGGAACACCAGTAGTTGTGACGTCCCATACGCCGTTTGTCCTTACCTGCCTTGATAGCGGTCTGATGCCGTCAGGCATCCTGCAGTCTGAATACGCTGTTGACACAGATGCTTCTTGGACTCTTGCAAGCTATTCAGGTGAAGATACCCTCACAGGAGCCCAGCTGTTTATATTCACAATTCCTGATGCCTATCTTGACGCAGAGCACGCAATTTATTACCGCAGCGTAGACAATGCCGGCAACTTTGAGGATTCTAAATCAATAACAATAGTCCTTGACAATACAAGCCCGGCTGCCGCGCTGGCTTATCCGTCAAAACAGGATACAGGCATCTGCAAGATCGTGAACAGCAATACGATGTCAATCATAGGAACCACCACAGACATTCACTTCTCGCTCTACAGAATTGAACTGAAGGCAATGAGAGACGGGGATACACCCACAGACTGGACAACCATAAACGAAGCTGAGTTGCAGAAGGAAACACAGTCACTCGGAGTTTGGAACACCACCCAGTTCACCAAGAACAGGTGGTATTATATTAGGATTGTTTCAACTGACAAGGTGAATAACACGTCCATTGACACAGTTTCAGTCTATCTTGGCAACCCTGAAGTTAAGCTTGTATTCGGTAGTCACGGAAATGACAACGGTGATTTCAAGGAGCCCTATGGCATAGCCTTCTCCCCAACCCAGGAAGGTTCTGATAATTCGGGCTGTATTTTTGTCACAGACAACAAGAATGACAGGGTCCAGAAGTTCGACATAAACGGCAAATTCCTGCTTTCATTCAACGGCAGGAGCGGGGAATCCCACAAGCTAAAGAAACCTTCCGGTATTGCCGTTGACCCTGAATCAGCCTGCGTGTTCGTGGCAGACAGAGATAATGACCGTATCCAGGCATTTGACCTGTTCGGTAACTTCCTGTTCTCCTTCGGGGAAAAACACGACATCAAGAGACCGGAGCAGCTTTCTGTGGGCTTATACTACACCTATCAGGATACCAGCTATGCCTGCACAAAAGCAGTGTATGTGGCAGACGCCAAAAAGGACAGGATAGCCATATTTGACTACGAAGGCAACCTGCTTGCCACAATATCTAACCTTGACGATCCTCAGGGAGTGTTTGCCCTTGATCATCTGCAATATCCGGGCTCAACGCAGGCAGGCGTCTATGTGGCCAATACTGATGATAATATCGTCACTGTTTACACCTCAGCCCTTACCCCAACCTTCAGCATAAAAGGTCTTGATGACCCAAGGGCTGTGTATGCTGATCAGAGAGGCTATATCTACGTTTCTGACACTGACCACAACAAGATAAAGAGATACAACAGGTACGGAGAGCTTCTTATGCAGTATTCAGGCTCCTGCACTACTTCTCTTGATAAACCCGCAGGTATCTGCCTTGATAACCAGGGCAACCTTTGGATAGCAGATGAGGAGAACAACAGGATAGTCAAGATAGGCGCTCCAACAGTAGACGAAACTATGGCTATGCGTATGTTCTCTCTGCCCAAAGCAGCGATGACCATTAAAGATGCTTATGCATTCCCTGTACCTTTCAAGCCTAATTCAGGTCTTGGCCACACAGCCATTAGTTTCAAACTCTACAGCACCCTGAACGTCCTGCTCAGGATCTACAACATATCAGGGGAACTGGTGTTTGAACAAACAGGCATAACCACAGACCCCTACATTTGGAATGTGCTCAATAACTGGAGTGAACCGATTGCTTCTGGTGTCTACATCTACTTCCTGACAGATAGTACTTTGGAAAGGAAGATTGGGAAAATCATGATCATACGGTGATACTGTATCAATTAAAAATGTCCCAAAGGTCCCAACGGGATCCCCTTGGGAGATTCCTTCGGAGCAAAATGCAAAATTAAAAATGAAGGAAAAATGAAAAAGATTATATTTTTAGTTGTTACCTTACACCTTACACTTTACACGTTACACGGTATTTGCGCAGGTCCCGGCACCACAGGCGCAATCTTCCTGAAACTCGGGGTAGGTAGCCGCCCTGTTGCAATGGGTGAAGCCTTTGTAGCGGCAGCAGATGATATCAATGCCCTATACTGGAATCCATCCGGTCTGTCTCTCGCGGAAGGAAAGCAGGTAATATTCACTCATACAGAATGGTTTCAGGCTATCAGATACGAGTATCTTGCCTACTGCCAGTCCCTAAGGGATCCCTTCGGGACCAGCTTTGGTGTTATAGGAGCAGGTATAACCTATCTGTATATCACAGACATTGAAAGAAGGGACCTTGCGGGAACCCTGCTTGGAACTACGGTACCTGCGAATGACCTGGCGATAGCCGTATCATACGCTAAAACGCTGTCAGAGCGCCTTAACCTTGGGGGAACAGTTAAGATCATCAACCAGCAGCTGGATGACAAATCCGCGCTTGGTGCAGCCATAGACCTTGGTATGCAGTACAACCTGAACAAGGAAGGCCTGGTTATGGGTCTTGCCCTGCAGAATATGGGTTATGAAGCCCCATTCATTACAGAGGCAAGCCCTCTGCCTATGAACCTGAAGGTGGGCATTGCCAACAAATCCCCTGACAGCAAGCTTACCCTTGCAGCTGACCTGAATTACTCCATCCTTGATTCTATATGGGCTGTGGGAGCAGGTATTGAATACTGGGTCCATTCTGTGCTTGCCATCAGGGCAGGATATAAGTATAACAGCGCGATAAACAACACCCTGGGGGCGCTTGCCGGCCTAACTTGCGGCGCCGGCTTCAACATCGGCATATTGGGTATAGATTACGCTCTTGTGCCTTACGGGGATTTGGGTTACACTCATAGGGTTTCCTTATTAGCCAAATTTTGAATAAACTCCTATCCCCCCTTCTTGTTCTGATTTTACATCAGAGCAGGGGGGCCGAATTTCGCTCATTGCGAAATTCTAACGCAGCCGAGTGAATGTCAGGCGGAATCCGGCCTGCTTTCCGGGGCTCTCACCAACTCGAGTCCGTTGGCAAGCTTGTGTTCGTTATTCCTCACACGCCAACCATCTTGCAGGCGTCGCTAAACCGTTCCGATTTATTCATCGGGATAGCGATCCTTATGGCGATTTAGGGTATACCCACCGCATATCGAAGCTTACAAAGTTTTAACCTGCAGCCCGCCTGAGATATAAACTATAACAGCCCAAAATCCTGTTTCTGGGTATCCCAAGTATTTGCTAAGGTCCCAAATCAGTAAAAGAAGCCGTCCGTCAAGACGGCTTTTGATTTTATTTGCAATTTTAGGCGAATTATGTTATAATAAAAGCTAATTAATAAAGTAGCTTAAATAGATTATAGCTGAATAGAGATTGCTTCGCTATCGCTCGCAACGACTTCGTCGGATGACAAGAGGGAAATTGTATGGAAGAAAAAGGTCTCGTAAGATCCGCGTCTGAGGCAGGTCTCGGCACACTGCTGAGCCGCATCCTGGGTTATGTAAGGGACATGGTCATCGCCGCGAAGTTCGGCGCCGGCGCCTGGGCTGACGCGTTCTACGTCGCCTTCCGCATACCCAACCTTCTGCGCAACCTTCTGGGAGAGGGGACGCTTGGCACGTCATTCATTCCCGTGTTCAGCGAATACATGGTGAAAAAGGAGGAGGATGCCTGGGAAATAGCAAAGATAGCGTTTTCCCTGCTTCTCGTGGTCCTTTCCTGCCTTACTCTCCTGGGAATTTTCATCACGCCGTTAATAGTCAGGGTCATAGCGCCCGGTTTTTCGTCAAGCCCTGAAAAGTTCGCGCTCACGGTAACGCTTACGCGGCTGATGTTCCCGTTCCTGCTTTTTATTTCGCTTGCGGCGCTTGCCACGGCGCTTTTAAACAGCATGCGTTCTTTTTTCATCCCGGCTTTTGCCCCGGCCATGCTCAGTGCGGGCGAGATATTTTCGGTGCTGGTGATCGTCCCGTTCATGGGCGGCAGGATAGAGGGGC
>MNUP01000001.1 GCA_001871075.1 Candidatus Desantisbacteria bacterium CG1_02_49_89
TTTTCTGCTCATCCTTTAAAACAATAATCTTTCTGTTGGGGATAAGACATACGGTTACTTCCTGCTCTGGAAATCGTCCTACTTTCCAGGTTCTGCCTTCGAGAGTACCCACCCCCCTCACCCTACCCCTCTCCCTCGAGGGGAGAGGATAAAGGAGAGGGTGATTATTACCTGATTTTTAAACCAGCCAGCCTAAATAATTTTCCCCCGGCTATGTGACACTTTGATTGTTCCCAATGTGACCTTTTGATTATTTCCGCACAGGAAAAATAAAAAACCGCCATAAAAGCAGGCGGGATTTTCAAGGATAAAACCCACGTTTAATCTCAGTGACGAAGAAAAAACTAGCGCAAGGACCTATCGGAACCGAACCACTTGTTAAAGATCTCGATGTATCTTTTCGAGAGCTTCAGCTCGGAAATAAGCGCGTTGAACCACGGTATGCAATGCCATTCCTCGCTTTTCTTGGTCTCATCAGAACCCTTGGGGAACATCACGCAGTAGAAATCCTGGCTTAGCCTGCCCGGGACCACCCTGTAACCCGTATGCTCCAGGCATATATTTTCGGCAAGAAGGCCGTCGCACACGAAAGCGTCCGCCTTCTCCCTTAAAAGCATCGAGAACGCTTCAGCCTCGTCCTTTACTATGCTTATGCCCGCGTTCTTGAACTTCCTGTTCGCGACCTGCTTCCCGCGTGTCCCTTCAACCACCGCTATCCGCACGCCCTGTTTGTCCAGAGCGTCGCAGCTTTTCACATCCGGTCCCTTTTCGGTGACGATAACTGCCTGGCCCGACTGGAAATACGGCTCGCTGAACCTGTAAAAGACTGCCAGGTCAATGGTTCTCGGCGCGCCTGAAAGCACGATATCGCACTCCGGATTCTCAAGAAGGCCTTCGGGCTTGATCTCAATAAGGCTGAGTTTCACACCCAGCATGTCCGCCAGCTCCGCGGCGATGTCAGCGTTGAACCCTGTAATGTTTCCCTGTTCGTCCGCAAACGCAAACGGAGGGCAGCCTGTGACCACGCCCACTTTTATCTCTCCGTTGGCGATAACGTCTGAGATCAGGTCCTGGGCATCTGCGACTGCCAAAGGAAAACATAATACCGCTGCCGCAGCGGCGATCATCAAAAATTCCGCTGGGGAAAATTTTCGGGCCAAAATAGTTCTGTTGTTCTTTTTCAAATCAGTCTCCCGGCTCGATCTCGGGCATCCCTATGGTTATCTTCCCAGGAGGGAAGTATACGTATTTATAATAAAGCCTTGTAATCCGGCCTTTACCCGCGCACGTAGGGCAAATACCCGAACCGCCGCACCACCCGCAGGTAAAAGGCATGAGCATCGCGCTGACCGTTTTCCCGCTGCCCCCGCACCCCGGGCAGGCCTTTGCGCCGCCGCACACGGGGCATGTTATTTCTCTGCTTGAACTTTCCTTTTTTACTTTCCCGCCGTAATACTGCTCAAGCGCCTGCGCTGCCCTGGGGCGGTACGCATCATAATTCAGCAGTTTTGTCAGGAACTGCAGGGTTTTTTCCTCCCCGAACTTCGCAAGGAAGAACGCGTTTTTCAGGCGCGCGTCAAAACTTCCCTCTCTTTCAACCATCTTTCTTCCTGCCTGCTCTATCGCTGATTTACCCATTCTGCTCAGAGATCCTGCCGCGTAATTCCTGATCTCCCCGCTGGCGTCATCCATGGCTTCAAGCAGCGCGGGAACCGCGGAAGTATCCCCGATAGTACCCAGCGCTTCGGCAGAATATTTCCTTTCCTCTTCGTTTTTGCTCCGGTCGCCCAGGTTATCCGCCAGCGCAATGACCGCGGGTTTACCGAGTTTTGCCAGCGATATGACTATGTATTTTCTGATGTCTATGCTCCTGTCATCAAGCGCTTTTATAAGGGCCGGGATAACCGCGGTATCTTTGGTTTTTTCAAGCGCTTTGCCCAGGGCTATCGCGGCGTACATCTTCGTGCTTCTCGCAGACAGCGCCTTCAATAACGCGGGAACCGCGGCCTCGCCCATATTTCCGAGCACGTAGGCAGCGCTTACGCGCAGCGCTACTTCCCTGTCTTTCCTGAGCACACCGCTAAGCACCGTTATCGCGGCCGTGTCTCCGATCTTACCCAGGGAGGTTATGGCGCGCTCCCTATTCGCGGCAACCTTGTCCTTCAGGGCTTCTGCCAGGGCAGGAACCGCGGCAGGGCCGCCTATCTCGCCCAGGATCTCGGCGGTGAGCCCCCTTATTTCTTTATCAGGGTCCTTCAGCATCTTTGCCAGGACCGGGGTTATGGAACTGTCGCTGAGCCTGGCAAGGGCCTCAACGGCGGATCTTCTTACAGCCGCGGAACCGTCTTTAAGCGCGTCAACCAGCGCGGTGATCGCGGACGCGTCTCCGTTTTCGCCAAGGATTTCCGCCGCGCGTTCCCTCACCTTGCTATTTTCATTTTTCAGCAGGTCAAGCAAAACAGGCAGGGGAACGGTATTGCCGATCTCCTCGGGATTTACAATTCCCGCGCTGCGGGACGAAGCCGGCGCATAGACGCAGAAAAGCAACAAAAATATTATAATACCCGCGATCCTTTTCATTCTCTTCCTCTTTTACTCATCCGGAATGGAAATCTAGCGGTTTATATTATACAATACAGGGATCTTGATCGAAAGGGCGTATCTCATTGGCGACGGGGGAAAAGGCGCGGCGCTTTTCACGAGCTGCACCGCATCATCATCCAGAGATTTAGACCCGGAAGACTTTGCCACATCAATGCCCGCAACGCTTCCGTCACGCAGGATCTTGACCTTCAGGATAACTTCGCCTTCTTCCTCTCTGTCATAAGCTTCCTTAGGGTATTTCCTCCTGGATTTAACGTCGTTCAGCTTCTGCAAGATCAGGCCCAGGTAGGGATTCATTATCTCGCTTGTCAGATCGCTGGAAATCTCGGGTTGGGCCGGCTCTTCAGGCTGGGAGACTGCCTGCTCAGGTTGCGGCTCGTGCGTGAAATTATCGGATATCTCTTCCCTTGCAGGCTCTTTTGGGACCTCTATCTTTTTTTGTTCTTCCGGAGGTTTATCGGGAGGCGGCCTGCGCAGGCTCATAAGGTCCACCTCGATAAACTGCGCCGCGGTATTCGGTATTGTCAGGTTTATCGCGCTTGTGAGCATCAGCAGGTGAACGCCCGCTGAAATTCCCAGGAAAATGTAAAACCTTCTATTAAGCAATTATTTCCCCTTTCTTTTAATAGAGGTAGTCTATTATATACTATTACATGGAAATGTCAAGTTGAGGCGTAGCCGAAATCCCCCCGTTTTGATTTGCCCGAAGAGCCATCAGCTCGCAGGGAGCAAATCCGGGGGGAGAGAAAATCCCACATTCAAACCCAGAGACGAAGACCCCGGCAGCTTAATTTCGCAGAAATTAGCAGGGGTCAAGAAAACAATCGGGCGTGATCCTCCAAACTGACTGGCGGACAGGCACCGCTACAAAATCCCCCTTAATCCCCCTTTGTCAAAGGGGGAAAACGGTTCGTTCGGGGAACGATCCCTACTTAATAAGGATTATTACAACACGGCGGTTCTTTGCCCTGCCCTCGTTCGTGTTGTTGGAAGCAACCGGCTCGTCTTCGCCGTAACCCATTGTGACCATACGGTCCCCGCCGACCCCTCTGCCGGAGAAGAACGCCCCTGCCGCGTCTGCCCTTTTCTCCGAAAGCTCGAGATTGGTTCTCTGGTCGCCTGCCGCATCGTTATGGCACTCTATTATTATCTTGTTCTTCGGATACGCTTTCAGGACATCTGTTATCCTGCCCAGGATATCTTCAGCGGCAGCCGAAAGGCTCGCGCTTCCGGCTTCAAAAAGCGCGTCCCCCTGAACGGTCATGCTTATCTCATCCCCGGTTTCCTTTATAACCGCTCCCGCGGCCTTTGCCTCCGCCTTCGCTCTCTCCGGGTCTTTCACAGCGGATTTTACGGGCCTGGGCTCATCCTTCAATTCCATTATCTGTATCACCTCGTCCACGAATATCTGCTGTGTGTCGATCTGCAGGCCTGCGTGGTATAAGGTGATAATGGGCGCCCCTGATCTTATGTCCTTGAAGTAAAAACTCCCCACTCCGGACGTAACCGCCACAGACCTTACGTCGGACCAGGGCGCTTCCGCTTCCGAGAATTTCGCGGACCTTGACGTTGTGTAAAGCACTACTGTGTCGTTGAAATTCTTGTCCGGTTTTCCCTGCGCGTCCTGCGCGATAATGATGATCCTGGACGATATCCCGCCCAGGGTCATCCTTGTCGAAGGAGTGATAAATTTGAGAGCTGCCGCGCCTGTCTTTAGCGGAGGTGAGAATATAATGGAAAGTCCCATTCGGTGGCTCCCGAACGCGCTGTCGATCCCGGAAAAAGGATATATAAAAGCGTAATCAAGCTGGTAGCTGGACTGGTTATCCCACGGCGTGAAAACATAACTTGCGCCTGCCGTTATCTGGCGGTAACTCCTGCTCCCAAACCCGAATCCTCCGCGCACGGCAACTGGTATGCCGGAGATCCTCCATTCTATCCCGGAATTCACAAAGTAATCATATCTGCGCGAGGTAAGGTCGGCTGATACGCTGTATTCACCCGCCCTGTAACTCACCCCGATCTTTGAGGAGCTGGAAACATAGTTGTTAACCGCGTATTCCGGATCGGGGCTCTGCAGGTTCATGTCCGGCTGGTTAAAATCCTTAAGGCAAATCCCGACCGACCAGTTCCGGCTGATAGCGACGAAGAATCCTATGTCGAAGCTTATTCCCAGAACAGACGTTCCCTTGCTGAAAAGAGGATCCTGCATGCCCTCGATCCAGTTATAATACGGGTCATACCCCCACTGGCTCTCGGCGTAATGCAGCTCTAATATTTTGAAATTAACACCGAGCGACACTCTTTCGGTCAGTTTCCGCCCATAGGAAAAAATATAGGAATTCTCGGTATAGAGAGTGGAAGCATGACGGTTTATCCAGGACACCCCCATTGCTCCGACCTTCTCGTCAAAAGGCCTGACATAGCAAAGGAACCCGTCGCCTATATCGTTTCTTTCAGCGGGATAATCAAGCCCGGGGAACAGAAGAGCGTAAGACAACCCCATCTGGCTGTTCGTTATCTGGGCAAGGCCGGCAGGATTGTAATATGACGCCATAAAATCATCCGCAAGGCCTGTAAACGCTCCTCCCATGCCCAGGGCCCTGGGACCCATGCCGATGTCCAGGAAGGACGCGTGGCAGACAGCTGGAAGCTGGATGCTGAAAGCTGAAAGTAAAAGGAATAACAGAATTTTTAGTGCCCTTCCCTTAAATTTTACATTTTGTCGCCACTTCGGCGACCCGCCGCAGGGGCGGGACTTTTGCACTTTGTCCGCCCAGATCAAACCTGGGGCGAGATCTCGCCCTGCCTTTACGCAGGGCGGAATCCTTGAGCCATGAACCATGAGCCATGAGCTATGAGCTATTTTAATCATAATGCACCTCACTTTGCCAGTATTATTATTCCTTTCCATGTATCATAGCCTACCTTGGCCTGCCATATATAGATGCCCGCGTCCGCGGGATCGCTCCTGCCGGCACCCTCAAAATTGTAGTTCCCATCCCATGAGATCCATGACATTCCCTGAAGTATTTCCTTCCTATAGACCTTTGCTCCGTTAAGGTCGTATATTTCAAACACCCCTGCTTCCTGGGCAGCGGGGAACTTGAAGTAAGCAGCGTCGCTGTATCCGTCACCGTTCGGCGTGAACGGATTGGGGAAAGCGCCGTAATTGGGGAACCCGGGCTCCTGCTGCATGCTGAGGTCCGCAACCGCCCAGTAAGACAGGTTGTAGGTCTGCGAGGTTACCGTCTGCGCGGCCATGTCTATGACGCTATGTATCCTCATCCACTTATCGCCAAGCCATTTGAAATTAGAAAGCCTGCGCGGTATGTCGTCCACCTTGACGGAAGTCCCCTTGACCTTGCCCCTGTAAATATCATACGCGAACCTGAGTTCCAGCGGGGCCGAGAACTCGGTGATGTACGTCGAGGTGCCGAAGACCTTGCAATAAACCTCACAGAAATTCGCCAGGCCCTTCTTAGCCCACGCCGGTATCGGCAGCTCGTCAAGCGAAAGGAGCTTGATGTTCAGCACCACCATGCCGGTCGAAGCCCCGAAAGCGGAATCCGGCCTGGGTATCCTGAGCAGGACCCTTGAATCTCCCTGCGCCACAACCTCTATGGTCACTGAATCCGGGGTTGACGCGCTGAATATACCGCCTTCAGTGCTTATGCCGGTCGGGACCGGATCGGAAAGATCTCCGGCCTCATAATCCGTCCTTAAAGCGAAAACCGAATAGCTGTAGATCGTGTCCCCGGCGACCTGGGAATCCAGGTACGTGTCGCCGTACACTAAGAACGACACCGTGCTCCCGTCCGGATTGGTCCTTATTATGCAGTAGGTTTCCACCGCCATATCAGACGAGAACATGAGCAGTATCCCGGTATCGCCGGCTGTGAGCCTGGCCTGGACAGTGGAGATGCCGGAGACCGGTTTCCCGGCAAGAAGCACACCGGCCGCAGTGTCAGAACCGGACAGCACCGGAGCGTTGCCGCCAATCCAGTAAACGCCGGTGCAGGTGTTGGTTATAAGCACTGCCGCCCCTGCCTCTTCGGCGGGCGGTCCAAACAGGCCCAAAATGGGTATGCCTGCCCCAAGCGCTGTTAGAACCAGGCCCAGGATAAGCGTCTTTCTGAAACTCAAATCCCTCTCCTTAAGGCGGTCTTTGGGCAGACCACCCCTGTTTCCCGTCAATCTCGCTATGAACTTAGTATAAGTGCGGAACCAGATTGCCTTTTTCTGTTAAAGGATCAACGGTTTAGTGACTGTCATTGCGAACGGCAGTGAAGCAATCCGACGAAGTCGTTGCGAGCGATAGCGAAGTCCCGAAGGTCCCAACGGGATCCCTTTGGGACAATCTCATGTCTGGATTGCCACGGGCTTCGCCCTCGCAATGACAAACAATACTTCAAACTTCTCCGTTCCTTAAGTCATTTTTAAACAGTCTTATGTTAAAAGGTCCTTGGGACCTTTAATCTTCTTAAGGCTCTAAGAATCGGCTGAATGCTGGATGCTGAATGCTAAATGCCGAATGTTATTAAACATCCAGCTTCCAGCATATAACATCTAGCTGAGCTAGTCGACGGTTGCCCTGAAGCTGAACACTCCGTTCCCTGCAGGTCCGGGGTCAGATCCCGCAACACCGGTAGCCGTATACTGAACTGTGGCACCACCGGTATATGAAACCTTTACCCCGTTCGCGATCGTGTCACCTGACATACTGCTGTAAGTGAATCCCGCGGGCACATAGTCAGTCAGCGCCATTGTGTCAGAAGCCGCCTCTCCGCTGTTAGACCAGACAACCGTGAACTCCACGGTGTCTCCCGAAAGGATGTTCACGCTTCCCCCGCTTGTCTGCCCGGTGCGCAGGTTCGTGATCGACTTCGCGATCGTCAGGGCAGGAAGACCCTGAAGACGCCCTATCGCGTTATCTGAACCCGACAGCGCTGCCTCCCTTCCCACAACCTCATACTGCCCGGTGCAGGTGTTCGTTATGTCCGTCGCTGCCATTACCGGACCCGCAACCAACGCCAATCCGACTGCTACCGCCAAAACCATAAACACTTTACACATCCTACCTCCTTTAAATTTTTGGAACTTGTTACTTGAACCTTGGAACTTGAACCCCACAAACCACTGACTGTTACTTGAAACTGTTATTTACTGATTATTGGAAGAATTGTTACTAACTACTGAATTTCGCAAAATAGATTTACAGCTGTCTTTGCGAGTCCCGACAAGCCGGGACGAAGCAATCTCGTTTTTAACGACGGGATTGCCACCCCGCCACGAATATTGGCGGGTCGCAATGACATCAAAAAGCATCAACCAATTAAGGGAAAACCAGTAAAGTGAGTTTTTCTCTCGATTTTTGCATTCCTTAAGCCGTATGTGAATAGTCTTATGCTAAAAGGTCCTTGTGACCTTTAATCTTCTTAAGGTTTAATTTTCCCAACTTTAATTATGAGTTATGAATTATGAGTTATGAATCAACAACAAGGAGTTTTTTTAAATATAAATTCCATGCCTTTAATTCATAATTCAGCATTCATAATTCATAATTGCGTTAGTTGACGTTCACCCTAAAGCTGAACGCGCCCTGAGCCTTCGCACCCGGGTCTGTTCCAGCCGCTGCAGTGCAGGAGAAAGTGATCATCCCGCCTGATTCGGATATCGCCGGGTTCGTGCAATTCTGCGCGCTGGTGAAAGTCTCGGTGCCTGTGATGAACGTCATGCCCGAAGGCACATAGTCAGAAAACACGACCGTATCCGCAGATGCCTCCCCGTCGTTTGACCAGGTGATGTCGAACTGAAGCGTGTCACCTGAAAGCATATTGACGCTGTTCGGATCAGACTGACCTGAACGCAGGTTGTTGATAGACTTCGCTATCACAAGCGCCGGGCTTACCTGAAGCCTTCCCACAGCCGTGTCCAGGCCTGACAGAGCCGTTGAGAGCCCTGTCACCGTGTACTGCCCGGTGCAGGTGTTTGTGATGTCCGTCGCTGCCATCGCCGAACCCGCAACCAGGCCAACCAACAAACCAACTACCAAACCAACCACCATTCTGTTAAACATACTGCCTCCTTTTGTATTTGTGGAACTTGTTACTTGGAACTTGTTACTTGTTACTGGAAACTACTGACTGTTCAACTCAACAAATTGTTCAATTCAATGATCGTTCAGATCAAATAGTGGTTCAAATCAACTGAATGTTCAAGGATTTCTTGAAGTCAACTTTTAACTTTTTTTTAACCTTTAACTTTTAACCTGTTTTAATCGATCGTTACCCTGAACCTGAACGTGCCTGTTTCGCCCGCTGAAACGCTGTTCGCGTTGAATATAATCCCGCCCGCGTTTTCATTGACGCTGCCCTTGCCGGAAGTCACTGTTTCGCTTCCTGTCACAAAAGCGGTGCCCGGGGAAAGAGAATCAGTAAGAGTAATGGTTTCGGCCGGCCCGCCCTCGCCTGGCTGAGCCCAGTCGATCCTGAATTCTATGGTATCCCCGGTGAGCATGCTGACCATTGTGTCGGATTCAGTGCCCGACCTGATATTCATTATGTATTTCTTGATCGAGATCAGATGGGCAGTATAGGTCGCGTTTACCGTATTACTGGAAGGCCCGGCCTTCGTGTCTTCTCCCGAAAGGTTATTAAATATCTTGACGACCGCGCGATCCTCAACTGCCGGCATACCGGAAGAGCATGCCATCCTCACGCGCAGATTTACCTCCTTTGTCTGCAAGATCCCCAGGGCACTGAGCTTCCAGCGCACTCCTTTCACATCTACCGCATCCTGGGCCGGGACGCTTCCCCAGGATTCCCAGTTAACGCAGTTCGGATCAATCGTATATGACCACGAATCCGCCGCGGGAGACGTATCCATTCCGGCAAAAACCAGCGGATGGTTTACGGAAGTATCAAACGCCGCGGTATCATACACTACCACGGCGGTCGCGGTTTCAGTGCCCGAGTTGTAAATTGAGACTGAATACTCTATGGTGTCCGGGGAAAGCGCGTATATCGGGGAGGTTGTGGAATCTCCGTGGGAAGGATTTGTCCTGATATTTCGCTGGTGTTTGTAGACAGAAAGGACAGGGCCTGTTATCGTCTCGGACTGGCTGTCTGAAAGGTCCTGGGCAACAATTGTTAACGTGGAGGTTCCGCTCCTGGCATCCCTGTAGTAAAAGGTGCTTACTCCTGACGCGAAGGTTACGACCGTTGTGTCTGACCATGGGGCAGCGGACGCCGAGAACCTGCCTTCGGGCGAGCCTGATGAAAGCGCTGCCGTGCCGTTGAAAGTGGTGTCTGTCTCCCCGTAATACTGCTCCGCGATGACAGTGATCATCGGAGAGGTCTCATTGCTCCTGATGGTGAACGCGTAGGAAGTAATGCTGACTGACGCGGAAGAAACTATCAGAACATGGGTCGCTTCCTCAACGTCTGACTCCTCCCTGGACGCGGAAATAACGGGAAATCCGGTCTTATAGTCTTTGTAATAAAAATTCCCCTGGCCGCTCACAAAAGTAATATAAGTGTCCGCGCCTGCAGGCGTCCAGGAAATGCCGTCGGTGGAAAAACTTCTGCTGTCAGAACTGCCGGTTAGCGCGACAGTCTCGTTGAACTGAACGTCTGTGTCTCCATCCGGGTTGTACGCGACAAGATTTATTACAGAAGACGTGGCGCCTGATTTGATAGTCTGTTCCGGAGTGATGAATTTCAGGGTGTCGCCTTTCATCCTGAACACTTCCGAGCACTGCGTGGAACCCCCCGTATTTGTCACTGTAACGGTCCAGAACCCATACGTATCTGTCCCAACGCCGTTGTATAAATCCAGGAATATCCCCTGGACATCGGTCTTTATCGTGGTGTTCTTTCTCACCGCGCCTGCGGGGTCCTTCCAGATGGACCTGTAATCCGTATTGGGCGTCAGTCCCCAGGCTTTTGAATATATCTTCTGCCCTATGGCAAAGTCAACCTGCTCTATCGTGCGGTCAGCATCCCGGTAAGTCCTGACGTCAACGACCGAAGATTCAATCGTTGTGGTCTCTGACTGAAGGGGCCAGGAAGGATATACTGAACTTACTATGGTGTTCCCTGAATTCGCGTCCTTCGCGTCGAGCGAAACTGTGTCTTTTATCAGGGTCTTGAAGGTTTTTCCTTTCGGAGCTGTCGGGGAGAAACTCAGGAACACGTCAATTATAAGGGTTTCTGCCTGGTTTATTGTCTTCGGGTCTCCCGAGAAATTGATCGCGGCATTCGTTCCCTCGGGCATGGATATGGTCTGCAGTATGACGCCTGCGCCGTTTTTCACGACCATTGAATCCAGAACGTCCGTTATAGAGGTATCATTGTTGTTCTTGTCCCTGAAAGAGAGGACGAAAGAATAAACCTTTACGGCTGCCCCGCCTGCGGGGGAGGTATTGGCAAAGAAGAATCTCTGCGATCTTACGTTGTACTGCCCCTGTCCGACCGTGTCAGGCATATAGTTCTGTGCAGTGCTTCTCAGGGAAGGGGTGCTCTGGATTGTTACCGCACTGCTTGCGAGCGGCCAGGAGGGAGAAACATAACTCAGAACAGTGTCCCCGGAAACTGCATCCCTCGCGTCTATTGCCGCCGCGGTTTCAACCATTGTCTTAAGCGTCAGCCCGGCTGCTGCGGTGTCG
>MNUP01000058.1 GCA_001871075.1 Candidatus Desantisbacteria bacterium CG1_02_49_89
CGACCTAAAAATCGAGATTGCCACGCTCCCTTTGGTCGCTCGCAATGACAACTCAAAGCAGAATCAAATGTCAAGGGATTTATGTGACACCATACTAGTAAAACAAGGACATTGCACACAAAAAAGAGTAATAATACAATAGGGGCAAAAATGATATCGGTAATCAATGAAAATATTTCCTTTTTACTTTGTTTTTTTTCCTGTTTAGATCGATCTTGGCTGGATTCCACATTTAGCTTCTTTTTATCTTCTCCATCTATATTCAGTGGTTCGAGGTTAAGCCGAGATGCTGTATTTATTATCAATTTATATTTACGTATTATATTTTCTAAATATTTGCGACCTGGAAATATTGTTAATGGAAATGATTTATGTGTATGTACAACTACGTTTTCAATGTCTAAAATCCAACTGACAGTAATAACTCGTGATTGAAGATCAATATTTTTCTGTTCGCGTATAAATTCAATTAACTCTTTATCATATTTGTTTAAGACAAAACATATGAGCCCAAAAGAGCCTAACCTAAGGAAAGAGGGCCACACAAATGGAAAATGTAGCATGAATAACGGCATAGAATTTGCATACTTTCTTGATTCCTTTACCTGCGAAAAAACTACATTACAAAAATCTGCAATATCATCTTTACCCAATCTATCTCCCTTTATAAGTAGAATCGTAAAAAAAGATCCCCAGCATTTTCGCGAACCAATGAAATCCAAATTTCTTTGCTGAATAACCTGGAGTTCGGGTATTTTTGTTTTTTCAACAGAACTAAACTTTTTATCTTTTATTAATTCGTTTTTTAGATACTCCATAACATCCATAAATCGATTCCTCATCTACCTGCTATCTGCTTTCCGACTTTTATCTATATTCAGCTTAAAGTCAAGGTAGGACACTACATTCAAATCACTTTTTCTTTCTTATGCTATTTTATGGTTTAATTTTATTTATTGCTTCTTTGGCTATGGTTCTTACTCTGGTATCTTCATCATTTTCTGCAACATAAGTTAATGTCTCCAACGTAGATGTATCACCAATCCTACCAAGAGCTTCGGCTGCACAGCACCTAAGACCTGCATCCTTAAATTTCCGAAATAGCGTAGGCACTACGGATGTATCGCCAGGTTTGCGGAGAGGCTGGTATACAGATACTCTGGGATCTACAGTTTCATCTTTTAAGGCTTCAATTAACGCAGGCACTGCGGATTTGTCACCAAGTTCACCCAGGGCCATGGCTGCGTAACGTTTGGTATCAGGGTTTCCATATTTAAGGTCATGAATGCATTCTGTTACAGCTGGATTTTGCTGAGCGTAGATAGTGATGACCAGGAAAAACAGAAAAACAGAAACTAAAGTTCTATTAAGGTTCATTTGGAATTCCTATTTAACAATGATCTGCCCCATCAATTTCTTATCCACCTGCCATCTGCTTTCCAACTTCTTTCTATATTCAATGACTCAAGGGTAAGATGGGGGGTACTACACTACCATACCAATTGGAGTCGGAAAGGTAGATTATTTAATTGAACTAGTGCTCTGTAACACAAATCACTGACTAATTTGTCTTTGCGAGGAACGGCAGTAACGAAGTCTCAAAGGGATCTCCCTAAGGGATCCCATAGGGACCTTCGGGACAATCTAGTATACAGATTGCCGCGTCCTTCGGGCTCGCAATGACAAGCGGATTAAAAATTAATGTTACAATGCACTAGTACGGTTGCGTGGCCAGTATATCTTTACTGCTTTTCCACGGAGGTTTTGCTTTGGAACAAATCCCCAGTACCTGCTGTCAAGGCTCTGGTCTCTGTTGTCTCCCAGCATAAACAAATGATCTTTGGGCACCTGGAAAATTCCGAGGTTATCCCTGGGGTTCTGAACGGAATACGGATAAATATTCGGATCGTTGTGTATCTTATACGGTTCGTTCAGCGCAATCCCGTTCACATAGACCCGCTTGTTGATTATCCGCACGGTGTCACCTTCTACCGCAATGACTCTCTTAATGAAATCTTTCTTGGGATCTTCAGGGTACTTGAACACTACGATTTCGCCCCTTTTGGGCATTTTGGTTTTATAGTTAAACATGGTAACAAAAATACGATCCCCTGGCTGAAGCGTTGGCATCATAGCTCCAGACGGTATTTTATAAGCCTTAACTACAAAAGTCCTGATAGAAGCTATTATTAAAAAAAGGATTATAGCTAATAATGCAACCGAGCCTATTACCTTTAAAATATTCTTTCTTTCCCCTTTGGGTGGTAATGATGTAATTATTACCAACGCTATTAATCCAAAAAAGATCGCAAACAATACCCACCCAACAACATTGCGGTTTTTTCTTTTCGCAATTAAACCTGTTATTATAGAACATATAATAATTACCCCTAAAAATGTTATTGTTAACCACGATGAACTAAATATATAATCCATATTGTTTCTCCTGCGCTTTTTTGAATTTAGTTAAGGATTTAATCCGTTCTATCAATTCCTGATCCACCTGCCATCTGCTTTCCGGCTTTTGGCTGTTTTATTGCCGCTTACAGAGCCTTTTTATTTCTTTCGTCATTTCCCGCGCTTTCTCAACGCTTTCCGCGGAAAAGCAAAAGAAGAACCGCGTGTCCGGTTTTGCCAGTGAAACACATTCCCTGGCTTCCTTGCCCCCGGGCACAAGAACAGCCTTGCCCGAGAATTTTTCTATCGACACGCCGAGGTCGGTCGGGGGATGGGACAGGTTAAGATACCGTATACCGGATAATTTAAGGAATCCATCCCATTGGTGCTGGCTGTTCGCGCAGCTGTGCATGGATATTCCGCCGAATTCAACGGACAGCTGCTGCAGGCAGGGCAGGCAAAATTCTTCGAAACAACGCGAGGATATAGAACCTATATCGTCCTCGGACAAACAGATCCCCAGTTCCGGAGGCATCCACAGATCCGGATGATGGACAAGGCATACGTCTTTATACCTGTCCCTGAACGCCCTGATAAAACCGATCATTGTTTTAGTGACCTTTTTCAGAAGCCTGTGGACCGCGTCAGGTGATTCTACCAGTGCCAGAAAGAATGTTTCCTTTTTCCATATCAGCGCCGCGATATCGAACGGGCTCTGGATATCGCATATCCGCACGGGATATCCCGTGCCGCATAGCTCAACCAGCCTGTCAGCCAGCTTGAAGATCTCGCCGAGTGGCCCTGAATAGATATCAGGCTCTTTAAGCTTGTCAGCTTCCCCTGCGTCAGACACAACAGGCAGCGCGAAAGGAGCGTTATCCTGAGGCCTGTGAACCTTGCAGCCGAACGCAGCCGCAAAAACCTCTGTCCCTGACCAGGCCTGAAGCATCGGAACGCGGTCATCGCCTATTGATCCTGCTGGTCCAGCATATTCACAATCGAGCAGAAATTTCTTCCTGCCCAGCTGCGCCCTGTCTTCTATGCTGCCGTGCGTAAGGATGTTTATCTCTTCCGGGCCGGGCGCCAAATTAACCCGCACGCCATGGCCGGGAAACGCGGAATTGCTAAATAGATCCCTGAAAAATTGCTTTTGGCTCTCTAATTTTTTCATTTTTATTTACCATATATAAGGCAAAAGCCGGTACTTTATCTTTTTAGCATACTCGGTATAACCGGGCAATCCTTCCTGAAGCGCTTCATCCTCAATAAAAGTGCGTATAATAAGTATGACTATCACGATAAAGGCAGGAGCAAATCCCCGCATGGACCCGAATACAAGGGGGGTGGCTGTCACGATCATAATACTGCTCAAATATCCCGGGTGCCTTATAAAACGATAAGGGCCATTCTGCGCTACTTCCTGACCGCTTTCCTTCTGCACGCGGGCGGTGCTTAAGAAAAATCTATTTGTCCACATAGACCACGAAAAAAGGCCCACTGAGGAAATATAAAGGATATATCCTATCACATATCCGTAAACGGGAAAATCTCTTGTCCATCTATACCGTCCCGTATCCAGACTTGAAACTACGAACACGCTCAAAAATATCAGCACATAGACCAGAAAAAACAGCCTATCCCGCCATTTTCCGCCAATGCTTGGTCTTTGCCGCCCTTTGTTAAAACCTGCGTTTGCCGAGAATATCACTAACTGGATCACGAAGAGAATTATATTGATCCAGATAAAGAACCACCCCTGCCGGGAACGGACCCTGCCGATCGCCATGATCACCAGCGTAAAGATCACTAACACAAGAAAACCCTTCAAAATTGGTTTGACATGGCGGAAATATTCTTTTATAAAGTCTCCGAATTTAAGCATGCTCCGTTCCCTTCAAATCAAAAACCCACTCATTTTAATTTTGGATTGAGTGGATTTAGTTTTATGCCCTGAGCAAAAAAACGGGTCAATAACGCAGACTTCTTCGTTATGCTGAAAACCTGACCTTGCCACAAATCCTCCAAAAGCTGTTATTTTGCCCGGGAAGGAACTATTCTTGTCTTAATGCTGCAAAATCCCCCTTAATCCCCCTTTTATAAAGGGGGAAACAGGGCGGGCTTGCCCGCCCCTACGCGCACCCCCCTCACCTCATTCCTCTCCCTCAAAGGGCGAGGAAGATTAGGAATAAATATTTTCGAGGGGGCGAGGAAGATCAAGGAGTAAAATCCTATTTAACGGCAAGCATGCGGTCAACTGAGGACTTGGCTTTAAGGCGGATCTCTTCCGGCACCTTTATCTCGTTCTTCATGTCCTGGAGCGACCAGAGGACCTTTTCAAGGTTTATGCGCTTCATGTTCGGGCAGATCGCGAGTTCGGACGCGGGATAAAATTTCTTATCCGGGTTTTCCTTGCGCAGGCGGTGAAGCATCCCTATCTCTGTGCCTATTATGAATTCCTTCGCGCTGCTTTCCTTCGCGAACTTACACATCCCGCCCGTTGAAACCACCCGGTCTGCGAGCGCTGCCACAGCAGGAGTGCATTCGGGATGGACCATAACCTCTGCCTGGGGGTGGAGCGCCCTTTCGCGCAGGATGTCCTCCGGGATTATCTTTATGTGAGTGGGGCAGTACCCGTCCCAAATAATGAATTTCTTTTTCACGCACGAAGACGTGTAATGCGCAAGGTATTTGTCAGGCACGAATATAACCTCGGGCGAATCCACTGATTCGGCAACCCTCACCGCGTTGGTGGAAGTGCAGCAGATGAAAGCTTCTGCTTTCACTTCCGCGCTTGTGTTCACGTAAGCTATAGCCGGGGCGTTGGGATACTCCTTCATAAGGGCGCGCAGGCCTCCGGCGTTGATCATATCAGCCATGGGGCAGCCGGCGTTTATATCCGGCAAAAGCACTGTTTTGTCCGGGCAGAGGATAGAGGCGGTCTCAGCCATAAAGTGCACACCGCAGAACACTATTACCCTGGAGTCTGTCTGGCTTGCAATACGGCTGAGCTCAAGCGAATCCCCGGTGTAGTCCGCTATGTCCTGCACCTCGCCCAGCTGGTAGTTGTGCACGAGCAGTATCGCCTTGCGCTTTTCCTTTAAGCGCATTATTTCTTCTATCAGGCCCGCGTCATCGCTGTACATTTTTCCTCCAAAAACAGTCATTTGTCATTAGTCATTTGTCATTTGTTTAAACCTGTTACGTGTTGCCGTGTTACGTGTTAACAACTGCTAAAAATCGTTAAAATCGCTCAATAGTTCAATAGTCTAATGATCCATTAGTACAAGGAATCAGGGCTGAAGCCCTGAGTTACATGTGCGATGAATCGCACCGCTACTCTGACACTTTGACACGTTGATACGTTGACACGCTGACACGTTTTAAAAGCGGATAAGGCCGGTGACAAGCGCGATGCCCATAAAAACGAGCAGAAGACCGGAAACCATAGAGATAATTTTAAAATATTTCTTTATTTTCACGAAGAGGCTGAAAACAAGTCCCACGAAAATGCTGGTAAGGATAAACGGTATCGCAAGCCCAAGCGAGTAGAAGCTCAGGAGCTTTATGCCCTCGCTCATGTTTTCCTTGGTTGCCGCGATCGCGAGAATGCTGCCCAGTATGGGCCCAACACAGGGCGTCCACCCAAGAGCGAAAACAAAACCTATCACAAATGAACCCAGCGCGTGCGCGGGCTTGGTATCAAAGTGGATCTTTTTTTCGATCTGCAGGAATTTCAGGTTGAAGAACCCGGCAACCTGAAGCCCCAAAACGATCACTATTATCCCGCCGATAAGCCCGATAAGCCGGCGGTTGGAGAAAAGAAAGTTACTGAGTAAAGTCGCGGACGCGCCAAGCGCTATGAATACAACCGAGAATCCCAGCACGAAAAGAAGCGTCTGTCCAAGGATCCTGGCAAGGTTTTTACTCACTATGGTCTTGGAGCCGCTCTCCCGCAACTCGTCTGCAGAGAACCCCGTAAGGAATGAGAGGTAAACCGGGATAAGGGGCAGTATGCAGGGGGAGAAGAAAGAAAGAAGCCCTGCTCCGAACGCCATCATAAGAGAAGGAACGCTGGTTTCCACTGTTATTTACCTTTTTCAAGCAGTTCCAGTATTACCTGCTCGAACTCTTTCCTGCCTGTCAGGCCCAGGAAACTTTTCACGCTGTTGCCGTCTTTGTCTATGATGAATGTCGTCGGTATTCCCCGGCTTATATTGTATTTGTCACCGATCTTGTTATCGCCCATCACAAGGATGTAATTTATACCGTTTTTCTCGGCGAATTTCTTCACGGTTTCCGCTCTTTTATCAAGCGAAACGCCTACCACTTCAAAGCCCTTGTCCGCAAGATCCTTCCTCATCGCGATCAGGTCGGGTATTTCATCCACGCAGTAACCGCACCAGGTAGCCCAGAAATCGAGCAGTATTACCTTCCCCTTAAGGGAGGAAAGCGTGAAATTGGTCCCGTCCAGCTGCTTGAGGGTGAAATCAGGGGAGTCACCCCATTCCACGGCCTTTTTCGCTTTTTCCGCGCACCCGGCAAGCATGCAAAGCGATAACACGGATACGCACATTATCAGGATAACCGAGAACGTCTTTCCGTTTTTGGCCATTGTTCCTCCTGTTTAAATACAGATCGAGATTAAGGTACTGACGAAGCGACCACATATCGAGATTGCTTCGTCATTTCATTCCTCGCAATGACATGAAAAGCATTAACCTATGAAGGAAAAGATGTAGCCAAGGACCAGCGAGGAAATTGAAACAAACGTCAGATAGATTATGAGTATCTTCCAGCCGAATTCCTTTTTTAAAACAAGTATATTGCCGTATGAGGTGATGGGGCCGGCAAGCAGAAGCACGAATCCGGCTCCCCTGCTCAATCCCTGCGCTATGAAAGCGTGCACGAGCGGAACGCTTGCAGTTGAACAAATGTACATAACCAGACCGAAAACAAGGGCGAAAAGGTAACCGGAAAACCCCAGCAGGTATTTTTCCATAAGTATCCTGATGAACGGGACGGAAACAACCGCGGCTGCAAGCAGGATCCCTATAATGAGTTCAACTCCCATTTCTTTGGGTATGTCAATAAATCCGTAGGTCAGGACGGAAGCGATCCTGTTCCAGAATCCCTTCCGGTGGTGCCGGTGGTTTTCGTGCTCTCCCTCGCAGCACATCGGGCAGCCTTCTTCAACGCTCTCTACCTCAGGATATTTCAGGCGGTTGCCGATTATGCCTATCATCAGTCCCATAAGGACAACGCTGAGGCACAGGAAAAGCGTGAAAGCGGGCCCGAGTAGTTTCCAGGTAACCAGGATCGCGGACACGGACGTGGCAGGAGTCGCGATGAGGAAAGCGAGCACCGGGCCAAGAGGAACGCCCTTTTTCCTGAACGCCATCGCGACCGGCAAAGAACCGAAACAGCACAAAGGCAGTATCATACCCAGGATGGTCACGTAGATAATGGGCAGAATGCCCTTTTTCGCAAGGTGTTTTTCGACGATGCTCTGCGGCAGGAACTCGTGTATTATGCCGCTGAGCAGGAAACCCAGCGCGATGCTGGGAAGGATGTCCAGAGCGTAATGCCCAAGGTGGCCCAGGAAGTGTTTGAAAAACATTTCCATGTGAGTTCCGATTGCTTCTTCGATCCTGGATACTAGATACTAGTGTGGTGCGTCTAACAGTTCTTTACATTTGGGCTGTCATTGCGAGGAGTGTTAACGACGAAGCAATCTCGACCTAAAAATCGAGATTGCCACGCTCCCTTTGGTCGCTCGCAATGACAACTCAAAGCAGAATCAAATGTCAAGGGATTTATGTGACACCAC
>MNUP01000050.1 GCA_001871075.1 Candidatus Desantisbacteria bacterium CG1_02_49_89
TCATTAAAAGAAAATAAGGTAAAATTCGTTATCATAGGCGCCACTGCTTTTCCTGTGCACGGTTACAGCAGGGCAACCCTTGACATTGACATATTTATAGAAAAAACGCCGGTAAACGCCGGGAGAACCCTGAAGGCGCTTGGAGGATTCGGTTACGATGTCTCAGATATCAGCGTGAAGGATTTGTTGTCAAAAAAGATACTTATACGCCAGTATATCCTGGAAACGGATATCCATCCGTTTGTGGCGGGAGCGACTTTTAAAAAGGTCTGGAAAAATAAGGTTGCGGGCAAGATCGGCTCGACCGGAGCCTATTTTTCAGGCTTAAGCGACCTGATAAAAATGAAAAAGGCGGCAGGGCGCGCAAAAGATAAAGAGGACCTGAAAGTTCTTTTAAAGCTGAAGAAAAAGAAATAGATATATGGCCGAGCGGGTCTACAGCAAAGGGGTGATCAGATGTTAGTAAAAAAGGTGTCAGGTCTTGACATGTGACATATTTATGGTGTAGTGCCCCGCTAATATAGATAGAAGTCGGAAAGCAGACGGGCAGGTGGTTTGGCGTGTCCCAGTTTAACCTTGAGCCACTATTTCAATAAAATTATAGATGGAAATTAAAAGCCGGTCGCTATTGCAGGGCCGGTTTTTTTATTTTACCTCTCCTTATAGCCTATTATCTTGACTTTTTCAGGTTTTAATATATAATAGACTTGCATAATTAGATGCTATTATCAATATATATAAAAGCATGGGTTAATTAGTTCAGGATAGAAGATGTATTATGTTTATGTGCTAAAAAGTAGAAGTATAAAGCGTAGTTATGTAGGATGCTCAAATAATCCAGCAGAACGTTTAAAAGCCCATAATTCAGGTTTGGTGCAATCCACTAAAAACGGACGGCCCTGGCGGATTATTTATACTGAAGAATTAGATTCTTATGCGGAAGCTCGTCGTCGTGAGCATTATTTTAAAACTGGCGGCGGCCGTAGAAGAATAAAAAGGATCTTGGAAGGATTGTCCACCCGTATCACCTAAAGGTGATCGGGCGAGACCTCATTAAAAAATATTTCGGGTTGGGATCCGCCCGTTCCGCCCACTTCGTGGTCGAGACTGGGCGAGATCTCGCCCACTTGAAACCGGAGTAACCAGTTGAGTGGATGGGTGTCCGCCCATATCGTTTGCCTTTGGCAGAACGATTGGGCGAGACCTCGCCCGTTCGCCCGATGGCGAAACGGGCGGGGAGAGGTGGCCGAGCGGTTGATGGCACCGGTCTTGAAAACCGGCATTGACGCAAGTCAATCGTGAGTTCGAATCTCACCCTCTCCGTGTTCCTTCTGCTGCGCAGAAGGAACAGAGTCCCGATGTTACATCGGGATGGTCTATTGCTCCATTTTCTATTTTCAGATATTTTTTCAGCTAATACAAACGCATTAAGTAACTTGTCGTTGCGAGGAGTGAAGCGATGAAGCAATTTCGGTTTTAACGATGAGATTGCCACACTCACTTCGTTCGTTCGCAATGACACTATCAGGTTATTTTGTGCGTTTGTATTTGTCAGTTACTTGTTACTGTATCTAAAGGAGTATCCATGGCTGATTATAAAAAAGTAATGAAGACCGTGCTGGTAGTGCTGCTTTTGCTGACAGGGCTTCTGATGGCTATGGGCCCGTATATCACGAAATACACGCAGGGGAAATACTATAAGAAGTATTACGGAGCCGAGGAGATCAATCCCGCTGACCTGAAAGATCATCCCGCTTCCTTCCGCATCAAAGGTATGACCCGGATCTCCTTCGATAAGCAATACTTTCAGCCAGCGGCGCTGCAGATGATCGCCGCGAAACACGGCGTCAGGCAGGGCATCGGTTATTTTAATTTCCTAATGGGTTTCACATACGGAATGTTTTACAGGCCTGACATGCCCGCGCCCATGTTCACTAATGATCCCATACTGGGTTTCAAATATGCCGCGCCGTTTCTGGGCCTTAAAATGAAATTTCTTATCACGGATGACAGGGATGTTTTCCTGAAAGCGGTCAAATTCCACGTTTCCAGGGACCATCCGGTCGTGATCGAGGTGGACGCGGGCGCCCTGCGCGGCGAAACCGTTTTTATCGCGCACCCGGAGGTTATCGCCGGGTACAGCGAAAAAGGATTTGAATACATGGAGGCGGACGGCAGGGTCAGGCCGGGAGCCGGCGTTCTTACGGCAACCAGCGACTCGATGGTCGCGGCGATGCTCAGCCAGTCAAAGGCGTTCATGAGCCCCCGCAAGTTCTCCATCATTATTTTTGAGCCGGCAGAAGAAAAGAAAACAGACCTGGGGGAAGTTTTCAAGCAGAACGGCGAGTCGCTCATAGGTAAGAAATACGGGGTCATAAGCGTTATGGGCACCGGTTCTTTCGCCCTGCAGCAGTTTTCAGCCGCGTTGAAGAAGAAGGGTATGTCAGGCGGCCTTTCTTTGATCGAGCCCGCCCCTTACATGCGCGCGGACAACGCTTCCTTCCTGCTTGAATATTTTCCGGCAGACGAAGACATAAAAAATGCCGCGGCCCAGCTGAAAGAGGCGGGCGCGAAATACGTGAAGGTGCTGGAGCTTTTAAAATCCGCTGACAAAGCCAGGGCTGAAGAAGCTTCAGGGCTGGTGAACGAGGCTGCCGCGCTTGAAAAAAGCGCCGGTGAGATCTTCCTGAAGAAAGCGGGTGTAAAATGAGCTATGAAAGAGGGTGGGCCGCGCTTAATTTAAAAATGCCGGATACCATACCGCACACTGAATACTGCTCGCACCCCGGTCTGGTAAGGCACATTACGGGGATCGACCCGAACGTTGACGGCAGCGCCTGGCGCAAGTTCATGGAGATCACGGACTACGACATACTGTGGTATTCAAACGACGGGCCTGAGTGGAAAGGCCGGTTGACAAATATGGGCCACGCGGTGTTCGCGGAAGGCGGCACGGATTACAATTCCGACATCCAATGCCCGTTCAAAACCCCTGAGGACGTGCTGGATTTTGATCCTGTTAAGGAATACGGCGTCCCGGATATCGACGAAAGGGCGAAGTTTTTTACAGACATATGGAAGGCGGAACAGGGCGCGAGCCCGTTCCTTGTATGCCCGGGCGGGTATTACAGGACGGTTGTTTCGGCGTGCATAGCGGCTTTCGGCTGGGAGATGTTCCTTTCCGCGGCTCCGCTGGATTACGAAAAATTCGGCAGGGTGCTGGACGGGTTCGCTGAGATCACCATGGCGAACGTGAAGGCGTGGGCGAAGACGGATATCAAATTCTTTATCCAGCACGATGATATGGTCTGGACCGAAGGGGCGATATTCCACCCGGAGTGGTACAGGAAATACGTATTCCCGAAATATAAGAAATTCTGGAAGGTCCTGAAAGACGCAGGGAAGATAGTGCTCTTCTGCTCTGACGGCAATTTTACCGAGTTTGTGGATGACATAGCGGGCGCGGGGGCTGACGGGTTCATATTCGAGCCGCTGACCGACCTGAAATATATCGTTGAGAAATACGGGAAAACGAAAGTG
Organism: Candidatus Desantisbacteria bacterium CG1_02_49_89; assembly: GCA_001871075.1. Lineage (GTDB taxonomy): Bacteria > Desantisbacteria > UBA1551 > UBA1551 > UBA1551 > UBA1551. The sequence goes on from MNUP01000050.1 coordinate 3,541, forward strand.
ATAGTGGGGAACATAGATACAAGGGCGCTTACTTTCGGCACCAAAGAAGCCGTGAAGGCGGAGGTAGAGCGCTGCTATGACCTCGGGAGGAAATGCCCGGGTTATTTCTTCGCGGTGGGTAACCACATCCCGCACAATATACCTCTTGAGAACGCGCTGTATTATCTTGAACTTATCCGGGACCGGCGCAGGTAATTGCAGATCGCCGGCTTACAAGCTTATAAGTTTACAAGTTTACAAAGTTTACAAAGTAAATACTGTTTTATCTGTATGAATTCGTTCTACTAATCCGTATGCATCCGTGGATTTAAAAAATGAGGCTGACAATAATTGCCTGCGAGATCCTGTTCAGGGAAATTTCCTGGTGCGTTTCGCGGTCAGAAAATGTGGTTGACGTCAGGTTCCTGCGCAAGGGCCTGCACGACCTGGGCGAGAAGGAGATGGTTGCCGCGCTCCAGAAAGAAATAGATTCGGTTGAACCTGAAAGGAGCGAGGCAATACTGCTTGGTTACGGGCTGTGCAATAACGGGATAAGGGGCCTGCGATCGAAAAAGTCGAAGCTGGTTGTGCCAAGGGCGCATGACTGCATCACCCTGCTGCTCGGTTCAAAGGAACGCTACAGGCAGTATTTTGACGCGAACCCCGGGACGTATTTCAGGTCAACAGGCTGGGCTGAAAGGGATGTTCCCGCAGAGCAGAAAGGCGCGTATACCCAGCTGGGGTTGCTGCCGACTTATGAAGAATATGTAAAAAAATACGGAGAGGACAACGCGAAATTCCTGATGGAAACGATGGGTTCCTGGGAGAAAAACTACAGCAGGATGGCATACGTGGACATGGGGATACCGGAATTCCCGGATTACAGCGAGAACGCAAAAAAAGAAGCGGAAGAAAAAAATGGCGGTTTGAAACAGTGAAGGGCGACATTGGGCTGATAAAAAGGCTTATTGACGGCGGGTGGGACAGTAAAGATTTCCTTGTTCTGGACCCCGGCGAAAAGATCACGGCAACGTACGATGAAGGCATAATCAGTAAAACTTAATTGCAAATTTCAAATTGCAAATTTTAAAAGTCAAATTTTTACTTGTCCCGAAGGGATCCCTTTGGGATAAACTCTGTAAACTTTTTTACTCTGACACTTTGATACTCTGACTCTTTGACACTGTTTTTATGGTGCGCCTGTAGCTCAATTGGATCAGAGCATTTGCCTACGGAGCAAAAGGCTGGGCGTTCGAGTCGCCCCAGGCGCATTTTTCCCCGTTGGGGAAAAATAGAGTCCCGATGTAACATCGGGACGGTCTATTCTCTATTCTCTATTTTCATTTTTTATTGGAGGGAACATGAAAAAATTATCAAAAAGAACGTGGGCGTGGATCATTATACTTGTCGTGGTGGCAGCGGGCGTTGTCCTGAATAACATCAAGGGCAAAGACAGCGTATCATCGGCAAGCTCTATGGTAAAGAAGCCCGTTAAAGTGCTGACAGGCCGCAAGTTCTACAAGCAGAGGTATGTTACCGGTGACGAAGCCGCCCCCGACAAAGTGGCGATAATAAACATAGTGGGTGAGATCTCAAATTCCAGGTATGGCCCTTCATACCGCAGGGGAATGGTTGACGAGCTAATAGACCAGATGAAAGAGGCCGAAAAAGACAACAGCATAAAGGCGGTCCTGCTGGACATCAATTCTCCGGGAGGCCCGATAATCGACGCTGACCTTGTTTACGAGAAGATCAAAAAATTAGCGGAAAAAAAGACGGTTGTGGCTTACCTGGACAGGACCGCTGCCTCGGGCGGTTATTATATAGCCTGCGCAGCGAAGAAAATAGTCTCTCATCCGCTTACGCTCACGGGTAATATAGGCGTGATAATGGATTATATGAACCTCAGCAACCTGTTGGGTAAAAAACTCGGTGTTGAGATGGGCGTGATAAAGAGCGGCAGGTACAAGGACATAGGTTCCCCGTACCGCTCAATGGATGTAAGCGAAAGGAAAATGCTGCAGGGCCTGGTGGATGAAGCGCACAGCAGGTTTGTTCAGGTTGTTTCCGCAGGCCGCAATATCCCGGAAAGCAAACTCGCGAACATTGCTGACGGAAGGATATTCTCGGGCGCGCAGGCAAAGAAGGCGGGCCTTGTGGACGAGCTGGGCAGCCAGGAGGACGCGATAGAGATAACCAAGAACCTGTGCGGCCTGAAAAAAGCCCAGGTTATTGAGTATTATACAACGCCAAAATTAAGGGACTGGTTGTTAGGAAAATTTGAAGATACTAAAATAAAGGGAACTTTCAGCAGCCTGCCTGAGCCGGCATTGAAATACCTGTGGATGCCAAGCGTAGAACGCTAGCTGAAAGCTCAAAAATAAAAAATTTCCACGAAAACACGAAAGTACCACGAAAACACGAAATAAGCTTTCTATAGTGATTAAAAAGCTTTTGGCTAAAACGGGAAGAATAAAATGTAGTTTGAATCTTTCCGAATCCCTGTTAAAAAAGTTTTAACACCGTAATCATTAGTTTGAAATCACCGTAATCAGAAAAATAAGGAGGAAGAATGGAATCAGCATCTGATGTTAAATACGCGGGATTCTGGATAAGGTTTCTGGCGTCAATACTGGACTGGCTCGTTTTTATGGGAGCTTCCGCGGTCATCCAGTTTTTAATGACAGGTAAAATGACATCCGAGATCCCGGATCTGTCAGGCCTGGTGGAATCAACAAGTAATTATGCTCTGATCTTCAAAGCGCTTTATGAGGCCTTTCTGCCTGTGATGAAGGTTTTCTACGTCACAATGTTTGTGAACATAGCGTATTCTGTCGTGCTCACCGGGAAATTCGGGGCAACGCTGGGCAAGATGGCGGTCGGCATAAAGGTGGTAAAAGAGGACCTGCAGCCCGTCGGGTTCGGCAAGGCCGTTGTCAGGGAATTCCTGGTAAAAGACCTTTTGTACGTTGTCCTGTTCTTTATTTCCTGGCTTGGTTACCTTTGGGTCGCGTGGGACCCAAAGAAGCAGGGCTGGCACGACAAGATAGCAAGAACAGTGGTTATAAAAGAACCAAAAGAAGTTCCGCCAGTTCCGAATCAGCCACAGGGTTCCGGTCCAGGGCAAGCCCCGGTTTAAAGCCGTCGAGCGTCGTATGTCGTAAGCCGTTCGTTAATTAATTTAATATTTTGCGTGCGACGCACGACGTACGACGTACGACAAATAAGATATACAACATGAAAAAAGACGACGAAGTATTCATGCGGGAGGCGCTGAAAGAGGCAAATAAGGCATATAAAAAAAACGAAGTGCCGATAGGCGCGGTCGTAGTTAAAAACAATAAAATAATAGGCAGGGGCCACAATCTGGTTGAGAGAAGCGGGAACGCGGCAGCGCACGCCGAGATCCGCGCGATCGCGGCAGCGGCGAAGAAAGCCGGCGGCTGGCGTCTCAACGGATGCAGTCTTTACACGACTGTGGAGCCCTGCCTTATGTGTTTCGGCGCGTCAATGCTCTCGCGTATCCCGCGCATAGTGTACGGGGCCGACGAGCCGGAATTCGGTTCGATAAAGCGCATAAAAAAATTACCGGAGCGGATCGAAATAAAGGGCGGCGTTCTGAGCGAAGAAAGCAAAAGATTGCTGAAGAAATTCTTTAAAAGACTGAGGAAATAATGCCGGATAATTTCTCGCTTACTTTCGGTAAGGACAGGATGAGTTTCAGCATACCGGAACCAAGCCTTGCGGGGCCGCTTATAAAGCCGAGGGAAGGAACGCCCCTGCCCGGAAATACCGCCGAGATAATCCGTAAGGCGCTTGAGCGCCCGGCAGGCAGGCCTCCGGTTGCCGGGCTCGTAAAAGATAAGATCGTAGGCCTTGTTTCATCCGACGAGTTCCGCTCAGGCCTGCAGAAGGATATTATTTTCGCGCTTGTTTCCGAGGTCGCGCAGGGCCGGCCGAAAAAGCTGAAAATACTTATCGCCACAGGCACCCACGATATAAGCATATACGCCAGGAACATCACCAAATGGGCGGAAGAGGCAGTGAAAGGGCTGCCGTTTGAAACAGAAGTGATAGCGAACGACTGCTACGGAAAGGATTTTGTCCTGATAGGAAAGACGCCTAAAGGCACCCCTCTTAACATAAACCGCGGCCTGCTTTCCTGCGACGTGAGGATCTATGGGCACGAGGCGAAATATCATTACATGAACGGGTATTCCTGCATTGACAAGCAGGTCCTTCCCGGGCTTTCGTCAATGGAAACAGTAAGGGCGAATCACAAGAATTCGCTGGACCACAACAATTCCGCGGCAGGCAGGAACCCGTGGCACAAAGACTCTGAGCGGCAGTTCAACCCGTTCGGGATTGACATAAGGGACGCGAGGGCGGCATCTGAGAAGTTTTTCCTGGACGGGAGCGGTAATCCGGAAGAAAGAGGGATACAAACGTTCGGCCTGGACATGGTGTCCGAAAGCGGCGGCATATACTGGATAAAGGCCGGAGACCCTGATGCCATAACCAGGGAGATGACAGCGGCAGTTGACAGGCTCTCGCTCTTTAAGGCAAAAAAATCAAAATACGTTGTTATTTCCCCAGGCGGAAAACCCGCATGCGACACGATCTACAGCACCCAGAACTGTTTTGACATGGCGCTGAAGGGCGCTATACAGGACGGCGGGGAGGCACTGGTCATCGCTCCCTGCGCAGGCAGGGAGGATGTTCCCGAAAGCGTGCGCGGGCTTGCGCCGGACGCGAATTCCAAGAAGCTTTTCTGGGATAACCTTGCCGGGCTAAGGGATGAAACTTTAAAAAAATGTTCGGAATTCATAGACAAAAATTTTGAACTCTACCTGTGGAAGACAGACCGGGTTCTTAAGCTTATGAAAGAAAATAAGGTAAGGATCTACCTTTACAGCAGGCTGGACCCAGAAAGGGTAAAGCAGGGCGGTTTCATCCCGGCTGTAAGTGTCCAGGCGTGGATCGACGAACGCGTTGAAAGAGCGGACGGCGGAACGTTCCGCGTGATAGATAACGGGAACAAAGTCCTGGTCCAGTCTGAGTAGCCCGAAGATTCCCTTGGAGAAAAGTTACGAAACGAAAAATTATATTTTCGATTTTTTTGATAGGGGTGATTTTTGCCGGCGTGAAATGCCGGGCGGACACAAAGACCCTGCAGGAGATCTGTTCTTCAGCGTATAACACCGAAGTCATATTTAATGTGCCCAGGGCAACAACTGTCAGTTATAAAGTTAAAAGCGGGGATACGCTTTTGGCGTTATCACACCGGTTCTATACCACAGCCGCGCAGATCAGAAAGCTTAACAGGATCAAAGGCGATATTATAGTAACAGGCAGGAGCCTTAAAATACCTACATTTAAAACGGAACCGGTAAAAATGTCACTGGGGAAGTTAGTTACTGATACGCAGAGTTATTCTGATCCTGAGTCTATCGATTCAAGGGCGTTGGGGCTTATTAGGTTTGTGGAAGAATGCCGGAATGTTCCATATAAATGGGGCGGAGAATCGTTTTACGGAATTGATTGCTCTGGTCTTGTGGCATTGTTCTATCGTAGATATTTCAACATACAACTACCTCATTCAAGCATGGAGCAGTCCAGGCTTGGGGAAGAAGTACGGGACCTGACAATGGGAGACCTTTTATTTTTTGCCATAAAAAGAAAAGTAAAGATCGATCATGTGGGAATTTATGTCGGGAACGGGAAATTTATACACGCCGCCTCAAGAGAAAAAAAGGTTGCAATTTCATCCCTGGAAGATTCGTATTACAGGGCAAAATTTATTACTGCCCAAAGGATTTTTTTACCCCCCAATCCGGTATATAATGTAATCGAAAATTGACCCACCACAATCTCGACAGGAGAGAAATGAAAGATTACAGCACGAACGGAGTGCATTTTTTAGTGGAGTATTTCGGGTGCCGCAGCCAGTACCTCAATAATGCTTATAAAATAGACAGGATATTGCGCAAGGTCCTAAGAAAGAACGATTTTACGATAAAGTGCATGGACTGGGCTATTCATTATCCCCAGGGCAGGACAATAACGGCTATTATCGAGGAATCAAGCGTTACAATAACCACGTGGCCCGAAAAGCAGTATCTTACTATCAACCTGCATACCTGCGGCGGTAATATAAAGGGATTGATGAAGGATCTGCGCAGGTTTTTCAGGCCGCATTATGTAAGAAGCGAAAAACCATATATTATAGGTAACGTTCCCCGAAGTAAATATTAAAAAGTTACTCTTTATCCCAAAGGTCCCTAAGGGATCCCTTCGGGAGATCCCCTTGGGATAAAATAGGGGATGGGGTCCGATGCCCCGATGTTCATCGGGGATGCGGACTCTTCGGAGGAGATTTATTCAGATGAGATTGCGCGTGGCAGGAGCGCAGATACCCGTAACCGGCGAAATCGGCATGAACCTTAAAGCTATCCGGCGCGCTATAAAATACGCGAAAAGCAGGAGAGCCGATATATTATTGACGCCTGAAGGGTCTTTGAGCGGCTACACACATAAGTTTAACCCGGATGAAGTCAGGAATGCGTTGAGGGAAATAACTACCGGGGCGCGCGAAAAAAGACTGGGTCTGGCGCTTGGGACCTGTTTTGTCGAAGATAACGGAAAATGCTACAACCAGATACGTTTTTACAGTCCCAAAGGCGGATACCTGGGTTTTCACAGCAAAATACTCAGATGCGGCTCGGTTTTCGGTAAACCTGAGGGAGAAATAAGGCATTATGCTGCAAGACCCCTGAGAACTTTCAGGTTCAAGAATATTATTATAACAAATAGGGGTCAGACCTTGAATAAAGGAATTATTCTCTTGACTTCTCCCGTTCATTCTGATACTGAGCTTAAACAACCATCCCTCCTTCTTTTTTCTATCGTTGTGCCATACACGGCAAGACATAATTTGACTTTTTTGCTAAAATATGGTATAATAAAAATCAGAAACTGTGAGGAGTGATTAATATGAAAAAATTAAAAGTTTATAGTTTTCAGGTTATTGTGGAACAGGATGAAGATAACATCTATGTAGCTTCCTGCCCATCCCTGCAAGGTTGTTATGCTCAGGGTGATAGTTTTGAAGAAGCAATAAAAAATGTTAAAGACGTAATAAAGATGTGCCTGAAAGAATTGAAGGATGAGAAGAAAAAGATAGAGATTGAGTGTCCGGAGATGATTGCTTTAAAGCG
>MNUP01000126.1 GCA_001871075.1 Candidatus Desantisbacteria bacterium CG1_02_49_89
ATCTTCGAATGAGATTTAAAAAGCCGAGAGTATAGTAGCTTGAATCCCGCTGAATCCCTGTTAAAACTTTTTTACAGGGAACTTAAGAGAACTTAAAGTTCCTGGGTTTAAACTAGAAACTAAAAAATAAATTCAGTTTGAGTTCTCGTCAGATCCCTGATAAATGCTTTAATCACCGTAATCATCAGTTAATAATCACCGTAATCAGGAATCAAGATGAAAAAGTATGAGAGGGCGAAATACGGGGCCGCGGCGTTCGCAGGCGCGAAGGGAAAGCTGCCCAATTCTTTCCCTCGCGAAATGGGACCCAGCTGCCTGAAATATTTACAAGAAGTGGTGGATTCAGGGCTTACCTGCGATATGGTTACAAGGTTTGAAAAGGCGTTCGCGAAGGAGCTGGGAGTAAATCACTGCATCGCGACACCGGGATGCACTCCGGCTCTCGCATGCCTTGCTTCCGCGTTCGGGTTCAGATCCGGGGATGAGATAATCGTCAGCCCGATAACTGATTTCGGAATGATACAGGGATTGATAAGAGAGGATCTCATCCCGGTTTTTGCCGACACAGAGCCGGGTTCAATAAATATCAGCGCCGGGACTATTGAGCCCTGCATTTCCAGGCGCACACGCGCGATCCTCGTTGTGCACAAAACAGGGCTTGTGTGTGACATGGACCCCATTAACGCACTTGCCAGAAAACACAAGCTTATTGTTTATGAGGACGTGTGCCAGGCAGCATTCAGCGAATACAAGGGAAGATTTGCCGGAACTCTTTCCAAAGCCGCTGGATTTTCTTTTGACATGGAAAAGACAATGGGTTCTGACATAGGCGGATGCGTTGCGACCGATGACAGCAAGCTTGCTGAACGCGTAAGATTGTTCGGGCAGAGCAGGGGCGGGGTGATCGTTCCCGGATATGGCAGGAAGCACGTGGCTCCGGGTTACGCCTACCGAATGTCTAATTGCACTGCCGCGATTTGCCTGGGCCAGCTTGAGATCGTAAAAAGTCAGGTTAAGCGCAGGGATAAGATGGCGCGGCTCCTGACTTCGCTTATTTCAAAAATACCCGGCATAATACCTCTGAGGATCCCGCAATACCAGAACGTGTATTCCTGCTGGATGTTCGGTTTCAGGATCGATCCGAAAATGATCAGGTGCGGCGCTGACAGATTCGCAGAACAGCTTAAAAAAGAAGGAATTACAGGAGCAGGCACAGGAAGGTATTACCTTATGCCTGAAGCGTGCGAGTTCCTTGACGAGAATGCCAGAAAAAGAGTTTACCCGTATTCGACGCCGCCTGCTTCAAGGAAATACAGATACAGCGCCAGGACCTGCCCCAACGCAAGGGATTTCCTGAAATATTTCGTAAGGTGGATCACTTTCAGCGATAAATACACGCCGAAACACTGCGAGCTTGCAGCGGATATCATCCGCAAAACCGCAAAGCGCAATACTAATTAGACGCAGATTTACACAGATTATCGCAGTCATTGCTTTTTAATGTCATTGCGAGGAATAAAATGACGAAGCAATCTAAGAGATTGCCGCGGGCTTTGCCCTCGCAACGACTTCGTTGGATTGATTCACTTCGTTCGCAATGACAAGTTTATAGCGTTATCAGCAATTCTACCGGAGGAATAATGAAAAAAACTATTATTTTCATAATATTAATACTTTCAGCTTTCAGCTGCTTCGCAGCTGAGGAGGGTTTAGTGGCGCACTGGCGTTTTGACAAAGAAGGGGACATAGAGGACCTGTCCGGTAACGGCTATACTGCCGCTGTGTCCGGAGGAAGGGTCGTGACAGACTCCGGGAAGAAAGTGCTTGAGTGCGACGGCGCGCAGTCCATACAGATCGCATCCGCAAAAGACCTGTGCGTCCGAAAAAAATTCGCAATAGAGCTTTCCGTGAAATTCCCGGAAGCCACTGAAGGGATGAACCTTATCTCCAAGGAGAACGAATTCCTCCTGCGAACTGACTGGAACCAGGAAGGCGGGAAGATCTCGTTCTTCGTGTTCGGTAACGGCGGGTGGGAGCCAAGGGTCAGCGCTTTCAACCCGCAGGCGAATACCTGGTACCACATGATCATAATGTGGGACGGCACGCAGTCATACCTTTGGGTTAACGGCGAGGTGTTCACTACCGCGCGCAGCGGTGCGGTAAAACCAACAGATGACCCGTTAGTTATCTGCTCGCGCTCAAATTTTGGCGGCCCGTTCGCGGGTTGCGTTGAATATGTCAAGGTATATAAAAGGATGCTGACCGCTGGCGAGATCGTCAGGAAGCAATACGGCATTGATGAAAAAACAGGCGGAGGCACTGAAAATACTGTTTTTGATTTTAGCAAAGGCCTGCAAGGGTGGGTTGGACGCGAGGGCGCTGAGCTCAAAGCTGAAAGCTCAAAGCTCAAAGTAAATACAAAACAAGAGCAATCGTTCATAATAAATAAGGACCTGAACGCGAATATTGACAGGAGGGACTACCTTGCCGTGAGGATGGCCGTAGATAAAGGCTCAAGGGGAGACATAATCTTCGCGACCACGAAAGGCGCCTCCCGCGTTTCCTTCCAGACATACGCTGATAACAAGATGCACGCTTACGTTTTCGAACCCTGGGCGTGGAACGGCTGGGGCGGGAACCTTATAGCCCTGGGCATCGGCCCGTCTGAGGTCGGAGGGACTGCGGCGCAGATCGAATACGTGAAAGTTATGGAAAGCCCTGATGCTGACCCGGAAATACAGATCACGGGATTGTTCATAGAATCAGTGCTTCCGCGGGCTGAAAAAACCGAGACTTTGATCGTAAGGGTGAAGAACGCGGGCGGTCCTGTTTCAGGCCTGCAGGCAGTTTTGAAAACCCCGGAAGGTGTTACTGTTAAAGGCAGCGCTGTCGCGCAGATCCCCGCCCTGAAATACCTTGAAGAAAAGGAAATTTCCTGGCAGGTTGAAAGCCTTCGACCGGTGAGCGGGGATTTCGTTGTTGAGGTGACGGGAAAAGGCGTAAGCGCGTCTAAGGCGCAGAAAATAAGCTTTCTTCCAAATCCGAAGCTTCCGAAAGCTTCCTATGTTCCTGAGCCCAAGCCGGTGAAGCCGGGAAAATACCAACTGTGGACACACTACTGCCCGCTGTGGAAGCACGGCACGCATATGGGATAGAAGCTGATAGAGCCCTGGCCTGAGAGAAAGCCGGTCATCGGGTATTACAACGAAGGCACGCCTGAGGTCGCTGACTGGCACATCAAATACTGGCTTGAGCACGGGATATCGGCGGTTATCTACTGCTGGTACCGCACCACTATAAACGGCCCTGTGCAGCAGCAGCTGGGCCACGCGATCCACGACGGGCTTCTGAAGGCAAGATACCTGAACATGATAAAATTCAGCATTATGTGGGAGAACGGGTGCGGGGCCGGGGCAGGCTCTTCAAAAGACGTAATGGATAACCTTATGCCTTTCTGGATAGACAACTATTTTTCGAACCCGTCGTACCTGCGGGTTGACAACAAGCCGATACTTTACATCTGGGTCCCGCAGAACGTTACCAGGGACGCGGGCGGCAGCCCGAATGTCCGCACGCTTTTGAATGATATGCGCGAGGCGTGCAAAGCCAGAGGCCTTAACGGGCTTTACATAGTCGGCTGCGTGAGCGGCAAGGACGCGGCAGAGCTTAAGAAGATGGCTGATGAGGGATGGGACGCGAGTTCTTCTTACGGGAGTTCCTGGTGGTATCCGAAAGAGATAAAGAAAAGCGGGGATTTTATCTGCGCGCCTTACGAAGGTTTCGTGGACCAGCAGGAAGAGATACTGAAGTTCAAGAACGAGGTTAACGCCCAGCCGGATATTACGTCGATAATGATGGGATGGGATTCCCGTCCCTGGAAGGAAACCCCGTTCTTCTGGTGTGAGAACACGGCTGAGAAGTTCAGGGACCTGTGCGTCCGAGCCAAGAAGATAACGGATTCGAAGACGACTTCCGGCCCGGAAAAGAACACGATGATCTTTTGCTGCTGGAACGAGTTCGGGGAAGGGCATTACATAGAACCGACGCGCGGCTACGGATTTTCCTACCTTGACGTGATCAGGGACGTTTTCACGGAAGCGCCCAAAGAACATATGGACATATCGCCCGAGGATGTTGGCTTGGGGCCCTACGATTCCTGGTACCAGGACGCCAAGAAACTTGCACCGATCACAAGCATTTCAGAGGACACAGAGTGGTCAGGCGCGAGGATGGGGGTCTGGACAGGCATGATGGGTTTAAAGGATGTTGAGGTGAAGGACGGGATACTTACCGCAATGACTTCCAGCACCGATCCTGCATTCAGTTCCCCGGCTTTGAAGATACGCGCCAACAGGTACACAAGGGTTGTAATGGACATGAGGGTGAGCAAGGGCAGTTCCATGCAGCTTTTCTTCATGACGTCCGGGGCGACGAATTACACGGAGCCTGCAAGTTCGGTTGCCCAGACAAAGGCGGATGGGGAATTCCACGAGTATTCGTTCAATGTGGGCAGGAACGAGAACTGGGGAGGGTGCCTTACCGGCATGCGCTTCGACCCGTCATCTGCCGAGGGAGCGCTGCTTGAGATAAGGTCAATAAGGCTTGAATAGAGTTTTTATAGGACGATGTTACGATGAACGATGCACGATGTACGAGGTTTATCGCTGATTCCATGCTGGGCAGGCTTGCCAAATGGCTGCGCGTGCTGGGGTTCGACACCCTTTACAAACCTGACTGTAAAAAAGAGGATATGATCCTGCGCAGCCTGCGGGAAAAGAGGGTGATCCTGACGAGGAATACAAGGCTGTCAAAAAGCGTGGGGCTGCAGGTTGTTTTCCTGGCTGACACAGAGGTAAAAAATCAGATAAACCAGATAATTAATGAACTAAATTTAAAGATTGATAAGTCAAGTATTTTTATACGTTGCACAATTTGTAACGAAATAGCATTGACTGTGCCAAAAGAACAGGTGAAAGATAAGGTTCCGGAATACGTTTATAATACCCAGAAAGAGTTCAGGATATGCCCTGCCTGCAAGCGGATATACTGGGCAGGGACTCATAGCGAGAGTGTGGCAAGAATGCTTGCGGAAATAAATATATGTTAAAGGTTAAAAAGGTTAAAGATGTTAAAAAGGATTAATATAAAAATAATGAGGTAAAGGAAAGGAGAAATAGTATGATGAAAAAGAGCTTGCGTGCGCATTTTATCCCAAACAACCACCTGGACAGGGAATGGACCCTGGATTTCCAGTGGACAAGGGCTTTAACAGTGGATTTCTTTGACGCCCTCATAGATATTTTGAAGAAGATACCGGGTTACATATTCCTTCTAGACTCGCAGACAGTGCCTCTGGAGGACTATTTTGAGATAAGGCCGGAAAAAGAGCCCATTATAAAGAAGTATATAAAGGAAGGCAGGATCGAGATAGGACCCTGGTACACAGCGCTTGACTCGAATACGGTCCAGGGCGAGTCCATCACCAGGAACCTTCTTGTCGGGCACAATGTCGCGAGGAAATACGGCCCTGTGATGAAGGTGGGGTACACCCCGTTCGGCTTCGGCCAGGTCGGCCAGCTTCCCCAGATCTACAAGGGGTTCGGCATCGATTCCTGTTTTTTCTACCGGGGCATAAGCGACGCGGACGCGCCTGACCCCGAGTTCTACTGGGTGTCTCCTGACGGCACTGAGATCTTTTCCTCGCGTTTCGGCACGATGAGGCGGGTGAACTTTTACTTTGAGATCTGGCGGAAATCCTCCTTCACCGAAAACGGAAACGTGAAAGACCGAGAGTCCCACTGGAAGGACGGGCAGATATCGTTCAGGCTGTGCAATGAGGAGAGCCGTTATGACCACGGTTCAGTGCTGCGGCCGCAGCTCAGGCTTGACAAGGAAGCTTTGAAAAAGTGGTTCAGGACGTTCATGGACCAGGAAAAGAAAATATTCCTTACCCCGGAAATACCTATGATGCACGGAATGGATACCCGGGCTCCTGACATCCGCGAGAAGCAGGTTGTCGAGGACATACAGAACTACCTGCACAAAGACGAGGAGTTCTTCTACAGCTCAATGTCAAGATACGCGAAAGACCTTTACAGAGCCGCCAGGGGCATGAAACTGCACAGGGTTTACGGCGAGTGCAGGAGCGGGGATTCGTTCACCAACATAGTTTCCGCGCGCGCAAAGCAGAAACTCGCGGAATCAAAAGCTGAGAACATGCTTATCAGGAACGCGGAACCTTTCTCCGCCATCGCTACCGCCGCGTGCGGCAGGGAATGGCCCAGAAAATACCTTGAGCAGGCCTGGAAGACGCTTCTCATCTGCCACCCGCACGACACAGCCGCGGGATGCGGGATAGACAGGATGGAAGAGGACTTTATGTACCGCGCGAACCAGGTTTATTCCATTTCAAGAATGCTGCGCCAGAGAAGCCTTAAGGCGATACAGGAACGCATAGACACAACCGACGTGAAACCGGAAAATATCGTTATCACGGTTTTCAATCCGTCCCCGTTCGCCAGGACAGAGAATACCACTGCTTTCATCGCGATTCCTAAAGAATTAAACATAAAGGATTTTATTTTAACAGAACCTGTCCCGCGTAGGGGCGGGCTTGCCCGCCCATCGGTACGTGAAAAGCAAGTTTCTTATGCTATATTAAACAAGCAGTTCGCTTCCCGCGTTTACAGGGATGACGAGCAGATCGCGATGATGTGCCTTTCGGACGAATACAAGATCAGCTTCCTCGCGGAAAACATCCCTGCCCTGGGCTATAAGCGTTATGTATTAAAAAAACCTGACTACGCCAAGGCTTCGTCAGGCAGGGGTTTGCCCGCCACTAAAGCTTTGGCGGGCGAGCGTGTGATCGTGTCAGAGAAAGCGAACACGCTCGAGAACGAATTTTTAAAGGTTAAGATAAACCCTGACGGAACCATTGATTTAAGGGATAAGAACCGCGGTAAAACTTATAAGGGTCTCCATTATTTCGAGGACGTCGGCGAGTTCGGCCAGGGATGGGAACACCTGAAAATGTTCAAAGACAGGCTTATCACAAGCAGGGGAGTAAAGGCGGATATTTCGCTTGAGCATAATAAGGGGCTTTACGCGAGCTTCAGGGTTTCCTGGAAGCTCAGGATCCCGGCGAAGAAGATCTATTTTGACGAAAACTATGATAAGGCAAAGCGCAGCGCGGAGACAAAACCCCTCGAGATCGCGTCCACGTACATCCTGCGCTCAGGCGCGAAAAGCCTGGAAGTCGAGACCGAGATAGACAATAAGTCGCAGGATCATAGACTGCGCGTGATCTTCCCCGCGGGTTTAAATGCGAAGGTTTCATCGGCGGAGAGCGCGTATGACGTGATGGACAGGCCTGTGGGGAACGGGAAGGATTATCCTTTCCTGAGATTTGTTGATATTTCTGACAGGAAGAACGGGCTTGCGTTCATTTCCGAGGGAATCAGGGAATTCGAGGCGCTCAAAGGCGCGAACGGCGCTGTGCTGGGGATCACCCTGTTAAGGGCGTTTGAGATCCAGATGTGCACCGTGGGTTTTTACAGGACAGCGGAAAGGTATCCGGAGGAGACGCTGAGCCAGTGCATTGGAAAGATAAGGCACAGATATTTCATCTGCCCGCACAAAGGGACATGGGCTTCGTCAGGAGTGACGGAGGAATCAGAAAGGTTCAACCTTCCGCTTGTCGTTGCGATGTGCGGGGCGGGGAACAAGGGAGACCTGCCCAAAGCCTTCAGCTTTTTTGAGATAAAGGGAAAGAACGTGATGCTTTCAGCCCTGAAGATCGCTGAGCGCAGTAATTCGTCGTTGATCGTGCGCGTTTTCAACCCTGATTCAAAACCGGCGCGCGCGGAGATCAAATTCTTCAAAAAAGTGAGATCCGCCAGGTTTGTAAACATGAACGAAGATGCCTTAGAGGGCCGTAAACCCGCCGCACGCGGCAATTCAGTTTCTTTTATTATCCCGTATAAGAAAATAGTAACCTTAAGCGTCAGTTTATAAGCAACCATTTCCGACCTCGTAGGTTGGAATTGGTTAACTAAGTTTATATAGTTTACAAGGGGTAGCCGCAGGATTTATCCTGCGATGCATTTTTGTTAAAGGTTGTATCTGGTCCGATTTAATCAGTCATTGCGAGGAACAAAGTGACGAAGCAATCTATTTGTGCCTTTGGAAAACCATTGAAAAATAAGCATAGCTTGTTGCTTGAAAAACAAATGTCGTGGGTGTGGCGCAATAAGAAATGGGGGCTGTCCCTATTATTAGTGCTGGGACTGGCAGCAGGTGTACATGCGCACGCGCAGGCAGTAGCTCAGGCGCCGGTCGGGCAGGAGGACATCCGCAGGACGCTTGATTATTTCAGCAACAGGCGGTACAGGGGAGTTTTTCATCTTTTTTACGCGCTTCCCATAAGCCTTGCCGAGATCACCACGAAAACCTCGGTTACCGGCGACTCCGCAATGTTCATTATTGAAATGAAGGGTTTCTACACCCATACAATAGAAAGCTGTTTCAGCGTGCGGACAGGCGATCCTTACTGGCACAGGTGGAGGATATCCAGCATTTTCGGCAAGAAGGACGTGTTCGCGCGTTTCGACAACGAAAACAAGCTGGCTGAATACTCAAGAAAGGAAAGCGGCAAAAAAGACTTCAGCCTGACGCTGCGTTTTGATAAACAGGCATATGACCCGTTATCAGGCCTGGTTTATTATCTTTCCCAGAAGAACAGGACCGGAAAGCTTGAGGAAGGCACGGTCAATATGACCATACTCTGGTACGCGGGCAGGATCTATAATAATGTTGCGATAAGAATAATAAAGGAGAAGGATGAAAAGCGCAGGGTTGAGGTCGCGTCAACCAAGAAGGTCAACGGGTACGCGGTATTCGACGAATCCGGCAGGCCTTTGGGAGGGGAAGGATTCACAGTGCCGGTGGTAGGATGGATCTCGGTTTACGATGTTGAGCTGAAAAAGAAAGTTCCTCAAAAATAATGGTTCTAATTTTTGAAGTTTGAAATCACAAAAATCACTTTAAATCTTGACAAATAGCGATTTCGGGTTATAATACATATATTACTTCTCCTTACTCATCTTCCTAACCCATATTCTTCTTCCCATTCTATATCGTATTTCGCCCGCCCCTTTGGGGCGAGGTCTCGCCCCGATGTCCATCGGGGCGGATAGGGCAAGGCTTCTCAAAGACCCCCGCCAAACTAACTGGCGGGCAAGCTGCCAATCATTAAGGAGGGAGCCTGCGATTTGTAGCGGTGCGATTTATCGCACTTGTAGGGGTTCAATTCACCTGTCCGCCCTTGTCCGCCAATTTTTTAAGGAGGAAATCTTTAAGGTGGGAGGCTTGCGTTTGTTAATTCCCCCTTTGTTAAAGGGGGATTGAGGGGGATTTTGCCTGCTCCGACCGTAGAGTCATTAACTTTGTTCTGACTCGCAGGTCCCTGTGTTAAGTTCCGGTTTTACCGGAACTACAGGGATCGGAGCGAGAAGCCAGAAAGGAGCGCTAAACAGGGCTGAAATTGTAAACGCCCGGGGGATTTTTGTTTTTAAGTAAAAGAATAGAAGAATTAGGCTATTGCTGTCCGAAGATCCTGACACATGCCAATCGGGATACTACTTCGGGCAGAGAGATAGCGGGATTTACGAAACAAACACAAGGCGCTTGGAGTCTAATAATATATAGACTCGGCGCTTTTTTTATTTAAATGATTATTATTGAATTAATAAATCGCAAGAGGACTTTGATGTCAGGTCAAAAATATTATAAAATTGGATACAGGAAACAAATGAAGAATATAAAATCCTTTGGTGCA
>MNUP01000105.1 GCA_001871075.1 Candidatus Desantisbacteria bacterium CG1_02_49_89
GATTTTCTGCTCATCTTTTAACACAATAATCTTTTTGTTGGGGATAAGACACACGGTTACTTCTTGCTCCGGAAATCGACCTACCTTCCAGATTCTGCCTTCGAGAGTACCCACCCCCCTCACCCTACCCCTCTCCCTCGAGGGGAGAGGATAAAGGAGAGGGTGATTATTACCTGATTTTTAAACCAGCCAGCCTAAATCAATTTCCCCCAGATAGGTATACTTCTGATTGTTCCCCAGGTATACTTTTGATTATTTCCGCACAGTAAAAAAGTAAAAACCGCCTAAAAAGGCGGTTTCTTACCTAAAATAGATTTCGATGCCTCAACTATTAACAGGTCAGATCAATCCACTTCTACCTTTTTACCAGGGTCGCACCCATGTAGGTGTATATCTTTGTTCGGCCATAAATCTAATAGAATTTAGTTCGCCATTTAAACATATCTTTTTCGGGCTTTGTGGCATCTTATCAATTCTTGCTTTAAGAAATGGTGCGGCATCCATTCCCATCTCTGTTAAATTACACCCGATTCCTTTTTTTATAATAGTTTCTACCGAAGAAATGCCTGGTCTAATCATTCCTGAATAGGTATCTGGATATTGGTCTACCAAATAATCTACCCTACCTTTTATAGTTGAAATACCTTTCAGATCCATCTCCCTTCTAATAAAATACATATAAGCATATATTCTTGGGTCATCATATTCTGCCAGAGATGAAGTCTCTGAAGTAGCCATATAATAAAAAAGTTTATATACTTCATCATCTTTCCAGTTTGATAGAAAGCGTACAGCATAGTCCAAGATGTCACCAAACAAATTATCGTAACACATTATTTTGGTTTCTTCGCGTGGGCCGATTTCTATAGTCCCTTTAAGAATTTTTAATATTTCACTCCTTGCTCTTTCGCCTCCGATTTGCGATAAAGCCAAAATTACTGATGCTTTTACGCCAGGAGGGGCTTCAGCTATTTGCATTGTGTAGGTTTCATCTTTATATGCCTTTAAAAGAAAATCAATAGCTCTTGAGTCTTTTAATTCTCCCAGCCTGCGCACTGCTCCTGCCCTCGTCTCTTCCCCAGAATCATTCAAATATGAAATCAATTGTTCAATACTATTCATCTATTTGATACTTTCCGGTATATCTCTATCTAATTTGGGAAGATCTGATGCAAAAATACCTTGAAAAAGATTTACATTAACAGTTAAAATAAATGTTAAAAATATTATTTTATAAAATATTCTCATTTTATAATTCCTTATGAAAGAAACATGGTGTCTCTAGTTGTGAGTTCGACCTGATTCTTCTTTCAAATCCTCAAATTGGGCTTTTAAATCAACCTACTTTAAAACCTATCCGTGGTTTTGGTTTTTCATTGAACGCCAGCATTTGACGGATGGCTTCAAAGATAGCCTGTATTTCTTTGTCGTGTTTGTCTACCCTGCTTTCAAGTTCCTTGAATTTATGGGCAAGGGCTATATTGGTAGAAACTAATCTTTTTATTTTAACGAATGCTCTCATTATGGCTATATTGACCTGGATAGCTCTTTCGCTGTTTAGGACGCTTGAAAGCATGGCAATGCCCTGCTCTGTAAAGGCATAGGGCGGTCTCCTCAGCCCCATTTTGGCTGAGGAATTGGAAGTCGCAATTTGCGACCTCCAACTTTTCAATTCACCTTTGCTTAACTGAAACATAAAGTCCCCGGGAAACCTCCTGATGTTTCTTCTTACCTGTTCGTTCAGCCGTTTTGTCGGCACGCCGTATAGTTTGGCTAAAACGCTGTCAAGCATTACCTTCTGTCCGCGAATAAGGAGTATCTTGCTTTCGATAACTTCCTGGGGTACCATTGCCTTCACTGTCTACCTTCCTTTCAATTGCTTATTTCTCTTTTTAGTTGCTATAAACTATATGCTATACGCCATAAGCGCTATTGTATTTTTACGGCCTCCCCTTCCCTTGCTGATATCTGCGCAGCTTCCAGCACTTCCTGGACTTTCATACCATCAAATAGGTCGGGTGAGCAGGGCTTGTTTGTTATGATATTTTTTACAAAAGCGGCAACCGCAGCTATGTTATATCTCATCCAACCGATCTCAACTTTTGCTCCCGGGAACGTGGAATCCGCGTAATGCTGGACTGTTTGCAGTTTTTTGAAACCCCGCATACCCCCTATCGGCTCTGAGCTGTCGCGCGTGTCATAAACATTAAGCCAGTTCGGCTCCATCATATTGAAAGCGATAGCGCCCTTGCTGCCGTGTATCTCAAACTTCATATCATTGCACGCCCCTGTAGCAAGGCGTGAAGCTTCAAGGGTCCCAACCGCCCCGTTCTTCATTTTCACCTGCATTAATGCAATGTCGTCTACGTTTACGGTTCCCATTTTTGTTTTTACTTGTAAGCTTGTAAGCTTGTCAGCTTGTTTCACCGGTCTTTTCTTTATCATCGTCTCACACACTGCCCTGACTTCTTTATAATCTCCGACGAGAAACCTCATCATATCAATTATGTGCGAGCCCAGGTCAAACAAAGCCCCGCCCCCGCTCCTTTTCTTCTGCGTGCGCCACGTAATGGAACGGTTGGGATCAATATAGCCGGAATGCAGATAAACAGCCCTGAACTGGAATATATCTCCGAGGAAACCTTCGTTTATAAGCTGCTTTGCCCGCATAATAGCAGGTATGAAACGGTATTCAAAAGCCATCTGGTGTTTTATCTTTGATCTTGCGGCTGCTTCCGCGATCTCTTTTGCTTCCCGCAGGTTCATAGCAAGCGGTTTCTCGCAATAAACGTGCTTTCCCGCTTTTATCGCGCTGAGCACGATCTCTTTATGCGTATCATTCGGGGTGCAGCAATGTATGATCCCGATATCTTTTCTTTTAATGATATCGCGAAAATCCGTTGTCCCGAACTCAAAACCGAGTTTCTTCGCTTTCGCGAGCGTCTCTTCCCTGCTCGTGCATACCCCGGTTAGCTTTATCTCAACCGGAATATCATAATAATAAGGAATGTTAACGTAGGAAAGCGCGTGGACCTTTCCGATAAATCCACAACCGATTATTCCTACACGTAGTTCTTTCATTTTTTCCTTTTGATTACAGTGATTTTAAAAGAGATTACAGTGATTATTGAAAGTTCACAAATGAATTTCTCTGTGTCTCTGTGCCTCTGTGGTGATTCTTTATTTTCTTAATCTTGCGTTACACGTAACACGTGACACGTTACACGGATTCACTTGCGGCCATGTTCCCGATAATACTTCAGCCCTTCGACAAACGTAAGTATATTTTCTCTATTCGTTCCGGGAGTGATCGAGCTGGAACCCCCGAGGAACAGCCCTGTTTTTGGGCCGTTCTCCACCAGCCATTTCATTTCGGCGCGGACTTTGTCAGGCGTCCCGAACGGAAGCGTTGTAGTCACGGAAACCCCGGCTATTATCAACATTGAATCCCCGTCCTTCGCTTTCATCCTGCATATTTTCTCGTAATCCATCCCAGCTTCATACTGAAATCCCTAGAAACCCTTAAGCCCGGCGTCCAGCAGCATCGATATCATTGCCATCAGGTTGCCGTCGCAGTGCCATATAACATTCATACCGGGTATGCTGACAACCGGGCGCATGGCCCGCTTGAAATGCGGGAACCAGATCTTTTCCAGACTTTTGATATCTACGAGCGTGCCACGGGAGTCTGTCATATCGTGGTCTGACCTGCATAAAAGCGGCATTTCCTCTTCGATAATCGCCTTTGCCGCTGCCCTGTTATGCATTTCCGCGTAGTCCGCCTGCAGCTTGAAATCTTTTTCCATTATTTCCGGGTAAAGCGCGTATGCAGTGAAATAATTGACGTACCCGTACCAACCGTACCGGAAAACCGGGAAAAGCACGAAGCCATAAGGAACTTTCAGGATCGAACTGCCTATTCTTTCCTGGATTGCCTTTTCACTGCTGATTATTTCTTTTGCTGTTTTTTCCTCATCGAATGTTTCTTTTGCTTTTTCCAACTGGGGAAAAGCTATCTTTTCCAGGTGCTCAATAACCGCTTCCGGTGAATCAATAACCATTCCGTCCAGCACGATCTTTTCCGCGCCTGTTGTCGCGCCTTTCTGCGTCCCGGATTCAAAACCATCTCTCCTCATACTCAGCGGATTTTCCGGAATGAACTGGTCTATGAAATCAACTCCCGCGTTTTTCTGCGCCTTAAGGTACGTGCCGACCGGATCTTTGAGGTATGTCCCCGGCTTCTCGCCGGCAAGCTCATCAAGGATATCAAAATCCATGGTGTGGACTATCCACGTCGGAATGCCCTTTACTTTCTTCCTTGCAATAGTATCCAGTACCGCCTCAAAACTCATATAAACCTACATTCAGGCAAAAAATATTTGTCACTGAAGCCACTGAATCCACTGTCCGCCCGTCTTTCAGCGGGCGAGACCTCGCCCCGATAGACATCGGGGCGGGAGACTACCTTTGAAGTGTAACTCAAACCTTTAGGTTTGATATCAGGGCTAAAGCCCTGAGTTACCCCGAAGGGATCCCTTTGGAACAACAAAATTCCTTGTAGTTGCGTTGACACGTTGATACGCTTTTCCTGCTGGCCACTGACCACTCACTACTGGCCACTTTTATAAATAATTCTCCCAGTTCATCCTGAAATACCTGAAAATATCCATCCACCTCTGGTACTGGTTATCATCTATGATAGTGGGAACAAAACCAAGGTTAAGGTAAGTCTTTATGGCGGGAAGCCTGTCATCGTCGGTCTGCAGGACAGCGTTCTTGAACCCGTGATCTTTCATGTAATGCAGGGTTCTGAGGGTAAGCGCGTATCCCAGTTTCCTGCCCGCGTGTTCAGGCAGGACCCCGACGTAATGGACTATCCCTGTGACTTTTTCTTCGGGCTCTTTTACCCAGGCAGTCGCTGTGCCTGCGGGAATGCCGCCGCAAACAACAAAAAACATCCTGTCCGGGCTGAACACAGGAAATTGCAAGAACGAGGTATTGAACAGGTCCGCGTTCCACCCCGGGCCAATAGTCCTGTTTATGATATCGCACCAGGCTTCTCCATCCCCTTCCTTATAAGTTCTGATGGAGTATCCCTGCGGCAGGACAATTGCTGGCAGATCTTCAAGGTTATTGCGCTTCATTACAAGCTGGGGTTGTTTTCTCTCCATATGGACACCTTATAAGGTCAAAACTCAAAGGTTAAAAGTCCCGCCTCATCGGCGGGTCGCCGTAGGGGCGACCGAGGTTCAAGGAAATTAACTTTATTTTAAGTTCTCTTAAGTTCCCTGTGAAAAATCTTATTTCGTGCTTTCGTGACACTTTCGTGTTTTCGTGGAAATCAGTTTGTCCTTCGTTTTTCTTCAAGCATCCTGTAAACTGAGTCCGGTATTTTGATGTCGCCCAGCACCGACGGATATGGCTGGCCCGGGATATTCCTGTCCTTAGGGTCAGGTGACCAGCGATCGTTCTCGTATTTCTTCCTTACTTCTTCCTTCCTGAAATCAGGGACTTCCACCGGCGTGCTGTTGTTCAACGCTGAGCGGAAACCAAGTATCCCCGGAAGGGTCATATCCATTGCGCGATAGACGTCAATGGGCGATCTTTTGTTGTTGAGGGCGGCATCCACAAATTCCCAGATCACGAAAAAGTCCCCGCCGCCGTGCCCGTATTTCGCCGCCTCTTCCGTGTATTTCCTGAAAAGCGGAACATAGCTTTTCTCCTCGTCTTTCCCGCCCACATTCCTTAAAAAAAGATTCAATGTGTCCGTATCCCTCCAGCGATTGTTTTCCATCGCACCTTTCAGCCCGTGCACGCGGTACCATATTGAATCGTGCGGGCCGAACGACCAGGGAATAACCCTTGTTATGGCATCATTATTCATTTTGCACATAATAACAGAACCGTCATCACCTCTCCTGCCCCATTCCCTTGAGATCTTGTTCGGGATGATAAATCCATTCACGCTTACAGGCCGGGTCCCGGTTATCATAACAATTGGGCCCAGCGAGTGGGTGCAGTAATAAGTTGAAGGTATCCAGTTCCTCCAGTGGTCAGGGCCGTTCGTAAGCAAATGCGTTATTTCCCTTGTATCGTGCACGTATTCACACTCCCCATACCTGTATTCGCCTATCACTCCTTCCTCGTAAAGCCTTCTCATTTCCTGCGTGTAGGAAAAATAGCAGTAATTCTCCGAGAACATGTAGAGTTTTTTCGACTTCTCCACTGCCCTGCAAAGCTCAACTCCCTCTGCAAGCGTTTTGCAGGCAATAACCTCGGAAATAACGTGCTTTCCCGCGTTCAGCGCCTTTACTGCCTGGGGAGCGTGGTCTGTGCAGTAACTGCATAGCATTACCGCGTCCATATCGTGCTTTAAAAATTTGGCGTAATCCTTGTATCCGGTCACGTCTTTCCTGTTTCCGATGAAGTTCTTCAGGACGCCTTCATCGAAATCACACACAGCAACTGTCTTTGAATTGGGATTTGAGTCAAAAAGGCCAGCGAACCCCGCGCCCCGGCGTAATCCTATCACACCGACCTTTAGTTTCTTGCTTTCCGCCATTTTGCCTCCGGTTAGTTATAATAGTCCATGGTCGACAGTCCACAGTAGTTTACAAAGTTTACATAGTTTGCAGAGTTTACAGAGTATAAATTCGTGCAATTCGTCGTTTATCGATGTAACCCACAAAGAATGTTGCGAAGCAAACAATTCGTGCTAATTCGTGGTTGCAAAGGTAGTTGTCAGTAAAAGCCAAGCATCTATATGGTAGTCTCCCGCCACTTCGGCGGGTCGCCGATGAGGCGACTGTGTCTCCGTGTCTCTGTGGTGTATCTTTTCAGCGAATTTTGGACCATTCTTTTACTTTTTCAAGCAGGTCCTTCGCTTCCTGCTCGGACGCGCACCAGGTAGCAATGAAAAGGCCCTTTGCTGATAAATTTTTAAGAGCTTCCTCTACTTCGTTCGGAGCGATGGAAATATGCAGGTTCTTGCCGCGCGACTGGACGGTTTTCAGGACATCCATATAATATAATGGGCTTGGCTTGCCTGCGCCGGGCAGGATCTGAAGCGCTTTCAGGCGTTTAAGGCCGCAGAGCATAGGGACATGCTTAAAAGCGCCGATGCCATCAACGTGATAGATCGCGTAATCAAGGAATTCAAGTTGTTTTTCAAGAGCGGGAATAAATATCCTCTCAAACATATCCGTGGATATCATATAGGAAAGATCGTTCTGCACAGCGTAAAATTTCCCCGGAGCCCACAAATCGAACCAGCACGTGGAACCATTGTCAGAAGAACCCTTGATGATCCCGTAAAACTTTTTATAGACGTGAATCCACGTATCCATAAGGAAAAGCTCTGCGTCAAGGACTTTTTCGGGACAGTCGCAGAGATCATAAAGGAGCCTGTCTGCCCCGCGCAAAGAAGAAAGCGTATCCCCGGTGCCGCCAAACGCGCCGATACAGGATATTGCTTTGCCTTTGGCGTCCATAGCTCCCCTGCCGAGAGCATCCAGCGTGAATTTCCACCAGCGCCCTTCAGGATCTATGCGTAACTTGTGAATATCCCAATCATCACCCGTAAGAACCGGCTCATGCCATCCCGTATGAAGGTCAAGGGTAAGAGGACACCCAAGAAATGTGGGAATGTCGGCATGCCCCGGATGCCCGCCCTCGCCGTGCCATATCGGAAATGCCTCCCCGCCGAAAAAGGTGCGGGATAAAGCATATTCGTTCCATTCCCTGATATAACCGGGATCGCTCCATTTGACAACCGGATCCTGCGGCTCTGCCGGCGGAGGCTCTTTACCGGCTTTTTCAAGAGGCGCTGTCACAGAGATCGCGCATCTGCCGAAATATTCGCCTTTCCACCACGCGCGGTAGTGTTCTTTCGCCTCTTCCCAGTCTTTTTTATATTTTAATGCACTCATTTTTATTTGTGATTACGGTGATTACAAACTAACCACAGAGGACACAGAGAATTTTTTGGCTTTAAACCTAGTGTAGTGTCTCTAACAGATCTTTACATTTGGGCTGTCATTGCGAGGAGTGTTAACGACGAAGCAATCTCGACCTAAAAATCGAGATTGCCACGCTCCCTTTGGTCGCTCGCAATGACAACTCAAAGCAGAATCAAATGTCAAGGGATTTATGCGACACCATACTAGTGTGGTGTCTCTAACA
>MNUP01000072.1 GCA_001871075.1 Candidatus Desantisbacteria bacterium CG1_02_49_89
AGCCCCTCACCTTTTCCCTCTCCCCATAGGGGAGAGGGCGGGGGTGAGGGGTATGGTTATTTTTTTAATCGCTGCGATCTATCCGTTATCGCTGCAATCGTCAGTTGTTCATCACCGTAATCATCAGTTAAAAATCACCGTAATCAAAAAGGTCTTCGAGGATGAAAAACGATCTCACTGAAAAAGGGATGCTGGTAACCGTATTCTGGTTCCCGATTGTGAATGTGATCATGTACGCAGGTTTGATCTTTTCATTTTTCAGTTCTTTGACCAAACCGAAAGAATTTAAAAAGAAAACCGGGCTGGATTACGCGATCCTATTTTTTTTCCTGATCGTGGCTCTTTCTGTTTTCACGTCTCAGGATAAATTGCTTAGTATTTACGGGCTGGCGGCATTCTGCGCTTACCCGGCGGTTTATTTCCTTTTTTCAAAAAAAATAAACGCGGAAAATATCCCGGGGATCGCAAGAAATGTTTTCTATTCACTTTTGATTGTTTTGGCGATGGCAGTAGTTCAGGTTGTTGCGCCCGGTCCGTTCCTGCTGAAGAATAAGGGGTTTTTCGATTTCCTGGGCCTGGGCTGGGAGAAGGGGCTGAATGCGTGGCCGGGGACAAGGCTTGTGTCAACCCTGGGAAACCCGAATGTCCTGGGCGCTTACCTTATCCTTGTTCTTCCTGTTCTTGCCTGTTTTTTCCTGTATAAACCGTCTTATAAAACCGGCATTATTTTTATTGCCGGGGCTCTGTGTTTATTTTTTACTTATTCCAGGGCTGCCTGGATCGGTTTTTTTGCCGGTATCCTGACCATAGCTGTAATATCCCGGAGACGGCTGATCGTTTTATTGTGCCTGCTGATGATGATACCTTTCGCCGCCATGCCGGGCCTGAGGAACCGGCTTGTTTCGATTTTCAGGCCTTCTGCGCAATACGGCAATGTGGGCAGGTCTTACGCGTGGCAGGCAAGCATTAATATGATAAAGGCGCATCCTCTGCTGGGCACCGGCATAAACACATACTACAGGGTGTATCCCGAATACCAGCCGCCTGGGTCAACCGACAGGTATCCGCATGCGCATAATGTTTTTTTGCAGATCGGAGCTGAAACAGGGCTGACAGGCTTGATGGCGTTCTGCGTTCTCGTTATACTCTTTTTAAAACTTTCGGTGCAGACCTACAGGAAATACGCGGTGCAGGGAAACGGGCAGGGGCTGCAATGGCTGGTACTCGGTATAATAGGCTCAACCGCGGGATTTCTTGTCCAGAATATCGGTGACTGCACTTTCGTGAGGGGGCAGATGGGCGTGATGTTCTGGGCGATGATGGGTATCGTGAAAGGATTTTCCGGAAGTATTGAGGAACAAAAATAAGGAGAGCAGTAATGGAAGAAAAAGAAAAGGGCCTGGTGGAATATCTGGGTGTGATAAAGAAACGAAAATGGATCCTGGTGATCGCGCTGCTTATTGGTTTTGCGGTTTCGCTGATCAGCGTTATCGCCACGAAGCCGGTATATCGCGTTGAATCCGCTTTTGAGGTCGGTTTCATCCAGTCCGGATATATCGTGGAGTGTACGAACATGGCGCAGATATGCAGGACCGCGAATTTCAGGAACAAGATCAGGGAAACGCTTTCCCTGCCCGCGGGAGAAGACGTGCCGCTGAACGCAAAGTCAAGCGGTCCGGTTATTTACCTTATTAGCAATACGCAATTCCCGGAAAGATCGGTAAAAATATTGAATACGGCGATGGATATTATAGTCAGAGAGCATGATGCAATGTATAAAGAGGCGATGAAGCCGTTCCTGAGCGAGATCGACAGCTACCGCAGGCAGATAGAAACGCTTCGGTCAGGGCAGGACGAAGTTTCGCGCATGTATCTGCTGAACCTTAGGATGCAGCTAAGCCAGCTCGAAAAGATACTGGCGCCCTACAGGACTACCAGGGTCCTGTCTCCGGCAGCGGTTTCGGAAAAACCGGTAAGACCGCGTCCTTTTACCGATATTGCCATTGGTTTACTGCTAGGCCTGCTTGCTGGATTATTCGCTGTTTTTTCAAGGGAATACCTGTTCCCGGAGAAGTCCTAAAAACCATGAAATTAAAATCCAGTTCCCTGATCAGGGATATATCGCAGACTTTTGTAGTGGAATTGATCGTTCTGGCAGGTTTTGTTGTTATATACAGGATCATTGCGGTAAATTTCGGGTCCGAAGGGGTAGGGGAGTATTCTCTTATCAAGAGGGTGATCGCTCTTCTCCAGCCGCTTTTGATCCTGGGTTTTACCATAGGGATCCCGAGGTATATCGCCTTGTGCGGGAGCAAAGAAGAAGCGGTTCCTTACGCACAGGCGGGTTTTGCGTCAGCCCTCATTTTTGTTATTTTATTACTGCTGTTGTTAAATGCCTTCGGCGGTTTTTTTTCGAAGATATTTTTCGGCAGCACCTCTTACGCACACCTTGTTTTTCCATTTTCTGTGCTGATGTTCGGGCTTTCGCTGCATGTGCTTGTTTATTCGTATTTCCGCGGAAACATGCATGTCAGGTCGTTTAACTCGCTCCAGACGATCAATCTTGCAGTTGCTCCGGTAGCGATCCTCGCATTCTCCGGGAACGTGACACTTGCCCGCCTTGTTATGCTGATGGGGATAAGCACGGCAGTTATTTCCGTGATATTCATGATTCCTTTCGCGGGGCGGCTTTTTATGCCGCCGGGGAAAAAAGTGCTGGGCAGATCCCTCAGGGAATTACTTATTTACAGCCTGCCGCGGGTGCCGGGAGAATTTGCAATGGCAGGGCTTTTTTCTTTAAGCCCGGTTCTTGCGGTCCATTTCGCTTCTATGCGGGATGCGGGATACCTTGCGGTAAGCCAGAGCCTGGTAACCGGAATATGCGGGATGGCAGCGCCGCTTGGCATAATCCTTCTGCCAAAGGTGAGCAGCCTGGCAGGGCAGGGCAAGCAGGAAAGGATAAGCGAAGGCATAGGCCTGGTCAACGGTGCTGTTTTTCAATTTTCCATCTTCCTGTTCTTCCAGCTCATAATATTCACAGATGCCATTATAATGCACTGGCTGGGCCCCGGATTCGCGGGCGCAACCTGCGTTTTTCAGATAGCGCTGATATCCGTATTCTTTTACATGTATTACATATCGATGCGCAGTATCCTGGACGCGGTGCTTGTAAAACCCGTCAATACGTTCAATATTTTCCTGTCGCTGGGCCTGCTCCTGGGTTTGACGGCGGTATTGCTGATCTTTTGCCGTAGGTCAATTCCGGCTATTATAAGCATAAGCATAGCGTTCGCCGCGGGCCTTGTGCTCCTGGGTATACTTACTTATGCGTCTGTCAGGAAGCTGTATCCCGATAACCATCGGAAAGACATGGGATATATATCCGCCGCTTTGATCATTAACCTGCCAATAGCCTTTATTGCCTTTGTTCTAAAGAAGGTTGTCAGCCCAAAACTCATATACCTTTTGTTTTTTGAGATGGCGGCCTGTGTTGCTTATTTTAGCTTGCTGTGGTTATTCAAAACCGAATGGATAAGGAGGGTATTCGGCAACATGACTGAAAAAACCGGAGCTGAACAGGTATGATCGCAAAAATCTTTCTTTCTCTTCTGCCTTTAGCGATCCTGGGCATAACACCACGATCGTGGACAGCATCCGTGATCGGAACTGCCGGATACTGCCTTGCGGCATTCGTTTCATCGGTTTCCGGCCAAAACGGCAAAAGATCCGAAGGCCTTTCCTGGGTTTATGTTTCCGCGATCGGTATTTTTCTACTGGCAGAGATGCTTTTTAATCCTTCAATGAACGGCTACGGCACGGAAAAAGGATTCTACTTCCTGCTTATAGTGCTTCCTTTCAGCTTGGCTGCAAGCAGGCTTGTAAGGGCTCCCGAGGATTTCCGCTTTGTAATGCTTGGTTTCCTGCCGCTTGGCTTGGTCCTCGCGCTGATGACGGTTGTCCTGAACCGTCCTATTCTTGGAATATCCCGGTATTCCTGGACAGGTAATTTATGTGCCATAAGCGCGGTCATCCTGCTGCAGTTCAAGATCATAAAGAACAAGATGATTGCCTTTTTGCTTTTTTTACTTTCCTCGGCAGGAGTCGCGGTCTCCGCGTCAAAACAGGCGGCCGTCATGCTTGTTGCCGGATTTGCCGCCACGCTTCTATTCAATTGCTTTGATCTTAAAAGAAGAAA
Source organism: Candidatus Desantisbacteria bacterium CG1_02_49_89 (assembly GCA_001871075.1). Lineage (GTDB taxonomy): Bacteria > Desantisbacteria > UBA1551 > UBA1551 > UBA1551 > UBA1551. The sequence continues at coordinate 4,196 of MNUP01000072.1, forward strand.
AAAAGATATTCTTATCCTGTCCGCGATCGTCCTGGTACTGGTTTTCTTCTGGAACCAGTTTACCGGCCTGCCGGTGATGCATCACCTGATGGGCAGGATCCAGCACAGTATGCGGTTTGACGACCGCGTCCTGATGCTTCCTGCTGCCTGGAACGGGTTCCTGGCATCTCCCTTTGCGGGTATAGGGATAGGTAATTACGCAGAAATATATACGGATTTTTCATACTTTTACCCCCATAATATATTCTTGGAGATCCTGTGCGAATTCGGAGCGGCTGGAATGATCATATTTTTCCTGCCGATAATTTTGCTCTGCGTTTTCCTGATTTCAAAATGGTCAAAGACCGGGAATGATTATTACAGGTACCTTTTTCTTTTTTTTCTTTGTTTTCTTGTGGTAGCAAACTTCGGCGGAGATTTTCAGAGCAATAGGGGAGTATGGGTTTTTGGCATAATGATGTTCGGTTTCCTGTCTTTTCCTAAATACGCAGGTAATAATACACAAGATGGAAGATAAAAAGCCGTTCGTTTCGGTGATCATTCCCTGCAGGAATGAAAAAGAATTCATAAGAGATTGCCTGGAATCCATTATTGCCCAGGACTATCCAAAGGATAATCTTGAGTTTTTGGTTGTTGATGGCATGAGCGAAGACGGGACACGTGACATAATCAGGCAGTTTTCATGCCGGCATCCTTTTATCAAACTCATAGACAATCCGAGAAGAATTACCCCCTGTGCATTTAATACAGGTATTAAAAATGCAAGCGGTGAAGTAATTATAAGAATGGACGCGCACGCTGTTTATAAAGAGGATTATATTTCAAAGTGCGTAAAATACTTATTTGAATACAGAGCGGACAACGTCGGCGGTGTGCTTGTAACCAGGCAGAGAGAAGACAGCTTTATCGGTAGGGCAATAGCACGGGCTTTGTCAAATAGTTTTGGGGTTGGCAACTCCATTTTCAGGACGGGCGCGGAAAAACCTGTATGGGTTGATACGGTTTTCGGAGGTTGTTACAAAAAGGAAATTTTTGATAAAGTCGGACTTTTTAACGAAGACCTGATTTTCAGCCAGGATATAGACTTTAATCAAAGGTTGAAAAGAGCAGGGGGCAGAATATTGCTTCATCCTGATATAAAAAGTTATTATTATGCAAGATCCAGATTTATGGATTTCTGCAGGTATAATTTTAAAAACGGAGTATGGATCACGTATCCATTAAAATTTGTAAAAACATTTCCTTTCTCATTAAGGCATATTATCCCGCTTATTTTTGCATCAAGCCTTATTATTCTGGCTGCACTGTCGCCTTTTTTTGTATTTTTTTTCTGGTTGTTTATATGTATATCAGGATTTTATTTTGTCATAAATATTTTTTTCTCAGCGAAAATAGCCATGAATGAATCTGATTTTCGATATTTATTTATTATGCCCGTAGTATTTTTTTCACTTCATTTCCTATACGGATTAGGTTCTATCTGGGGAATAATAAAATTGCCGGGGAGACAGCGTGGTTGATCCAAGAAAGCAAGATGAGGCCGAGTTTCACGACAAACTTAGAAATGAATCGCTCAAGTATGAAGATGGCAAATACAGATATCTGACATCAAATAGAAAATATTATTCGGTTGTCCGCAGATCCAGGGATTTTACCCGTGAGTGGCTTAAAAAGAGATGCCGCGGCAGAAAAGGTCTTGATTACTGCTGCGGGAACGGCGAAAATAATATTTTTATGGCAAAGAACGGCGCGGAGAGCATGGGTATTGACATTTCAGGTATTTCGGTTGAAAACTGCAAGAAGCATGCTTTTGAAGAGGGAGTGGGCGATAAAGCCTCTTTTCTGGTGATGGACGCGGAAAACATGAAGTTTGAAAACGATAGTTTCGATGTCGTTATCTGCAGCGGAGTGCTTCATCATCTTGATATAGAAAAAGCTTTCAGGGAACTGTCCAGAGTTCTAAAACCCGAAGGGGAAATCATCTGCATCGAGCCGCTTGTATACAACCCGCTGTTTCAGTTATACAGGAGAATAACTCCGCAGTTGAGAACCAAATGGGAGACGGAGCACATTCTCACGCTGAATGACCTGGAAAAAGCAAAGAAATACTTCGGGAAAATAAACACAAGTTTCTACCACCTTTTTACGCTTCTTGCAGTGCCTTTCAGGAACAGCAGATTTTTTGACCCGATCCTTAGACTGCTGGAAGCAGCGGATTCAGTGGCAATGAAGCTGCCGCTCGTGCAGCTGATGGCGTGGCAGATGGTTTTCATACTTTCAAAACCTTTAAAATGACCACCAGTATGTCATTGCGAGCCCTAAGGGCGCGGCAATCCAGATACGAGATTGCTTCGCTATCGCTCGCAACGACGGATTGTCCCGAAGGGATCCCTTTGGGACTTCGTCGCTTCTCTCCCCGCAATGACAGAAAAGGCATTTATGTCGCAAGGTTTCATTAATTATAGGTTAAAATGTTAAAGCGACTGTTTGATATAATTGTTTCTGCTGCGGGAATCCTGTTGCTTTCACCTTTCTTTGTGATTACCGCAGCAATAATAAAACTGGATTCAAAAGGGCCTGTTTTTTACAGGGGTGTGAGGGTAGGCAGGAAAGGTAAATTGTTTAAAATTTACAAGTTCAGGACTATGGTAGCAGATGCCGATAGGATCGGAGGTTCTTCGACGCCTGAAGATGATCCGAGGGTCACGAGGATCGGAGGAATGCTCAGGAAATTCAAGCTGGACGAACTGCCCCAGCTTCTTAACGTGCTTGAGGGCGATATGAGCTTTGTGGGACCCAGGCCGGAGGTTTCATTTTATGTCAACATGTTCAAAGAAGAGGAAAAAGTAATCCTTAATGTAAAACCAGGTATTACTGATTGGGCTTCATTGTGGAATTCAAATGAAGGTGCGGTTCTTGCCGGAAGTTCTGATCCAGAAAAAATTTATATGGAAAAAATAAGACCAGAAAAAATAAAGTTGCAGTTAAAATACATTAAGGAACAATCATTCAGTGTAGATCTGAAAATAATATTTTTAACGCTAAGAAAAATCGTATTTAGAATATAAGTCTGCAGTCAATTATGCAATTGTTTGAATTTTTATTGTTTAACTTATAATAAAACAGGGAGCCATGAAATATTCCAGGACATTGCTAAAAAACTTTTATAAGACAATGCTACGGATTAGGTTGTGCGAGGAAAGATTTGTCCACCCCATAATAAACGGCGAAATAAAATGTCCTGTGCATTTATATTCCGGCCAGGAAGCAGTTGCTGCCGGCGTATGCGCAGCTCTGCGCGCGACAGATTACGTTTTCGGCAACCACCGTTCCCACGGCCATTTTCTGGCAAAAGGCGGTAGCTTGAAAAAACTTGTCGCTGAGGTTTATTGCAGGGAAACCGGTTGTTCCCGGGGCAGGGGAGGATCCATGCACCTTATAGATGTTAACAAAGGCATGCTTGGATCAACGCCGATAGTGGCAGGCACCATATCTCTTGCACTTGGCGCATCACTTGCTTCAAAAATAAGGAAAGATAGGCGCGTAACTGTCAGTTTTTTTGGCGACGGTGCTGCGGGCGAGGGTGTTATGTATGAATCCTTGAACTTCGCGGCACTTAATAAATTACCTATTATTTTTGTCTGCGAAAACAATCTGTATTCAACGCATATGTCTTTAAGAGAATGTAGAACGAAAAATAATATTTACAGGATAGGCGGGTATTTTGGCGTTCGGAGTTACCGTTCTGATGGTAATGATGTGCTTAAGGTTTATGAAAGAGTCAATAGGGCTGTGAAGTTATGCAGGTCGGGAAATGGACCGGTATTTATCGAATTCATGACTTACAGAATGCGCGGGCACGTCGGGCCGAACGACAACATCCATGGATTGCATACAGACATAAGGCCAAAAAAAGAGATTGCGGAATGGCGAAAAAAAGACCCAATCAGGAAATTCAGCAAATACCTTGCGGAAGAAGGTGTTTTAAGCGAAAAAGACCTGGAATCAATAAAAGAAAAAGTGAATAAAGAAATTGCTGGGGCGTTCTTGTTTGCGAAGAGAAGCCCTTTTCCAAAAAAGGAAGAGTTGGGCAGATATGTCTTCAGGGAATAGAATTCTGCAATACAGCTTGGCTATCAATGAAGCCCTGCACCAGATAATGGCTGCGGATAAATCCGTATTCCTTATAGGGCAAGGGGTTAAGAGCCCTTGGTATGTGGGAAACACTACCGGGGGTCTGTTAAAAAAATACGGCGCAAGCCGTATTATTGATACTCCTGTTTCGGAAAATGCAGTTACGGGAACGGCTGTGGGGGCTGCTATTGCCGGCATGAGGTCGGTCGTCGTCCATCCGAGGATTGATTTCATGGTATACGCCTTTGACCCGGTCATTAACGAGGCGGCGAATTACCATTACATGTTCGGTGGCAGAGTCTGCGTACCGGTTGTTATCTGGGGCATAGTGAACAGGGGCGGAGAGCAGGCAGCCCAGCACTCCCAGTCACTTCACGCTCTCTTTGCACATATTCCGGGTTTAAAAGTTGTCATGCCTTCAACGCCTTATGACGCAAAAGGGCTGATGATCGCAGCCATTAAAGACAATAATCCAGTTTTATTCATAGATGACCGCTGGCTGTACGGCATTAAGGGAAATGTGCCGCGCGACATGTATACAGTCCCAATAGGCAGGGCGGTCATACGTAAAAAAGGCAGAGACGTAACCCTGATTTCAGTTTCATACATGGCCGAGGTGTCAAGACAGGCGGCCCTGATGCTGGTAAAACAGGGCATCAGCGTTGAACTTATCGACCTCAGAACAGTTAAGCCTCTTGATAAAGAGATGGTCCTCAGGTCGCTGAAAAAAACAGGTAGGTTGATAATCGCTGACGGAGGATGGAAGACCTGCGGAATGGCGGCTGAAATATCGGCGTCTATTTCTGAAGAAGGATTCAGGTACCTTAAAGTTCCGATAAAAAGGATAACGCTTCCTGATATTCCGGCCCCCGCAAGTTCAGTTTTGGAAAAGGCATATTATCCGTCAATCGGGGATATAGTAAGCGCCGCAAAGAAAATGATGCAAAAATCGGCGTAATCTTAGTCTGCAATCTATGCAATCAGGAGTTCTAATGTCATATAAAGTTCGTTTTGTAGATCCGGCTAGGAATTACAAGATGATCAAAAAAGAGATTGACGCAGCTTATCATGAAGTGATGTCGCGCGGGGACCTTATTATGCGCGGACAGCTGAAGCACTTCGAAGAAAAGCTTGCGGGGTTCGTCGGCACAAAATACGCGGTCGGGCTCAATAGCGGATATGACGCACTTCATATTTCCATGATGGCCGCGGGGATAAAGTCCGGCGACGAAGTGATAGTTCCCGCGCATACGTTTCTCGCTACTGCATCCGCGGTTGTAAACGCGGGTGGCAGACTGGTTCTTGCGGACGTGTCAGAGGATTATAATGTTGATCCCGGAAAGATCGAAAAGGCGATTACTTCGAGGTCAAAGGCTATAATACCCGTGCACTTGAACGGCAGGGCATGCGACATGGATGCGGTAATGTCTATTGCAATAAAACACAGGCTTGTTGTCATTGAGGATGCCTGCCAGTCGCTCGGAGCTACCTTCCGCGGCAAAAAAACCGGCTCCTTCGGTTTAACGGGCTGCTGGAGTTTTTATCCTTTCAAGATACTCGGTGGCTACGGAGACGGAGGCGCAATAACGACTAATGACGCAAAAGTTGAAAGATACGCAAAATTGCTGCGTTATAACGGAGAAAAAAAAGAAACCGGCGCCTATTACTACCACGGTTTTACATGCCTGCTTGATAATATCCAGGCGGCTTTTCTTGCCGTAAAACTGCGTCATCTTCCTGAATGGCTGAGAAGGCGCAGGAAGATCGCGGATATTTACAGAAAGGGATTGAGCGGCATAGAGGGTCTGAAGCTGCCGCATTTTGAGGACAAGAGATTCGGGGATGTTTTCCAGAATTATGTCGTTAGGACGAGTAGAAGGGATGAGCTGTATAATCACCTGAAAAAAAACGGGGTAGAAATACTCATACACTGGAGGATCCCTTATTATAAATATAAAGGTCTTAAACTTAAGACCGGAAGATTTTCCGAGACTGAATCTATTTCGCGCGAGGTCCTTTCGCTGCCCATGAACGTTGAAATAACCGATGCCCAGGTCAAATATGTGATAAAGACCATATGCAATTTTTTTCAATTTATGTAATCAGGAAGTAAAAATGAAGCCGTTATCTCGCATAACTGAAAAATTCACCGAATCGGTGATTAGGGAAATGACACGCATCTGCGATGCCGTCGGAGGGTATAACCTTTCTCAGGGTTTCCCTGATTTTGAATCTCCCGCGAAGGTCAAGAATGCGGCAATAAAAGCGATCCTCGGCGGTTATAACCAGTATCCGGTTACTTTCGGGGAACCTAAATTAAGGAAGGCGATTGTGAAGAAGGCCTGGAGCTTCAACAGGATTAGGTGCAACCCGGAAACAGATATAACAGTTACCTGCGGAGCTACCGAAGCCATGATAGCAACATTAAAAGCGGTTATAAACCCGGGTGAAGAAATAGTCATTTTCGAACCTTTTTATGAGAACTACGGTCCTGACGGCATCCTTTCAGGGGCAAAACCGCGGTATGTTTCACTATACCCGCCGGATTGGAAATATTATTCAAAAGAACTTTCGGCCGCTTTTAACAGGAAGACCAAGGCGGTTATCATAAACACCCCGAATAACCCGACAGGCAAGGTGTTTACCAGGCAGGAACTGGAGGAAATAGCATCCTTGTGCGCCAGGTGGGACTGTCTAGCTGTCACAGACGAGATCTACGAGCATATAACCTACGACGAAGAAAAACATATTTCAATGGCTTCATTAAATGGTATGGCACATAGGACCGTCACGATCAACTCCATTTCCAAGACCTATTCTGTTACAGGTTGGCGCGTCGGCTGGGCTATAGCGGACAGCAGGATCACCAGCAGAATAAGGAAGGTACATGATTTCCTGACCGTGGGAGCGCCGACTCCTTTCCAGGAAGCGGCGGCTTTCGCTTTGGGAATGCCGGCGGCATATTACCGCAGACTGCGTTCCAGATATGAAAAGTCGAGGGAGTTTTTATTCAACCTTCTTGTTGAGACCGGGTTCCGGCCTTTCATGCCCAAAGGGGCTTATTATATAATGGCGGGAATAGGCGACCTTATGAAGAAACTGGACATTAGAGACGATTTTTCATTCAGTAAAAAACTTATCGAGATGACTGGTGTTGCGACTGTCCCGGGGACATCTTTTTATTCGTCTTTAGGGAAGGGCAGGGACCAGATAAGGTTCTGTTTCTGCAAGAAACAGCAGACTCTTGATAATGTAAAAAAGGGACTGATGCGCCTGAAAAACGCTTAGAACGGGGAGAAAATGAAAGCTAAGAATATATCGCTTGTTCTTATTGATTTTGTTCTTCTGAGTCTGGCGATACTCCTGGCTTTCAGGATACGTTTCCCTGATTTTGCCGCACTCCCCAATTTTCTCGCGTTTAAGAAATATTTTGTGTTCTTCATACTTATTAAGATCTGCTCGTATTACCTGTTCGGGCTTTACGGAGGGATATGGAGGTACGCGGGCCTCAGCGAAGCTTTCAGCGTATTATACGCCGTTACGGCCGGGACCCTGGCATCTATCAGTTTTATCTTTTTCACCCAGGTTCCCTTTGTCTTCAAAATGCCGCTCGTGCCCCGTTCGGTAATACTCATAGACTGGTTTTTCAACCTTCTTTTTATAGGGAGCGTCCGTTTTGTGCCAAGGATCCGCAAGGATCTATGGCTCAAGCCTGCCTCAGTTGCAAAGAGGCTTCTGATAGTCGGCGCGGGAGATACCGGCGAGCTTGTGATCAGAGAGATAGCAAGGCATCCGGAGCTTGGTTACAAGCCCGTGGGTTTCATTGATGATGATCCGGAAAAAAGAGGCAGAAGGATACACAACCTGAAGGTCCTGGGGACAAGGGAAGATATCCCCCTGATCATTGAAAGGGAAAATATAGTTGAAATAATAATCGCGATACCTGCCGCTTCTGGAAGGATAATACGGGAAATAGTAAATTACTGCCAGAAGGTAAAAGTAGAACTGAAGATAGTTCCCGAGATCCCCAAGATCCTGCAGGGCGGTGTTTCTTTCGCGGACCTGCGAAGCGTGAAGCCCGAGGACCTGCTCGGGAGGGAAATGGTTGAGATCAACAGCGAGGACGCAAGGATTTTCCTGCAGAACAAGGTGATACTTGTCACGGGAGCGGGTGGTTCTATAGGTTCAGAGATATGCAGGCAGGTTTCGGGTTTCGGTCCCGCCCGCCTGATAATGCTTGACCATAATGAGAACGATGTTTATTTTATCGAAATTGACCTAAAAAGGAATTATCCCGTCCTGCAGTTCAGGACGGTTATAGGAGATATAAAGGACCCGATGC
>MNUP01000014.1 GCA_001871075.1 Candidatus Desantisbacteria bacterium CG1_02_49_89
AGTCCTCTGCCTATGAACCTGAAAGCAGGCATTGCCAATAAGTCTGCTGACAGCAAGCTTACTCTATCAGCTGACCTGAATTACTCCATCCTTGATTCCATATGGGCTGTGGGAGCAGGTATTGAATATTGGGTCCATCCTGTGTTTGCCATAAGGGCAGGATATAAGTATAACAGCGCGATAAACAACACTTTGGGAGCGCTTGCCGGCCTAACCTGCGGTGTTGGCTTCAAGATTGGCATACTGGGTATAGATTACGCCCTTGTTCCTTACGGGGATTTAGGTTATACCCACCGAATTTCGCTCATTGCGAAATTCTAATTGCGCATAACTGTTTTTATGCGCAATTGTCTAAGGGATATAGTGAACTTTATAAGACAGGACACATGATTAATTTCATAAAAATAAAATATGAATGGATGGATTCGTTTAATTGAAAAAAAAGGGGCAAAAATGCCCCTTTTATTTTTAAAATAAAAAACCTTTATATGTAATGCCACGGCTTGCCCGTTGGGCCTGATTACTTGCGCCGGGTAAACGCGCGGACGCGGGCATAAGGAGAAAAGAGCAGTGATGAAAAACCGGCTGCTGTTCCTGATACCCCAGCTGATCTGCTGCCTGGCAGCGGTGAAATACGCCGAAGGTGCCCGGGCAGGAGGCGAGGCACGCGTTTTCAGAGTTGAGGGGCTGACCAGGCCTGAGAGGGTCATGGTTGAAACCCTTCAGGGAATAGTGAACAGGAAAGGCCCAAGGCTTTTCCTGCTCACGATAGAGGAAGACCGCAAGTGGCAGGAGATATACCAAGAAAAATACGGATTTAGTTTTACCCCGGTTGAAAACCTTGCTAAGTTGATCGAGGCATTCAGAGATGATATATCCGGCCTGGTCCTTTATGATCTTAATCTGGACGCTGAACAATGGGTTGCTGTCACACTCGCAGGCATTGAAAACCTGCTGCCTGTGACAGAAAGCATCCTGTCAGGCAAAAGCCCGGGCTTAAGAAATAACGGCCTGGCAGAAGAATACGGTTTTAGAGTCGCGCAGGACCTGCGGGACCGCTGGGACGACAATATAGAGCCGTATAACTGGGCCTTAAAAGAATTAATGCCGAAATGCAGCAGGAAGGTCTGCCACAGCATAGATGCCGAATACCGGGACGCGAAAGTAGGGCTGTGCGGTCCGATGTGGGGTTTTGATTACTCCGTGATGAAGAAAGGTTTTGTTTTCAACCTTTCTCCAGCGCCCAAGAAGGGGCTTTCCTACGGGAACGTTGAGGTAGGTGGCTATCCAAGGCAGGTAGCATTATATAGGGAAATATTGAAGAATCTTGATCCGCCTGCCCAGGTCAACGGGTACGGTGAGCCTGAGGACGTTTTCTGCAGCCTGCTCTCCGAATACGGGCATTTTTCCTTCCACGCCTTTAATAACTGGAGCTTCCACACCGGCGTAAAGCCGCTCAATAAAGAACTGCGCCAGAAATTACACTTCACCGTTTCAAACACAAAACTTCAGAAGAAATTTTACGTAAGCTTCCTGACAAGCGAGGGCGACACGATGAAGCCTGTCATTCCCTTCGCTTACGGAGCCTGGTTCAGTTCTGTAAGAGGAAAGGTGCCGGTGAACTGGGGAATAAACCCCATAATGGCAGAGCAGTTCCCCGCGATGCTTGAGTATTACTATGAGAACGCCTCCGAGAACGATTATTTCTTCGCCGGCTGTTCAGGCGCGGGATACGTTTACCCGAACCTGCTCCCTGACGTCACGCAGTTCGCAAAGCATACAGGCAGGCTGATGGAACTCGCGGACATAAGCATTGTTGACATATGGGGAGGGGATAACCCTGAAAAGCTGGAGGAATACGCTGCCGCGGCGAAGCCTGAAGGTTTTACGCATCTGGGCGGCCCTGCCAGGATCAAAATGCTGAAACAGGGTATACCGGTGATATTCCACGAATTAAGTTACTGGCAGGAAAACGCGAAGAAGGACCTTACAGGGAAAGACCCCGGCTGGAAAGATCTTTCCCGGGATGAAAAGAACAGGGCAATGGCAGGATGGCTGGCAGAAAAGATCAGGGGGATAGCATCAAGGAACGAGCCGCCGTTCTTCATCACGGTTTACGGTGACCTGCACGGGTTTGAAGAAGGCCCGGAGATCTATAAAATGACCTCTGATATCCTGGGTGTGGAAAAATTCAAGGTTGCCCGCCTGGACGAGATGATCTCGGCAGCAAGGCTTGCCAACACAGGAAAGGTTCTCGCGGCATATCCGAAATGCCTTTTTTATTCTAAGGGCCTGCGGGTTGCGTCCTGGGATATCCGGGTCCAGAACCTGCAGGACAAAGCAGAGAAAGTAAGGATAGAAGTGAAAAGCGCTGGTATTGAGCAGATAGGACCGGAAAAGGAATTTCTTTTTAAGCCATGGGACGCAGGATACGTGAATATAAGGGCAAGACTTGATTCTGAGAAAGGTGAAGCGCAGGTTGTCCTGTCATACGGGAACAGGCGCGAGGAAAAGAATGTCGCTTTCAGCGCGATCGATGGCGATGTGCCGGAAAGCGCGGCGCTCAGATTATCGTATAGCGCTGTTAACCTGCCACACGCAGGGGGCGGAAGAATAGAAGACAGGGAGTCAATATTCGGCGAAGCCTGGTCTTCGCGTGAAGGCAGCCCATGCCATATCATCTACGGCCCATACGAAAGTCTTCCGGATGGGAAATACACCGCGTTTTTCAGGTTGAAAACGGCTGAAAGGATACCTGAACCGGTGTGCGTCCTGGACGTGTTCAGCGGAGGCACAGGCGGGGCTCACAGATCAGAGGAAATTTATATAAAGGGAATTGATTTCAAAAAAGCAGGGGAATACCAGTGGTTCAGGGTCCCGTTCGAATGGTCATCAAGGTCAGGGCTTGCGGAATTCAGGGTTTTTTGGACAGGTAAAGCCGCTATTTCAGTTGATTGCGTGGCAGTATTTAAAACGGAGGGCAAGTGAAAATATCAATATTCATATTAGCCATATGCCTGAGCGCCGGATGCGCGATCGGGGCGGATATCGATTATAAAAAGTTCGGTATTGAGCCGGGCACAGCAGTTTTTCCAAGCTTGAAGACCGGGTATGCTTTGCAGTATGCCGAAGGCATAAAGAATATACTCAAGACCGAAGACGGGGGAAAGACCTGGAAGGTGTGCAGGAAGGGTAAGGTAATAATGGAGCATGACGACGAAGCGCCTGAGGGGGAATCCCCCGGTTCTGAAAATATCGACATCCTGTGTTTTCCAGATGAGAACAACAGTTTTGCCTATGGCGGCGGCCAGATATCAATTCCGATATTCCTTACAACGCGTGACGGGGGCTTGACCTGGGAAGAGGCAGGCCCGGATAAGATCGAGCTGCTTATCTGCGATGGGATCCAGGCAATGTTGATGTTCAGCGCGAACGAAGGATACATACTGAACCTTGCAGGCGGCCTGCTCAAGACTTCAAACGGCTGGAAAGAAGCAAAGAAGATGTATCCCGGGAAACCCGATGATATCTACAGTCCTGGTTGGCCTGTCCGCGATTTCATCTGCTTCAGGGATATAAATACAGGGTTCCTTATTGTCGAAAAAGGGGTTATTTACACAGCGGACGGGGGAAAGACCTGGAGGCTCACACTTCCCTTCGATGGATACCAGGCAGAAAAAGTGGTCAGGATGACAGATCATGTGTTGATAATATTAAAAAACACAAGTTTGGGTTATTCAAGCACCAATTTCGGCGCGGCGTGGAACAGTTGTAGATGGGATTAAGATAACTGATCCCATTGACATAGACTATTGCATTGAAGCATTAATTTTTAACCTGCGGGTCATTGCGAGCCCGAAGGGCGCGGCAATCCAGATACGAGATTGCTTCGTCACTCCAAAATGCTTCCCCCTGTAATTCCGATTAAACCGGAATTTAATACAGGGGCCTTCGAGTCAGAACCAGGTCGATGACTCTACGGTCGCAACGACAGATAAATCAGGGATTCATGTTGCAAAGAACTACTGCGTAAAACTGCAGTAGTTTTTTTATTTATTATTATAAGGATAGAATATATTTTAAATGTAATGATATATAGTATTCAAAATGTCATAATAAATAATATCTCTAATGTCTTTAATGTATTAAAAATATGTTTAAAATGATTTTTTACTTGACAAATATGTAAAATTATGCTATAATATAGATGTAGTAAAAAATTAACTTTTAAGTTAATAAACGGATGAGATAATAATGGAATTCGAAAAGTTCATACCTACCAGGGGAACAGCAGAGCCAAGGATATCGATACTGAAAAGCGGGCTGATGAGTTTCAACGCGGCAGCCGTAGGTTCTTTTCTTCTGCGCAATTTCGATTCCGTTATCCTTTACTACAGCAGGCAGAACAGGGTGATGGGCATAGAGCCCACCAACGACCAGAATGAACCTGCGAAGATCAAGCTGCAGAAAAGAAAGAATTACGTCTGGATAGGCGCCAAGAAATTCCTTGATCATTTTAAGATAAAATACCCGGCCGCGAAGGTTGCGGTGATCGCCGGGAAAGAAAGGGGGATGCTGACAATACAGGTTGAAAACAAATAACGCGGGCGCGATTTTGCTTCCGACAACACACACTCTAACTCATCCCACTCTTACAAATACTTTTACACCGATTCTAACACGATCAACTATAACTATCCCGACACCTTTTACTTTACTGTCTAACAAACTATCCAACTAACAAACTATCCAACTACGTTTTTAAGGAAAGGCGCCGCGTTTTAATAAGCACAGCTGCATCAAGTCTACAGGTCCGGGCTTGCCTTTATTCAGGCAGGCCCGGGCCGTATTACCGGCAGGAATCGGTGTAATCATTTGTAAAAAATCTGAGTCCCTAAGGGATTCCCGCATTTTGCTTTCATAAGAAAGCAGCGGGGAATAATCATCATAAGGAGATAAATGTATGATATATTCAAATATTCTGGAGACCATAGGCAACACCCCGATAATCAGGATCAACAAGCTTAACCCGAATAACAAAGTTGACGGAGTCAATATATACGCGAAATTCGAGGGAACCAATCCCACGGGAAGCATAAAGGACAGGATCGCACTCAAAATGATCGAGCAGGCGGAAAAGGAAGGCGTCCTGGCAAAGGGCAAGACCATAATCGAGCCTACCTCAGGCAACACCGGCATAGGCCTGGCGATGATCGGCGTCGCGAAAGGTTACAAGGTCGAGATCGTGATGAGCGGAGCTGTTTCAATAGAAAGAAGGAAGATGATACAGGCGTTCGGCGCGAAAGTGACACTGACAGACCCCGGGCTGGGAACAGACGGCGCGATCAAAAAAGCCAGGGAGCTTGTGAAAAAATATCCCCGAAGGTATTTTATGCCGGACCAGTTCACCAACAAGTATAATAAGATCGCCCATTATAAAACAACAGCCGAGGAGATCTGGAAACAGACCAGGGGCAGGATTGACTATTTTATTTCCGCGATAGGGACCTCAGGGACCCTGATGGGCGTGGGCACATACCTTAAGGAAAAGAACCCGAAGATCAAGGTGATCTCCGCCGAGCCTATTAAGGGGCACTATATCCAGGGCCTGAAGAACATGGAAGAAGCAATAGTCCCTGCCATATACAATCCTTCTTTGCTTGATGAGGTCATAATGATCGACACGGAACAGGCGTTTGAAATGTCAAGGCGGATAGTGAAAAAAGAGGGTATTTTCGTTGGCATGAGTTCAGGCGCCGCGATGCTTGCGGCCATAAAGGTCGCCAGGAGGATCAAAAAAGGCAATATCGTCATTATCTTCCCTGACAGGGGAGAAAAGTACCTGAGCACGAACCTGTTTAAATAAAAACGCCTGCCCTGGTCCAAATCTCCCCCTTTAACAAAGGGGGATTAAGGGGGATTTAGGGGGATTTTGCCTGCCCCGACGTAACGTCGGGGCGGATGTATCGTTACTATGTCATTGCGACCCGCCAATATTCGTGGCGGGGAAGCAATCTGTATTCATTATTTTGGAATGCCCCACATTGGTCTTGAGCCGCATTCCGCCGTATCACTATCAGAAGGAGATCGATCATGCGTTTTGAACTGGACATTGATTATCCTGTTGAGAAAATGGAGCAGAGCCGTAAGCGGCTGGAAGCCTGGTCAAGGTTCTGCTACGTAGACCGGGTGCCTGTCCAGTACTGCGTTGTGCCGCGGTATTTCGCGCCTCTGTTCAAACTGCGCTATATTGATCTTTTCAAGGACGTCGAGACGCACTATTACATGCAGCTGCAGTTCGCCAAATACAGGCTCGAGAACATTCCCGAGGATTTCTGCACCGCTCCTGTTATCAATATCGCCCCTTATTTCGACAACGTTATCCCGCCCAGCGGCCAGGGCGGAGAAGTGGGATGGGTGGATGACGGCCCTCCGCGCGCTATCCCTGTTATCCGCACGGTTGAACAGATGGAACGTTTTGAAATTGCCAGGCCTGACACAGGGCTGCGCGGCAAGTCAATAGAGTGGTGGCAAAAAATGAAGGAATTCGCTGCTCAGACCAGGATTACATTTAACGGCAAGGAAGGCAGTGTTAATATTGCGCTTGGGCTTGGAGGCCTGAGTTCGCATATGATCGCGGTGGACCTGGTCGGAGCAGACTTCTACTGGTGGATGTTAGAGTATCCGGAGCAAAGCCACCGTTTTCTGGAAAAGATAACCCGGGGCGAGATCGCGACTGAGGAGAATGCAAGAAAATTAATGGGCATTCCGCTTTGCGGTGACTCATACTGTCTGGCTGAAGATTCCGCGCAGATCATGTCTTCCGCGCTGTTCAAAGAGTTCTGCGTTCCGTACAGCCGTGCTATTTTCGAACGGTTCGGCCGCGTAGAACGCGCGATCCACATGTGCGGAAACAGCGCGCACCTGCTTCAGGCGCTCAGGGATGATATGAAAATGAACACGTTTATCCTTTTCGGTTATCTGGTCCCTCCAAAGGTCGCGGCTGCGAACCTGGGCGGCGTCTCGCGTATGATGGGGAACATTGATCCAATGCTCATGAAGGACGGCAATTATCAACAGGTCAAACAAGCGGCTTTGGAATGCATTGAAGCGATAGGGCCAAGCGGTGGTTTTATGCTGGGCGACGGTGCCAATGTTTGTCCCGGGACTCCCCTGCAAAGCTTTAAGGCAATAATGGAAGCCGCTGAAGAATACGGCCTCGGGGGCAACAGCCTGCAAAGGCTTCCACAGTAGTCGGGAAGTAAATAATAGGAGGATTAGAAATTGATGGGGCAGATCAGCACGGTTGCACCCGGCATAGCCCCGTTTGTCCAAGTTTGGTTTTGTTCACCAAAAAGGTAGCTCTTTGGCAGTCTTGAGGGAAAAACGGAGAACAAGGGTAATAATAGGGGTGAACCTTGTAGGATTAGCACCAACTGCAGATCGATATACCAAATTCTAAGATTATAGCCATGGTGAACCTTAAAAAAGGGGGCCCTTGACTTTTGGCCCTTTTTATGATATAATAAAGACTTAAGAAGAGGAAACACCCATGGATTCGGGTCCATGGATCATGATATAAAAGCTAAAAAAGCACTTTTTTCTGTGCGGAAATAATCAAAAGTATACCTGGGGAACAATCAGAAGTATACCTATCTGGGGGAAATTGATTTAGGCTGGCTGGTTTAAAAATCAGGTAATAATCACCCTCTCCTTTATCCTCTCCCCTCGAGGGAGAGGGGTAGGGTGAGGGGGGTGGGTACTCTCGAAGGCAGAATCTGGAAGGTAGGTCGATTTCCGGAGCAAGAAGTAACCGTGTGTCTTATCCCCAACAAAAAAATTATTGTG
>MNUP01000042.1 GCA_001871075.1 Candidatus Desantisbacteria bacterium CG1_02_49_89
TAGTAATGACAAACGACTAATGACAAATGACTGCTTCTGAAACCACAGGTTAACACAGTTTTTGTCCCAAAGGGACTCCTTCGGAGTAACTCAGGACTTTACCTGAAAAATGCGTGAAAACGCCCTGTTTTTAACCCTTTGTCGTCGGTAACAGTTTTTTAAATTTTGGCAAATTGGTATAGTTTTCATTCTTGTTTTACTCTGTTGATAATTATTATGGCAACTTATAAACAAATCTTCATATATGAATAGTTACTTTTTTGGAGTATTACATATATTTATAGGTATGATTTTATTCTGAGTTTTTTGCAAAATGAGTGAATTAAAAACAGTCCGCCGAAGTGAGTTAAATTGCTTTCTCCGAAGGAAAACCGTATATTTCTAAGACCTTTTGCCATGTTAAGTAACCCTACCTAAAAGTTAGGTTCACTTGCAAATGAATTTATCGTCATCATTATACACTGTTTCCTTCGGGAAGTCAAGTATCCTTAATTACCAAAGAACGCATTTTCACGCATTTTTCAGGTTTAGCCCTGATTAAATTAATTACGTGATTTTTACAAAATTAATTATGGAAATACGGAAAATTAATAACTTATATTTTATAATTTCTTCTTTACCTCCTCACGCTGCTCCCTATCCATTTGTTGTTTTAATTTTTCTTCATATTTTTGCTTTTCATAAGCCAATTTCTTGCTATTGTAGGTCACAGAAATCCAACATTTCCCTTCATTAAATTTTTCATCGGGATTCCTAATATATACTTCTTTTTTAAATTGCATCGTTGTTGTATCTGAATACCACAAGCAAATTTTATCTTTAGAAAATCCTAAATCAGAAGCATAATCATCATAAGGTTCACCATATTTTTCAATTAATAATTCCAAAATATATTGTGAGAAAGACTCAGCTCCTGTATTTTCATATCCTGTATAAAATTCATCTTCATAAAATATTCCTGCTGCCCAAAGTTTTCTTTTAAAAAATTGAAATTGAATTTCGATAGTCTCGCCTTTAATTTGATCTTTATAATATACTGTTAAATTTGAGGTATCATTTTTAGTATAAGATCCGTCTGGCAATTGATATTTTGAAATTTGATGTTCTTTTAATTTGATTTTCTTTTCTATTAAAATTCGTTTTACTTTCTCGGGACTCATACTCCACTTGGCACCTTGATAACCATCTTCAATAGTAACTGTTTCAGCAAAACAGATTTTTGTTAAAAACAAAATTAAAATAATAACCCAAAAAAGTCTTTTCATAAATTTCTCCAAAATAATGGGATAGCGATCATTTTTTATTCCCTTTATTTTTCAATGGAAATTCAGGAAGCAAATCCATCTGTTATCTCCCTTTACAAAAGGGAGATTTTCGGGTGCGATAAATCATATCCCTAAAAGTTATTGGCTATGTTAATCTGTGGTTACTTTTTTCGACTTTCCAGTAGCCACCTTTGTCAGGACCGATGCGTTTTAACAAATCTGATTTCTGCAGAATATTCAGATTGTATTTAATGCCATCTTCTGTTATTCCCGCAAGCCTGGCGAGTTCCCGGCGGGTAATCCTTGGATTCTTTTTAATGAACTCAAGTATTTTCTGGGTAGTTTTCTGGGTAAAAATTAGGGTCAAATTAGGGACAGCGACCATTTTTAATTCCCTTTGTTTTTCAATGGAGAAAGGGAACGTTTCCTTTCTTTACAGAATAATATTTTTGTTTTGGGCTTCTAAGTTTATCGGGTATTGTTGGATGGAGCAAACCTTGCTCAATCAGCGGTTTTAATATTTCTAAGCGAAAATGCTCCCTGTCTTTTAAGTTTAAAAATTTCTGGATCTCTTCTCTGTCCCGTGGTATTTGGCAAAACTCAAGTATTCTTTTTGTGCGCTCATCTTGCGGGGTAGCTTGCGGGGTAGCTTGCGGGGTAGCTTGCGGGGTAAGCATCAAAACGAACTTAAAAACATCTTCTTCAAAAAGCTGGGGATCACGCCCGCAATATATCCTGCAATACTTAAAAAGATTCCTTACGCCTGATCCGAGCTCATCCGCTCTGCCAATTTCCCTGAATACACGCGCAATGGAAGGATTTTTGGGATAAGGTGAAAAATAAACGGGATCAATCAAGCCAAAACCGTGCGGTTTATTGCTGTTTTCGGTATATAGTTTTTCATGGTCAATAATAAATTTAGCAGGGAAAGCATTGATATATTCGCGGTGAATAAGAATATTGCTGATAACTTCGCGCAAAATATGGCCGCGCAGACTTACACGCTGATCATTTTCCATATAAAAAGGATCGCTTAGGTGCTTTTCCCCAAAACTGAGAAGGCGGTCATAACTGTCAATAAGATTAGTGCGGATATCATCGCGATCATCATAGCGGTCCCTGTTCTCACGCCTTAATATGGCATCGGTTCTGAAGTGCGGCAAAACCGATAAAATTGTTTCATCCTTTCCGAAAAGCAGTATTGCGGCAAGCGTAAAACCGTTTTTCCCTGTCTGAAAATCTTTTTTATACAGCTGAGCGCTTTTTAGCATGCCAAGATCGTCCATTGATTCCCAGGCATGATTTTCACGATGAATTGCCGCCTGTTTCCTGACACGCCCGATAATGTCCTGCCGCAGATCTGCAAGCTCCATATAAGGAAAAACCTGGTTTTCTGAATAGGTTGTCTGTTTTCTTAAGAAGAGTTCGGATACAAGATTATTGTTATCTGTAATGTCAAAGTCTCCGTCTTCATTGCGGTCATAAATCCTTCCGCTGCACCGGTGAACCTGAGAGCTTTCAGGAACATATATATACAAAATCACTTTTCCGTCAATCGCAATTTCTTCTATCGACAGGTAAAATGCAGGGCTTATTTTTTGCGGATTGTTTACGGCAGTCACAAAATCCTTTTTTATTTGTTCGATATATTTTGGGTCAATCCCCGTGATTACGCCGTTGTCATTAACGCCAAGTAGAAGTTCCCCGCCTGATCTGTTTAAAAATGCGCATACGGTATCATAAATATCTTTGGCAAGAGATGCCTTGCATTCTTTAAATTCAACAGAGATCTTTTCGCCTTGTTTAATAATTTGTTTGATTTTCAATACCTGCATTTTCTACAACTCCCCGTTAAAGACTTTTTGTAATAAAAATAGGGACAGACACCATTTTTTATTTTGACATTTCCACAACTTCACCAACGAAAAACAAGGTTCTGAGTGAAACGAAGGTTCTTATTTTCCTTATTTTTCAATGGAATTCGAGATTGCTTCCCCCGACATAAAGTCGGGATCGCAATGACAGCCAAAATCCCTCTGCTGTCTCCCTTTACAAAGGGAGATTGTCGGGCTTGATAAATCAAACCCCTACATCTCAGGGCTGAAGCCCTGAGTTACATTTCGTGTTTTCGTCCGCAACGCCATCAGCTCAGCTCTGGCGCGCAGGCCCCTGCATTGAGCTGCGCAGCAGCTGCAGGGGGTAATCCGTGGCTAAATAATTTCTTTTATGGCCTTGACGATTTTTTCAGCTGAGGGAATGTAAAAATCTTCCATAGGCGGGGAATACGGGACCGGAATATCCGGTGCGCAGACCCGCTTGATAGGCGCGTCCAGGTAATCAAACGCCTTTTCAGCAACTGAAGCCGCTATCTCAGCCCCCCACCCGCCCGTGTAATTGTCTTCGTGCACTATCAGGAGCCTTCCTGTCTTTTTAACCGAGTCCATAACGCATTCCCAGTCAAACGGGATCAGGGTCCGGGGATCTATCACCTCTGCGCTTATGCCTTCTTTTTCCAGGACTGCGGCGGCGGCAAGTGATTCGTAAACCATCCGTAAGGTCGCGACAATGGTCACATCCTTACCTTCTTTTTTGACTTCCGCTTTGCCGAACGGTATCAGGTATTCTTCGTCAGGGATCTCCTGTTCAACGTCCATCGCCCCTTCAACCTTCCTGGCGCCTTTTGCCCCGTATAATTTCTTGTGCTCAAAAACCATCACCGGGTTATCATCCCTTACGGCTGTTTTCAAAAGCCCTTTAGCGTCATAAGCTGTGCTTGGGCAGGCGATCTTGATCCCGGGCACATGGAAGAAATAGGATTCAATAGACTGGGCGTGCTGGGCTCCGCGCCGGGTCGCTCCCACAGGCACGCGCACCACCATCGGGAGTTTCACTTTTCCGCCTGACATATACCTGAGCTTTGACATGTTATTTACAAGCTGGTCCATGGCGCAGAAAGCGAAATCCCCGTACTCGAAATCAGCTATGGGCCTCATTCCTGCCATTGCCGCGCCTATGGCAATACCTATAAATCCTGACTCGGAAATCGGGGTGTCAAGTATCCGCTCATGGCCGAACTGGTCTGAAAGCCCTAAGGTAACTGTGAACGCGCCGCCGAACCCGCCTGTGATGCCGATGTCCTCGCCGATGCAAAAAACGCGCTCGTCGCGTACCATTTCTTCCCTTATCGCTTCCCTTAACGCTTCAGCAATAGACATCTTCTTCATAGTACTCCTGCGGATTCAGACGGATTAACTAATACGGATGCATACGGATAAAAACTTTTGCCACTGAGGGCACTGAGTTCACTGAGATTTTGCCTTATCTACTTATCAACTAATCGCAAGCCTAAAGGCTTGCCCTACGAAACATTTACACGGCGCCTGCCCGCCAATTTTGCTGGGCGGGACACGATTTAAAACTCATGACTCATGACACATGACACATGACTGCATCTAGGCCCACAAATCCTCGAGCGCCTGCTCGGGGGCCGGAAGCGGGCTTGCTTTGGCGAATTCCGAGGCTTCGATCATTTCTTGTTCCGCTTTTTCCTTCATAGCTTTTATTCCATCCGCGGATAGAAGCTTTGCTTCTAAAAGCATGTTTTCCATTATTATCAACGGGTCTTTTTTAAGCCACTCCTCTTTTTCGCCCTTAGGCCGGTATGTGCACGCGTCCCCGCGGGAGTGCCCTCCGTGCCTGTAAGTATTGCAGACTAAAAGCGACGGACCTTTGCCTGCCCTTGCCTGCTCAACCGCCTCTTTAGCCGCGCTGTAAACAGCAACAGCGTCGTTACCGTCAACTGTTCTGCCAGGCATTCCGTATGCATCAGCCCGCTTTGCTATATCCGTAATTTTAAAAGCTTTCTCAATATGCGTTGACGCGGCGTAAAGGTTGTTCTCACATATGTAAACAACAGGAAGGTTCCAAAGGGAAGCCATGTTCAGGGTCTCGTGGAAAACCCCCTCGTTGGTAGCTCCTTCGCCGAAGAAAGAGACCGCGACGCTGTTTTTCTTCTGGAATTTAAACGCCAGCGCCATTCCGGCGGCTACCGGTATCCCGCCTGCGACAATAGCGATCGCAGGCGGCATTCCAACGTCAATGTCACCCACGTGCATTGACCCGCCCTTGCCTTTGCAGCATCCGGTGGATTTACCGAATATCTCAGCCATCAAAGAACCGGAAGGCACGCCTTTCGCGATCGCGTGGCCGTGCGGCCTATGGGTGCTTGTGATAACATCATCCTTCCTGAGATTAGCGCACACGCCTGCCGCGACTGCCTCCTGGCCCTGGTAAAGATGGATCGTGCCCGGTATAAACCCGTCTATGAACAGGTAGTATATCTTATTCTCAAACTCCCTTATCCTGAGCATGCACTCGTAGATCCCCAGTAGCTTGTCTCTTGGTATGTTTTCCATAAGTTTACAGAGTTTACAAGTTTACATAGGTTACAAAGTTGATACAGAATAAATTGATTTTTAATTATAGACTCTGTAAACTTTATAAACTTTGTAAACTGCCTTTATTACTTTGTTCAAGCTTGGCCGGCTGAGCCGTATTTTTTGATAAGTCCCTTCACGACATCCTTAACCCTGTTCTTTGCCTTCGTGAAAACGTCTTCATCCTTGCGCGAACCGACAACCGCCTGGATATCAAGCTTGTCTATCTCCATACCGGACGTTCTTTTAATTATTTCATCAATATATGCCTTCTTCATCACCGTGCCCACGTTGAATTTCCTCACGCCAAACCTTATCGCGTCGGGGATCGCCTCGTCAGGAAATCCCGTGCCGCCGTGGATCACAAACGGGACTTTGACCGCTTCGTGTATTTTTTTCAGTCTTTCGATGTCAACCTGCGCCTTGCCTTCCGTTAAAAGGTGCACGTTGCCGATCGAGACCGAAAGCGCGTCCACACCTGTTCTTCTCACGAATTCTTCCGCCTGTCCGGGATCTGTAAGCTCAGCGCTGCTGTCTTCCTTGCCGCCTGCGGTCGGAAGCTTTCCAAGCTCTCCTTCAACCGCCGTGCCGTAGGCGTGCGCTGTCCTTACAGCCCTTCTTGTAACAGATATGTTCTTCTTGAACTCAAGCCCGCTTGTATCCATCATAACAACGTTGAATCCCAGCCTCACGCCCCTTTCCATCTGCTCAAGGGTCTGTATCTCGTTAAGGATGTAGCACACCGGCACAAGGCTTTTGCGCGCGGCCGCCCTTCCTAAAACGGCAAGATAGTCGAGCCCCCTTCGGTCAAGCCATTCCTGGCTGACAACGGAACAGCCGAAACCAATTATAACAGGCGAATTGGTTTCCTCAGCTGCTTCCAGCACTGCCTCAAGGGAATTCAGGTTCCAGCTCTCGAAATACCCGACCGCGTAGCCTTTCCTGCCCGCGTCTTCCATCATTTCCTTAAAAGTTATCAAAGGCACAATAACCCTCCAAAAAAAACCTTTAACCACGAATTTACACTAATTTCCACGGATTTCTACTCTGTAAACTTTGTAAACTCTATAAACTATGTCGAAGATCCCCCCTGGGACTTTCGCAAGAAAGTAGGGGGGATAAATTAGCTTAAACGGATGGTTTTGATTTCATGCTTGCCGACGGAAATTTTAATTTTAGCAGGACTAAAGTCCTGCGTTACACCAGATATTTTGAGTTTCTTGCCTGCAAGCGGGCGTTCTATCATATCGGTCTCAACAGCGTTCTTCATCTGCGACACATTCAGCGTGATCACGCCTTTTGTCGCTTTGCCGTGCGCCTCGTAGAATCGCAGTATCATCCCCTTGCCGTCCTCCGCCTTCTTAAACGCGCTGACAATAAGGTTCTTTGGTTCCACACTCACAAATGAGTGTGTCTCCGGCAGAACCTGTCGTGCGTCGTGCGTCGTTCGTCGTGCATCGTCAGACTTGTAAACTTGTAAACTTGTCAACTTGTCAACTGCAGTTACCAGAAGCGGCTGATTGAATTCCGCGGCACGGTTCACAGTGCCTGCGGAGCGCCAGTCACCCTTGTGCGGGTACATCGCGTAACCGAAATGGTGCTCCCCGACAGCTGAAACCGGGTCAGGCTCGTAACCGCTCCTGATAAGCGTAAGCCTTAACACATTA
Source organism: Candidatus Desantisbacteria bacterium CG1_02_49_89 (assembly GCA_001871075.1). Classification (GTDB taxonomy): domain Bacteria; phylum Desantisbacteria; class UBA1551; order UBA1551; family UBA1551; genus UBA1551. The sequence continues at coordinate 7,369 of MNUP01000042.1, forward strand.
CCGATCGCGTCACAGCCGTACTTGCAGTTGTTCAGGATGCTTAAGCCCCTTTTTCCCGCCTCATCCTTTCCTGTAAGGTCCATCCATTTCTGCGAAGGCACTTCGTTACCTATTGTCGGGCGGTAAATATACCCGAACGGTATTTCAAAACAGGCTTCTGAGCTGTTCACGCTCACAGGGAACGCGACTTTAAGCATCGGCCCGTCTGTCTGGGGCGTTCCTTTTTCCTTCCAGTCTACGTCCGCGTAGAAATCCACGCGCGGGATATCCCTGTAAAGGACTATGTCCTGCCTAAAATCCGAATCCAGTATTTTCCTTTCCACGCTTATGACAACGCGCACCGGCCCTTTTTCCTTCAGCTCGACTTTCGCGTCAGAAAGCAGGTTGTCTATCCTGCCGATTGGGCCGACTATCCAGGCAGACATCCCGTGCGGCTTCTCGTAATGCACCTGCAGCAGGTTGCCAGGCTCGAAGAAAGTCGGAGCCTCAGCCCCGTATTTGAAAGACGGCACGCAGTCCATCCCGTTACTCTTGTCTATCAGGTTGTGCACGCCGCCAGAATTCTTCCTTATCCTCAGCGTGTAGAACCTGTTCTCCGCGGTTATGAAATTCGGGTCCTCGCTGAATTTGATATCGTCAGCTTCCGGATCTTGCGCGCATTTACTCTTCTGGCAGACGTAATACGTGCGAAATCCCATCGCTGGCACGGTCGCGGCGAATATAAGGCAGTCCCCGCTCAGCTGTGTCGGGACGCAATTGCCTTTATCATCGCAGATGTTCGCGTCCCTGCGGTTCTCGACCTTGACCATCGCTATGTCAGTGCGCTCCCAGGAATGCGGGTTAAAAACAACGACCGGCTTTCCCTTTCCCTTGTAATCTATCTTAGACGCGATCACCTGCATAGCTGAATCCATAGCGCTCTTTCCAATAGACGCAACTTCGGTGAAAAATTCCTTCGCGTGATGGTCGCCGTCCCCGTATGAAGGATGTATGGCGCACCCGCAGTAAATGTCGTGGAACTGGCTGAACAGCGTGTTGTGCCACGCCTTATCCATCTTTTCAGCCGGATACTCGCCTCCCAGGGTATTCGACATCAAGCTGAGCGATTCAGCGGCCGGAAGCAGGTTCTCGCTTGTCCTGTTATACAGCTTGATATCCCCGTGGTTCGAATAGCACCCCTCGAAAGTGAAGTTCAACTCCCTGCGGCACACCGGATAATTCTTTTTGTCCTTGAGCGCGCCCTTGTAATAGCTTTCAGCTGAATCAAATATCACAGCGGGGAATTGTTTCACCTGCTGCAGCTTTTTAGCCCTTTTAACGTCCCGCCTGGTCGGCCCGCCGCCGTGGTCGCCGATCCCGTAAACCACCTGGTAATGGTTAATGCCGATCCTTTTCTTATGGTTTATCATCCAGCTGGCCATGTCAGGCCTTATCGCCATGTTGTAGGATTCACCGCTTACAAGCGCGAGGATACGGGTGCCGTCAGGAGATTCCCACCAGAAAAGCGGTCCTTCCTTCTGGGGCCTGCACCTGTGCCCGTAATAGAAATCAATGCCGCTCTTTTTCAGTATCTGGGGGTATGTCCACGGATGGCCGAACGTGTCCGGGCACCAGCAGACCTTCGGCTCAAGCCCGAATTTTTCCATCACGTATTTCTTCGCGTAGAGCGTCTGGCGCACCAAAGCTTCTCCGCCCGCGGTATTCAGGTCGCCCTCAACCCAGGTGGAAGCTGTCACGTCCCATTTTCCCTGCTTCACCCTCTTTTTGATCTTATCGTACAATTCCGGCAGGTTCTCCTCAACGCCGTCATAAAGCCCTGCCTGGCTCTGCGAGAATTTAAAATCCGGCACCTCATCCATAATGCTGTCAACGGTCTTGAAAGTTCCGCGCGCCGTATTCAAAGTGGCAGGCCAGGTCCACAGCCAGTTCATATCAATGTGCGCGTGGCCCACAAGGTGGATCTTCAGCTTTTTAGCTTCGCCTGAGATCCCTGAAAGCGCTTCCTGGGCTTTTTCAAGCGACGGAACAAGCTGTTCAGCGTTCTTGGCATCCAGGGCTTTTATATCAACAAGCGAAACTGCCTTATTAAGCATTTCCGCGTATTTCTTTCCCTTCCATTCCGAAAGAGCGGCAGCAAGCCGCATCACGTTGAGCGCGACCTCCATCCTGAAGATCCTGTCCTCGACCTTTTCGAAGAACAATCTCGTGCCGTAATAAAGACTGCCCCATCCGGGCGCCTTAAGGGTCCTGATGACTATGGTAAGTTCTTCTGCTTTAGTTATTTTTTCAACAACCGGGAATATCACGTCGATAAGCCAGTCTGTTTTCGCGGCGCTCTTGCCGTTCACGAAAACTTCGGCGCCGTTGGGCGAATAAAAATTCCCGTTCACCTGCGAGCCTTTCAAATCGATGCCGAACATCTCAACAGGTATCTGCCTTTTGATGCGGAAGCACGCCACTGTCGTAGGCGTATCCCACCACTTTCCGCCGTAATTCGGCCAGGCAGAATCATCAAAACCCTTCTGCTCAGCGCCGTCTTCCGGATTTTCCTTGTATTTCCACGCCCCAAGCCCCTGCGCTCCCCTTATCTCGTTGATGAGACCTGCTAACTTCTGCTCTACCTCTTGCCACTTGTCCATGATTTTGTTTCTCTCCTTTCTTGTTTTTTTATGATTACAGTAACTCAAACCTTCAGGTTTGATGTCAGGGCTAAAGCCCTGAGTTACCAAAACTGTGTTCACCTGTGGTTAATTTGATTTATCGTTTGGTCCCTGCCAAAACCGTTCTGGTTCATTGTATTTCCAACCAGTGGTTTTGATTTCAAGTTTATTTTTAGGAAGCTTGGCTTCAACCTGCTCAGTGGTTTCTTTCCAGGATTTTATGCCGCTGACAGCATCCAGCACCCGGACATTCTGCGCGCCCACAGTGCAGGCGTATTTCAAGCTAACCTCAACGCTCTTTCCGTTAAGATAAGCACTTAAAAACCCGGCTATCGCTGAATCTCCTGCTCCGGTGGCACTTGCAACCTCTTCAACGCGATAGCTGGGCTCCCACAGTTCCCTTCCAGCCCAGTTATCCGGGTCAGCCGGCTTTGTCCATCCCATTTTTTCAAGTTCTTTCTTTCCAGCTGTGCGCAGGTAGAACCCGCGGACCCCGCTTTTCAGGCTCACGATCTTGGGTCCGTATGACATAAGCCTGGCTGACATCCTTGACATATCCTCGCCCTCAAAGCAATCTAAGAGGTCCTTGTCCTTTGATCCTTCCCTGAACTGCATAAACCTATCCCTTTCGATCATAAAACAGGTCTCTTCAACGCTCGGAAGGTAGATGTCCACGAACGGGAGCACGTTTTTCAGTATCTTGTCCCAGTCCTGCTTACCCGAATCGCTTGCCGGATCAGGAAGTGAAACGTCAAGCGAGGTCGTCACCCCGGTTTCCTTTGCTTTTTTGAATATCCTTGCAAGCTCAGCGCCTTCGTTCTCGTAAAGCCGTCGCATAAGCGGCGGGTACCCGAGGTGGAAGATCCTTGCCTGCTTTACAAGGTCAAAATTGATGTCTTCCAGGCCGAATGTGTTATTGGCTCCGGGATTATGCAGAAATATCCTGTCAATACCCGGAGGCGCGAGCGCGAGCGTATACGAACTCTGCTCGCCAGGGACCACATGCATGCCCGCCAGGGTTCGACCAGTCCGCTCTTTTTTGGCGGAGATGGGCGACCTGCCTCCTTTAAAAGTTTCTTTTAACTTATCAAGAATGGCTTTACCGAAGAAATCGTCCCCGATCTTCGCCATCAACTCAACCTTCGCGCCAAGCCTGTGCAGTCCAAGGCCTGTGTTTGACACGGGCCCGCCCGTGGAAGTCACCACTTCGCCCACGTTCACAAGCTTTCCGGGAACGAACAGCTCTCCGAACGATTTCGCCCCTGTTTTCGGAAACCTTGGTATCACGTCAAAGCATATATGCCCGGCTACTACTACATCGATTTTCTTATCAGATTTTACCATTTACTATTCTCCCTTCTGAAAAATTAATAAAAATTTGACTTTTCCTTGATTTTCTGATATACTATTACTAATCCAAGTAATTGGAGTTGGATGACCCGAAGGGGTCAGCGTGAAGAAATCCCGAGAAATCGGGTTTTTTCATTTTTAAAAAACTTTGATAATATAAAATTTGACTTTTAAATGAAATTATGGTATTCTATTATTAGAGTGGTAAGTCCGTTACAGGCGGTTCGTTGCGTTCCCATCCATCGGTTGGCAAAAGCAACGGCACGACAAGCCTGGAGGCACGCTCTTTTTTATTTATTAGGCAGATATACGGTTTTATACTTTATATATTTACCTGCACCTCTCACCTTTAAAATTTGATCTGCCTCAGTCATAGTCTTTTCTTCTTACCAATTAGCAAAAAATGCTTACCGAAAATTTACCGATTACCTGCCTTATAAATATATTTATCACTTCAGCCTTTCCCTAATTGCTCGGCAAAGCCTGCTTCTGCCACTGCTGCTGTCTCTTCTGCCGTTACTGCCATATTCTCTTCTTTTGCTACTACAACCTTCTCCTCTACTTTATTTCCAAATGGCTCGATTCTGACCCGATTATGGCTCGATTCTGACCCGATTAAAACATAATATATTGCAGAACTTGCATTACCTTTTAATCTTCCACCATCCCCCGCTGGTTTTTCCCTTTCTTCTTAAAATATTTTTCTTTCTCAGCCTTTTAATATATTCTTTTATTGTGTCTGAACCAATTTTTAATCTGTTGGCTATTTGATTTCGAGAAATCCTGGGATTTTTTATGATTTCCTCGAGTATTTGCTTTTCCAATCCTGATAATGTAACTTGGGGGGTAACTTGGGGGGTAACTTGGGGGGTAGTACTTATGCTCTCTTCTGCTTTAGCCATATTAAGATACTCTCGATTTTGTCCGAATGTTATATAAAAATGAGTTTCTGTAAAGTTTATTTTCGGTAACGGAGAGTGATCCTTTTTACAAATTTCCTTTATTCTTTGCATCCCTGAACCGAGTTTCTCGCCGAAATGAATCCTGGAAAATAAATCAGCAATCACCTGGTTTCTTCTGAAAACAGTTCTGCCAAGAATAAAATGTCTGGGCTTACGCCAAATATTTTCTATGCTTATTTTGTCAGGAAAGAATTTCAGAATGTTATTATGCCCATGCTCGAAATAGTCCTTGTGCATAACTGAATTTATCACGGCTTCCCTTACTGCCTCAAACGGATATTCGTAAATTTCTTCTCTTTGAGGTTTACCAGTAAATCTGTAGGCTACTTTTGTATACATCCGGGTAAAATTCATCACACCTTCTACTATTTCAAACAGACTTCCTTTCACTTCTTTCCTATCTATTACGTCCGTTCCTTGTTTATCTTTAAAAAGAACTACGGTAAAAACTGACCAAGGTATAAAACTTTGAGGATTTTTTGCAAAAAATAGAATACCGGAATTATTAAAATGCAGGTTTCCTCTCTGTCTTGTGCTGACATTCAGGCTCAATAGAATCCTTTCGCTTCCTGCGGTCTTAGATAAACCTCCAAGTTCAATAAATTCTGTCAATTTATTTTTGTCGTAATCTCCGGGATAATTGAACCCTGGCTCCATCAATTCATCAAAACGTATTTTCCCTTCAGATTTAAACAAATCGACAATTTCATTTCTTGTCATTTTCTGGGAGTTTGGACCCAACCTTTTAAAAAATCCTTCGGAGCATTCATATGGTTTATCGCTTCCCTCCCGAACAGTAATAATAAGTATATTTTCGAATTTTTCAAAAGCAATTTGCACTTTAGGCCTGCAATTACTTGCAATATCCTGAATCTGAGATTTTAACCTGTTTGAGGCCGCAAAACCCTTTATTTTGCTATCATCGGTTATGCCAAGAAAAATCCTCCCACCTGAGGAATTCGCGAAAGATACCATCTCTTTGTCAATACCTGAAAGAGACTCTTTAAATTCTATCTTGTATCCTTCACCTTCTTCAAGTATCATTTTCAGTTCTTTTTCATTCATATTATTAAACCTTTTCAAAGCTAAAGCCCTGAGTTACATTCAGTGAACTCAGTGCCTTCAGTGCCCTCCCGCCCAGACTTCACGTCGGGGCGAGGTCTCGCCCGCTGAAAGACGGGCGGACAGTGGCAAAAATTAGTTTAAGTTCTCGTAAGTTCCCTGTAAAAAATATATTTCTCTGTGCTTCCGTTCTTCCGTGCCTCCGTGGTTATTCTTCAATTTTCAATTTACAATTTACAATTTGAAATTTGCACTATTTTTTAAAAAGTTTAACATATTCCTTGTTGAGTTTTTCGATATAGCCTGCCATTTCCGCGCTCTTTTCCTCGTCCACCCGGAACGGCACAGCCCCAACGCCTTCGGCGTTCACGGCTGTATGGCAGTCCACCATCTCGTTCCAGGAGTATATCCCAAGCCCGTCAACGTATTCAAGCGTGTTCTTCGCTATGTCTTCGTAATCGCTGAACTGGGAAGGATTCCCATGCGTGTGGGTCCGATGCGTCAGGATCACGTCCATTTTGAATTTCTTCTTGAATTCCCTTATTGATTCATATTCATCGAGCGTGACATCGCCTGAAGAGCGTATAAGCAGCATATCCGCGTAAGCTATCATTTCAGGAAGCGCGGCATACTGCCATTTATAGCCTACGTAATCCCCGCATCTGCGACCGCAGTCGAACTGGTACGGCAGTTCTGCCATAAAATACATATCCGGATATTTTTTCAGCAGTTCCTTTTTTATGTCAGCGAAAGCGCTGCTGCAAAGCTCTGCCCTGAATAATATATGGTCTTCAACAGGTTTTGGTTGGGTGAACCTTCTCATATTTGAATAATCAAAGATCGCGGTATCGCGTGGGTCAATTTCGGAAAAATCCTTATAGCTTGTTCCCCATTCCGAATTCAGCGGATCAATATTTTTATATTTCTTTTTCGCCCATTCCCTGAAATATTCGTTTGTCTGGGTGTCGAATGAAACCATATCCCATCCTGCTTCAACGCATAGGGAAACAACAGGATGAACCTTCCCGGCTTTTTTGACCATAAGAAGATTGCCTGTATCAGTGCCAAGGTACCTGTCAAT
>MNUP01000007.1 GCA_001871075.1 Candidatus Desantisbacteria bacterium CG1_02_49_89
ATAATTTTTCCTGCTGAAAACGCTTTTAGGCATAACTTTACAGTTAAGGGCAAGCGCGCTTTTAATGGCAAGCTCTATGGCTTTCCTGTTCATGACAGGCAGGACCCCGGGCATGCCCTGGCACACAGGGCAGGTATGGGTGTTCGGCTCTGCCCCGAACTCGGTTGAGCAGGAACAGAACATCTTGGATTCTGTCTTGAGGTGCACGTGCACCTCAAGCCCGATAACTACTTCATAATCCATTTTGCCTCTTAATTATGAATTATGAATGATGAGTTATGAATCAACTGCAAGGATTTTTTAATTTAAAATTCAGGGCTTAAGCCCTGACTCCTTGACTCATAATTCATAACTCATAACTCATAATTGTATTTTAAAGAAGTCAAGCGCGTTGTCGCGGAGGAGCTTGCGGGCGAGCATAAGGCATTCCTCCTCGTCAAACCAGCCCCTTTTGTATTTTTCCTGGATAACCTGGAAAATGATCTCCCTGGCTATGCGCGAGTGAGCGTAAGCCCCTTCGGCAAATATATAATCCCCGCCAAACCCGAATATCTTGTTGTTGGGGATCGTGTCAAGCCAGTCGTGGAGTATCTTCTTAGAGGCGGTGGGCGATATCACGTACATCCAGCACATGTCCGCGTAAACGTTGGGGAAATTCTTCGCCATCACGGCGAGTTCCGAGGAATACGGGTAGCCGGCGTGAAATATGTCGAATTTCAGGCAAGGGTATCTGAAGAAAAGGTTAAGCAGGTGCACGGGGTTTGAATTCGTAAGGTAATTGCCGTTACCCTCCTGTATGCCGGTGTGGACCTGCAAAGGAAGGCCTTTCTTTTCAAGCTTCTCAAGCATCCTGTGCATCAGGAAATCCTGCAAAGGCTTGGGGTCCGTGGCTTCCTTCTTGAGGATCCTGTCAAGAACAATGCCGGCGACGGACTTGTCCGTGTCCTCGAATTTAAGGATGCGGGCGTAGGCAAGCCCGCATTTGGCAGCGCAGGCTCCGTCCCTGACAGCAGTGTCTATCGCCGCATCAATGGTCCCGGACAAGTCGTCCACCGACGCGATCTCTTTTTTGAAAGCCTTCGATATCGCGTCAATGCTTTCCCTGTTCCATATCCCGATAAGCCCGTCAGTGTAAACGACAGGCGCGAAAAAATCCCTGTCAAGCTTTCCGAAATAGTGCATGTCCTCGGGCCTAAGGGATATGTCGATCCCGGCTTTTTCCTTCAGCACCCATTTGTAGAATCCTTTTTTATTCGCAGCCGAGATCTTTTCGGAAAGCTGAGCGAAGGTTTTTCCGCTTATTTCATTTACGCCGTACAGCTCTTTTGCCGCGAAAATCAGGGCCTTACCGTAACCGGTAGTCCTTACGCATTCCCAGTAAGGAGCAAACTTTTTCCATCTTTCTTCAAGCGGCTTCCCCGTGTCCCTGCATTCATTCAGGTCTTCGGGCTTCATCCCGGCAGAGATCAGGTCGCAGGAGGCGTAGTGGGAAAACCAGTGGAATAGGTCCACCTTTTGCCCGAGGCGCTCTTCCTCGGTCTCCAGGTGCTCGTGGGTGTCTATTATCCTTATCTCGCTTATTTCTTTTTTCAGCCTATCCTCGAAATTTTTCATGCTGTCTCCATATTTATCGTCATACGTCGTACGTCATACGTCGTACGTAAATCTTTAAGAGCATTAAACGCAAGACGTTCGACTTACGACGTTCGACGGTTATTTATTCTGCTCGTACGCGAATGCGGCGCGCAGGATGTCTTCCTCGGCGAAATATTTACCGAGTATCTGCAGGCCCACAGGAAGCCCGTCCTTTGTCGTTCCGCAGGGGACCGAGATCCCAGGTATCCCGGCAAGGTTCGCGGAGATCGTGAATATGTCCGACAGGTACATCTGCAAAGGATCGCTTGTTTTCTCCCCTATCCTGAACGCGGGCGTTGGAGATGTAGGTGTCAATATCACGTCCGCCTTTCCAAACGCCTTTTCAAAATCCTGCCGTATAAGAGTGCGGACTTTATTCGCTTTCAAATAATACGCGTCATAGTATCCGGCGGAAAGAACGTATGTGCCCAGCATTATCCTGCGCTTTGCCTCTTTGCCGAACCCGTCAGCCCTGGTCTTCTTATACATATCGATAAGGTTTTCGCCTTCTTTCCTGTGCCCGTATTTTACCCCGTCATAACGCTCAAGGTTGGAGCTCGCTTCTGCTGTCGCGACTATGTAGTAGGTTGCCACGGCGTATTCCGTGTGCGGAAGCGATATGTCCACGCGCCGCGCGCCGAGTTTCTCAAGCGCCTTTATCGCTTTTTCAACTGCCTGCCTGACCTCAACATCTATGCCTTCTATGAAATATTCCTTCGGTATGCCCAGTTTCATCCCTTTCACGCTGCCTGACAGCGCCTTTTTATGATCCGGCACCGGCTTGTCCACAGAGGTTGAATCCTTGGGGTCATACCCGCTTATCGCGTTCAACAGTATCGCGCAGTCAGTCACGTCCCTTGAAAAAGGCCCTATCTGGTCAAGCGAAGAACCGAACGCTATGAGCCCGTAACGGGAGACCCTGCCGTATGTGGGCTTCATGCCGACAACCCCGCACAGGGAAGCAGGCTGCCGTATAGAGCCGCCTGTATCCGAGCCAAGCGACACTATTGCTTCGCAGGAAGCAACCGCAGCGGCCGAACCGCCGCTTGAACCGCCGGGAACGTATCCTTTTTTTCTGGGATTTTTAGTGGGGCCGAAATGCGAAGATTCAGTGGACGATCCGAAAGCAAATTCGTCCATATTCGCCTTGCCTGTGAAGATGGCGCCCGCGTTTTTCAGCTTTTCTATGACGAAGGCGTTGTAAGGAGGGATAAAATTGTGCAGTATCTTTGAGCCGGCGGTTGTCTTTCTTCCCTTCATGCACATATTGTCCTTTATTGCTATTGGAATCCCATAAAGGGGATCGTCGGACGTCGAGCGTCGGACGTCGAGCAAAGCTGCTTGCTGCTCCATGTCGTCAAAAACAGTTATATACGCGTGGATATCCTTCTCGGAAGCGGAGATCTGCTTTTCAACCGCCTTCACGATATCTAAGGGGGAAATTTCCTTTTTTACGAGTTTTTCGTGCAGCTCATGGCAGGTCAGTTCATTCAGTTCCATTTTTTCTCCAACGATTGATTACGGTGATTTCAACTAATGATTACGGTGATATTAAAATCACCACGGAGACACAGAGGCACAGAGAAAATCTTCAGTGTAAATTAAACAGGTTAACAGGTATAGTTAAAAAGTTTGGTTTGCACAGTTTACAAAGTAAAATCCGTTGGCTATTTTCGTGCTTTCCTCGCCCATCCTTTAAGGTGGGCGAAGTCTCGCCCGCTGAAAGACGGGCGGAGTGCTTTCGTGGAAATCTTGTGAATCCGCATCAATCCATAGTTACTGTTATTTTGGTCCCTGATTTTACTTTTCGCAGCAGTTCAGGTTTCGCGGAAGTCTTTCCCACAACCACTACTTCGCTGGCAGGGACCGGTTTGTCACCGGAACTCGCAGCGGTGGGCCCGAAGAATATGCAGAGGCACTTTCCTTCAGGCCAGTACGATATGTCGCCGATATTTACGTCAAGCGTACCTCCCTTTGAAGGCGCGGTAATGCCGGTGTCAAAATATATCTCATCCCCCCAGGTTTTTACTTTAGATTCAATGGGCAGGCGCTCGATGATCTTCTTCGCGGTCTCATTTTCCAGAAATTCCGCTTCTATGTCTCCCTGGCTGGTTTTAAAAACAACTTTTTGCATAAACTCACCCTAATATTTTTTCAATTATGGGTTTTAATTTTTCTATTTCGTCGGTTGCTGTATTTAAAATTGTTTCGGGATCAATAGATATGTTAGAATATTTAAAAAAACCTAAATATCCTTCTTTTTCCTCGAAATTATTTTTTTCAATATAATCCATTATTAAATTTTTCTTCTCCCCGGTAATTTTTCGTGATATAATACGTGTAAAAAATTTATATTGTTCGGTTGTTTCTTCTCGGCACAACCCACAACAAATAGTAAACCCATTATTCCACCACAACACAGACTCAATAAAGGTGCCATCTTTACTTTGGTATTTAGAAAATGGGTCCCTTTCAACACCAAAACCATTAGCCCAATCTCCAAATTTGGCTTCTAGTTTTTTACATAAATCCAAAATAAGTTTTTTATAAAGATGGGATGGACCGCCCGTTTTCCCAACTGCTTTGCTTCCCGGGTAAGAACCTTCACTTTCGTAACCATCTTCGCCTATCGGCTGAGTCATAATGTATCTATTTTCTAAATCTTCAAAAAATTCAAACTTAAAAAATTTATAAATAATATCAACTTTATTGGCTACGGTTGTTCTTGTAGGTCTTTCAGCAATAAAATTATCTTTAAAACTTGGTGCAAACACAACATCAATAATTGTATTACGATCTAGACGAAACTCATTATTAAAAAAAGATTCGTATTTTTTATGTAACAAGGTATAATCAATATTACCTTTTTCAAGTTGGTCCTTTACAATTTGTTCTATTTCAAAAATTGGCAATTTACTTAACCATGTAGTATAATCTGAAACCTGTCTAATTACATCCGCCGGGGCTTCAACATTTTTTACTTCAACAACATTAAATCTTCCTAAGCTATCTATTCCGAGCAAATCTAAAAATCTACCTCTTTCTGTTTTGATTTCACGGCCTAAATATAAGATTTTTTCTCCAGTTATTTCACTGTTGATCAATAAAAGATCTTGAACAATTTTTTCATAGCCAATTTGCTTCCTGTTAATTTCCATTGCTTTATTATCTTTATTAATTTTAAACAAATAACTCATTTATCCCCCTTGTAAGATATGGTCACGGAATGGAGATATTACTTTTCATTTTATCCTTTTCTTTTTCAATTTAATAGAAAGTTTTGCCACCATATCCTTCAATTCTTCTTCCTGTCTTTGCAGTTCTTTATATTCTCGCAAAGCGCCGGTTTGGTCACCGACTTTAATTTTATCAGTAATAAGCTTGGGTAAGAAATCCATATATCCGGGAGAAAGATTCTTTGCTTTTTGAAATATATCTACAGCAAGGTTATATTTTCCTAATTTCTCATAACAACAACCGACTTCAAAATATGCGGAAGAAAAAAAGGGCAGTAATTCTATCGCTTCTTTATAATTTTCTACAGCTCTTTCATAATTACCTATTCTGCTATAACAAAAAGCTAAATCATAAAATATGTTACCGCTTTTAGCTAAGTCTGGCCCTCGTTCTAAAGCCTCTTTAAAAAATCCTATTGCTCTTTTATACTGCTTTAAATCCATGAACATTTGCCCATAGAGATGAAAGATTTTATAAATCTCAGGAATATTTGTACGTATTGCTTTTTTATAAATTGAGGCTACATCTTTATAACGCCGTATCTTCTCATAGACTAAACCAAGATTAATATACGAGTCAATAAGAGCTGGTTTAAGTGAGATGGCTTTTTTGTAAGATTTTATGGCTTCATTATAATTCCTTAATTCTGTAAAAGCTTTGCCAAGATTATGCCATACACGTGCATCTTTTGGATTTTTATTCAGGGCTTTCTTAAATTGCTCTGCTGCTAAATCATATTTCATATCTTCAATATTTTTGCATCCTTTTAAAAAATTGATTCCTAAATATTTTTTATCTTCTAAATTAAATTCCTCAATCCCTTTTCCGCTGACAATAATACTTCCCATAAAAACCAAAGCTTCATTATCAGCTATTCTAAACCGTAAAAGACCGCATTTTTTACCTTTATTATTTTTTAAAGTCAAGTTTTTACAATTAGGGTAAAAGAATTGCGAAAAAATTTCCTTATCATAAAAAATAATGATCTGCCCTGGTTTTTTTAAAATTGTTGAAGATAAAGCTTCATTATACTTATTATTTTCTTCTATATTAGCGCTATTCTTCTGGTTAAAAACTAAAAACCTTCAAATTCCAACGTTTCATATGTTTTGTTAAAAGAAATTCTTCCGCGTTCCTCACCTTCTCTATTCTTTAGATAGGAAGTTGATTTTCTCTTACAGCGAAAATGGGCTGAAAAAGAATCTCCTATAAAACTTATAATGATCTGTCCGGAGCTTTCATCAAACGCATGTTCTTTTTGCATTTATATACTCTCAATATAATTTTAAAGCTGATCAAAGGAACGCAGGATAAATCCTGCGGCTACCATTCTATCAAATGTGCCAATATCATGCCTGAGGCAGACCCGCCTAAACCCAGATGGCGGGAATGGCACCGCTACATTTGACCTTTGAGCTTTGAGCTGCAGTTAACGCATTTCCTGCCCGCCTGCCACATTTATCGCCTGGCCACTCATATAGCATATTCATTTTAAACGTTTATTATGCTCAAGTAATGACCGTTCCTTTTTCAGCTCTGCAACGAGCTCTTTTTTAGTAGGCAGGTAAAACTTATATTTGGAAGCAAAAATTTGTCTTTCTCCCCCGGGTAAAGTATAACGGACCACTGCATCATTTTTATCCGTGCAAAGAACTATCCCGATAGGATGACTCTCCCCCTCCTGTCTCATTTCACGGTCATAGTAATTAACATACATCTGCATTTGGCCTAAATCCTGATGCAGAAGTCTGCCCACTTTAAGGTCAATTAAGACAAAGCATCTCAGCAGTCGGTTATAGAATACCAAATCAATGTAAAAGTGGTCGCTCTCGAGGGTAATTCTTTTCTGCCTTGCGACAAACGAGAAACCTTTGCCTAATTCAAGGATGAATTCTTTCAAATGCTCAATCAGAGCATTTTCCAAAGTTGTTTCCCTTAGACTGGGTTCCTCTTTTAGTCCTGCAAATTCTAAAATATAAGGGTCTTTAATCAGGTCATCTGACTTTTGAATCTCCTGTCCTTTTTTAGCCAAGCGGAGTAGCCCTTTTTTGTCCTTACTTAATGCCAAGCGCTCAAAGAGAAGAGAACTCATTTGCCTTTCCAATTCCCTGGTTGACCAATGGTTATTCACGCATTCTATCTCATAAAAACTGCGGGCATCAGGATTATCTACTTTTAGAAGAAAGCGATAGTGTGTCCATGTTAATTTTGAACGCACTGCGTTCAATCTTGGGAATTCGTCACGCATCGCGTGACTTTTTTCAGATTCTTTACGCACTGTGTGTAGTTCTGGATAAACAAGATAGAACTGCCGCATGTATTTTAAATTTGTCTCTGTAAATCCCTTACCGACTTCGGCAGTCAATCGTAAAGATAATTCGTTAATAAGAAATAGCCCGTATTTCGCCTGCTTTTTACCCCTCTGTTCTTCTTCTACGATTTCTCTACCGATGAGCCAGTATGCCCGCACCATCTCAGTATTGACCGCGTATAATGCCCTATTGCGCGATTCTTCAATTATGGTGCAAACTCGTTCATATATAGAAATTGATTTCTCAATATCTCTTTTTTTCATTTATCGTGTCTCCTCATCTTTTTATCAAAAGCGAGGGAATATCCAATTACTTTTAGCTGCCGCGCATGTCCGCCAATCTTCTGGGTGGAAGGTGCTTTCTCCACCTCTGAATATTTGTCGGATCTTCGACCGTAGCGGGCTTCAAGAAATTTTGCCTGAAACTGCGGCCGGGCAAAATTTCCAGAGTGAGCAGGTAATCAGATGCGAACGGCCCGCCGAGGGAAACACCGACAAAAGGCAGCTATTACCTGTTTGAAGCGATATTCCCGAGCCTACCGCATTTCCTGCCCGCCGGTCACGTTGATCGCCTGGCCTGTCATATAGCCTGCCTCGTCGCCTGCCAGGAACACGAGCACGTTGCAGATGTCCTCATACGCGCAGCCCCTGCCCAGCGGCACCTGTTCGGCGTATTTCTTGCGCACTTCCTCTTTGGAGATGCCCCATTTTTTCGCGTATTGCTCGTAGAGGCTGTCCTGCCACAGCGGCGAGTCTAACAGGTTTCCGGGGCATATCGCATTTACGCGAACACCATATGGAGCAAGGTCAAGAGCTATGCTCTGCGTCAGTCCGATGCCCCCGAACTTGGACGCCGCGTACGCGGAGTTCCAGAAACTGCCTTTTTTCCCTGATTTTGAATTTATCTGGATGATAACGCCGGATTTCTGCTCCTTCATAACCTTAGCCGCTTCCTTCGCGCAGAGGAAATAGCCGACAAGGTTCACTTCCAGGACCTTGCGCCACGCGTCGTCCGGGAATTCCGTGATCTCGAACGCCTTGAGTATCCCGGCGTTGGAAACCATGAGGTCAAGGCGCCTGTATTTCACGGTTGCTTCCTTCACCATCTTTTCAACATCAGACGCTTTTGTCACGTCCACCTGCACGCCGAAGGACCTGTCCTTCCCGAATTCCGCGTTTATCCTTTCAGCGACCTTCTTAGCCCCGTCAAAATTCATATCCGCGACTATTACTTTTGCGCCCTCGGCGCCCAGGCGCAGAGAGATGGCCTCGCCCAGGCCCTGCGCTCCTCCGGTAACAACGGCTATTTTATCCCTTAACAGCGGCTCGCACATTTCTTTCCTCCAATTTTCCAAGAAACCACAGAGGACACAGAGAAAATAGTTTTACTCTGTGACCTCCTGAAAACTATATTCTGAAGATACTAAGAGAGCACACGGAGCTTTCATTGTATTTGAATTTAATATACCCGCAAATCTCTGTGCACTCTGTGGTATATTTTTATTTGAATCTCAATCTGTTTTATGGTTTGATAAGGATCTTAAGGAAATCGCCGTGTTCCAGCATGAGGTTGAAACCCTGCATAAACTCGCTGAGGCTGAACTGGTGGGAGGCAAGAGACCTGACGTCGATCGAACCGGATTGTAGGAGTTTGATGGCAGACGGGAAATCGTGGAGTAGGCTGAAGGTTCCGTAGATCGTAAGCTCCCTCTTGTAAACCTCGTAAGGATTTATGCTTATCCTGGAATCAGGCGGGCAGACCCCGAAGAAAAGGAG
>MNUP01000006.1 GCA_001871075.1 Candidatus Desantisbacteria bacterium CG1_02_49_89
CCCACTTGTGTTCCGCAACATTCAAAAGCGGACATTTGGGAACCTTAAAACCGAACATTAATTAAAGATGGAACTCTCCAATTTTCTGCTCATCCTTTAAAACAATAATCTTTCTGTTGGGGATAAGACCCACGGTTACTTCCTGTTCTGGAAATCGTCCTACTTTCCAGGTTCTGCCTTCGAGAGTACCCACCCCCCTCACCCTACCCCTCTCCCTCGAGGGGAGAGGATAAAGGAGAGGGTGATTATTACCTGATTTTTAAACCAGCCAGCCTAAATAATTTTCCCCCGGCTATGTGACACTTTGATTGTTCCCAATGTGACCTTTTGATTATTTCCGCACAGGAAAAAACCCACTTGAGAACCCAGAGACGAAGACCCTGGCGTAGCTAGGGGCAAGCTGAGGCGTAGCCTGAGGCGAAGCCGAAGTCCCTCCTGTTTTGTCCCGATTTTATATCGGGACTGGGGGGAGAAAAACCCGCTTGAGGACCCAAAGACGCAGACCCCAGCAGCATGTTCTAATCCCTGCAACCCCTTCGGGGTTCAACGCAGGGACCTACGAGTCAGAATCTTCGATCAATGACTCTGCGGAGAAATTAGCAGGGGTCAAGTAAAAAAGTTGAAGTGAAAAATACAGGCTCAACAGTATTTTTTTAAATTTAATGCATCAACCCGTTATTTAAGGTTTTTTAACTTCAAGCCCTTCTATTTTTTTAAAATCTTTTTCATCATAGGTGTATACAGTAGTGAAGCCCCTTTCTAATCCCCAATAACCCATTACCGCGTCAGCAAATTTTATATTTTTTGTTTCATAGGCTGACAGAGCTTTTCTGAAGACTTCTTCGTTTTCCGTTTTTATTCCCGGCGTGTTTAAAATAGCCCCCACCAGCTCCACTGTGTTTTGCCTGGAGTACTTATAAACTTTTTCCAGCACCCAGACTATTTCAAGAATCGTAACCGGAAGAAGATGAAGCGAGGACTCACGCTCGTTGGCGTTCTTGATAAGTTCAAGGCAGGACTTGATTTTTACCTCGTCATCCTTTATCAAGAGCCGCAGAATGATATTGGTGTCCAAGAATGCTTTACTCATCTTTCATTGCCTCTTGTGTTGCCTTGTTCCTTATTTCTTCAATGCTCATCCCGGTGCCGGGCAGAGTCCCGACATAGTCGTAAATAGTCTTCCCTTTACTGAGGACTATTTTTTCTTTTTCTTCTACAAGCACAACAGCGTCTCCCAGGTGCAGGTTTAATTTTTTACGAATTAGCTTTGGGATAGTTATTTGATATTTTGGTAAAACTTTAACGCTTGTCATTTTAAATTCCTCCTGTTGAAATAGTCTATCCTACCATAAATTATTATACTACAAAATTTCAATTTGTCAAGGAAAAAACCACACTTATGAACCCCGAGACGCAGACCCCAGCAGCTTAATCCCGATTTATCGGGATTAGCAGGGGTCAAGAAAAAAAGCCCACTCATGAACCCAGAGACGAAGACCCCAGCAGCATGCTCCGATCCCCGTAGTTCAGATAGAACCGGAACTTAACACAGGGACCTACGAGTCAGAACAAAGCTAATGACTCTTCGGTCGGAGCAGCAGGGGTCAAGAAAAATCGGCTTCCTGGAAAAATATACTCTTCAGACATAGAGACGCAAACCCCGCAAATGCCAATATTGGCATACTGAACTATTCGCAAGCTTCCACCTAATAAACTTGGCGGACACGGCAAGTTCAGGGCAGGCCAGGGAATTGCATAAAATGCTTGTCAAATACCTATATCCTTATGGATTTAAAAAAATCCCTGACTTCCGATAGGTCCTCCGCGATACGGCATTCGGGCAAAGAGTTTATGAATATCCTGCCGTAATACCTGGTCCGGAGGCGCGGGTCAAGTATCGCCACCATCCCCTTGTCTTCCTTCGTCCTTATAAGCCTGCCGAACCCCTGCCTGAGCAACACCACAGCCCTGGGTATGTGGTAGTAAACAAACGGGTCCTTGCCTTCTGCCTGGAGCATTTCTGTCTTCGCCTCTGTCACAGGATCGTCCGGCACAGCGAACGGCAGCTTTGTTATTATAACGCACTCCAGGGCTTTGCCGGGCACGTCAACCCCCTGCCAGAAGGTCATTGTGCCGAAAAGCGCGAAACCCTTGCCCTCTTTCCTGTGCTTGAGGCCTTTCCGGAACTTTTCAAGCATTTTATACCTGGGCATTATACCCTGACACAATATTTCAACCGATTCCGTTTCCTTCAGCGACTCATAAACCTTTTCCATCATTTTATAGCTGGTGAAAAGGACAAAGGTGCTTCCGCGTGTGATATCCAGTATCTTTTCTATTTCCGAAGTGACCTCAAGGGTATATGCGCCTGTTTCTTTGCCCGGGTCAGGCATGCTCCTGGGAACGTAGAGAAGGGCGTTCTCAATGAAATTGAAAGGCGAACCAAGCATAAGCTCTTCGGCATTTTCAATCCCCAGGCGTTCCCTGATGAACGCGAAGGAATTGCCTGCAGAAAGCGTTGCCGAGGTCAACACGACAGGCTTTGACCCGTCAAACACCTTTTCCCGCATCAGCCCGCTTATGTCAACAGGCAAAGCGTGCACGGAAAAACGCGGGTTCTTTTTCCTCACAGCTTCCGCCCAGAAAACGTATCCTTCCTGCTCCTGGCTTATGACCGCCTGAGCGCCCTTAGCGAAAAACACCGCGCGCATGGAAAGCGCCCCGATCTCTTTCTTATCCTCTGTATCCCTTACGGAATCCGCAAGGCTTTTGAGCGCGGCCGCAAGCTCTGCAAGGGGCTGGGTAAGGTTGTTGGGAACGAAATTCGGGGCCCTTATCCTGAAAATATTCTCGTCTTCCGGAAATTTATCAGCGACGTTTGAAAAAAAAGCGTCGGCCGCCTTTCTCGCGGCGGCTGTAAGCATTATGACATCTTCGGCCTTTTCCCCGCCCGGATGCTCAATCCTGGAAATAAACCCCCTGCCCGGCCTTGTCCCTGCTATCGAATCAAAAAGGAATTTCAGCGCGGGGCTGGATATTTCTGCGCCAAGGTGGTCTGTGGCAACCTCCTCAACGCTGTGCGCTTCGTCGAAAACAACGGCGTCGTATTCGGGCAGGATCCTTTCACCCGCTGAAAGGTTGGCAAAGAACATGTGGTGGTTGGTAACAAGGACGCGGGCCGCGAACTCCCGCTTTTTCGCCCTGCGGTAAAAGCAATCCTCGTTGTGCGCGCATTTGTTTCCCATGCACAGGTCCGACTCCCTGCACACCTTGTACCGCAGAGATTCCGAGATCTCAAAATCCATTTCCTGGAAAAGCCCGGTATCCGTCTTCGACGCACTCCATTCAAAGATGTCGTCCAGCTGCTTCTCTTCGGACCCGGAATCGAAAAACCCTCTCTGCCCCGTCCTTTCGAGCCTGCGCCTGCACAGGTAGTTCTGGCTCCCCACGCATAGCGCGCAGCTGAAATCCAGGCCCAGGGCCTTTTGCAGGAACGGTATGTCCTTCTCTGTGAGCTGCTGCTGCAGGGCTTTCGTATACGTGGATATGACAACGCGGGTGTTCTGCTCAACCGCCCAGTATATCAAAGGGACTAAATAAGCAAGGCTCTTGCCAACGCCTGTGCCGGCTTCGACTATAAGGTTATTCTCTCCGTAGATAGCTTTGCATACCGCGGCTGACATCCGGATCTGCTCCAGACGCGGCTCAAAACGCGGCAGGTGTTCTGCAATGGGGCCGTTTTCACCGAAGATCTTTTCAATTATTTCTAAGGTATTCATCGAAGCGGAATTTCGCGAAGGCAAAATCAAGCATGCGGGGAGAATCCTTCCATATGTCCTTTGAACCGAGTAGTATGCAAATAACCTCGCGGCCGTCCCTTTTGCAGGTGACGGTTATGCATTTGCCCGCCTGCTTGGTGTAACCGGTCTTGACGCCGCTGACGCCGTCATACATGAAAAGCATCCTGTTCACGTTCTTAAGGTGCCTTTTGCGGACATAGTTTCCCGTCCATTTTATGTCCGCCTCTTTCATCTGCACGATCTCCCTGAAAACCGGGTTCTCAAGGGCGTACCGCGTTATTTTGAGTATGTCATAGGCAGTGGAGAAATTAGAGCTGTTTACTTCCAGGCCGTGGCAGTTGGTGAACACGGTGTTGTCCGCCCCTAGTTCCTCCGCCTTCCTGTTCATCATTGTGACGAATTCATCCTCGCTCTTCTTCACGCTTTCAGCCGCGTAAAGAGCTGCGTCGTTCCTTGACTCAAGCATAAACGCCAGCAGGAGGTCCCTTACGGATATCTTCTGGTCCTTCCTAAGGTTCAGGAGCCACGAGTTAAGTGTCCTGTCAGTCCTGCGGATCCTCACAACCTCGTCCAGTCCCTTGTTTTCAAGCAGGACCACTGTTGTCATGATCTTCGCAAGGCTCGCGATCTGGCGTATCACGCCCGCGTCCTTCTCGTATATGATCTTCCCGGTGTTCAGGTCGGCTATGAGCGCGGATTGCGCGGATATTTCCGGGGGATCTCCGACCGCGGCTGCAAGCATACTTAATTCATCGCCTTCCGGAACGCTCATCATCGACGTTGACCTTGAGCCTGCGGCCATTAACCCGGCCAGAATAATAGAAATCAGTATTGCCTTTTTCATCTTTTCCCACCTAACCAACAAACCAACTAATTAACCAACCAACTAGTTTTTGACGTCAGGATTTTACTATCAGAAGGCGCACGAGGTCTGCCGCGTCCTCCGCCCTGTCACTCACCCCTTCTATGCAGTTTATCAATTCCAGGGCCATAATGAGGGTCGGGGTGTCAAAGCTTCCCTTCATTAGCATGCCGCGAAGTTCCTGGGTGCAATCATCTCCCTTTTCTTCGAGTGTTTCAACCTCGGTGCAAAGGCTAAGGACCTTTTTCACGTCTTTCGCCATGTATAAAATCGCCTCGCTTAATTTACTGACAGCCTGGACCCCGATATCGGCGAATTCCACCATTTTCCTGCACATTTCATCGGAAAATTTCTTATCGAACACTTTCAGCAGTCTTGCCCCGGCGTTCGCCCAGTCCGCTATGTTATCCAGGGCCTTGCCAAGGTGGACCAGGTCTTCCCTGTCAGGCGGCATGAACATGCCCTCTGAAAGATGGTCCATTACCTCCCTGCGGATCATGTCAGCCTCGTGCTCAGCGACAGACACTTCCTTTATTTTCTCGTGGCAGGCGGGAATGTTGCCTGTTTCAAAAAGCTCGAACGCCTCTTTCATTTTTGTCACTGTCTCGGAAACTTTTTCGATCTGTTTCTGGGCGTTGCCCATGGCCTCTTTTTCTTTTTCCATGCCGAACCAGCCCAAGATATTCCTTTGTTCTCCGCGCATATAACCTCCCTTAAAAATTCCTTGTTTTTGCTCTGACACGTTGATACGTTGACACGCTGACACGCAGTTATTAAAAAAGGCGCATCAGCACGTAGCTTAATAATCCGGTAAGCACGGGGGTCAGCACCCAGGCGAAAATTATATCCTTTAGCAGCTTCATATTAACGCCCACGATCCCCCTTGCAAGCCCTACTCCGGCAACCGCCCCCACTATCGCGTGGCTTGTGGACACAGGCATTTTCATATACGTGAAGAAGTGGACTGTTATGGCTGTACCGAGGTTCGCGTATATCGCCATTATTTTTGTCATGCGCGTGATATTGAACCCCACGTTTACCGCGACCCTGGCGCCGAAAGTCATCACGCCCAGGTACATGCTTAAACCCCCGAGCGCGCACGCGGCAAGGATCGGCAATATTTTACTGCCGGATAAAAGCGCTATGGAATTCCCCACGTCGTTGGCACCCCAGCTGTACGCCACGTAGCAGCTGCTTATTGTCATCAGGACCGCGGTGGCCATGGAGAATCCTTTTTCCCAGTTGAACTTTGTAAGTATAAACCACAATGCGATAAAGATCAGGAATGAAACAAGGCAGGCGCCAGTGGGAGTGGTAAACCAGCATAAAATTATCTTCCACATCGAGTTCCAGTTCACAGGAGCCTTTATTGCCAGCCCG
This sequence comes from Candidatus Desantisbacteria bacterium CG1_02_49_89, assembly GCA_001871075.1. Taxonomy (GTDB): domain Bacteria; phylum Desantisbacteria; class UBA1551; order UBA1551; family UBA1551; genus UBA1551. The sequence continues at coordinate 6,043 of MNUP01000006.1, forward strand.
ACCCCGATGATCGAACCTACCACCGCGTGGCTGCTGCTCACCGGAAGCCCGAAATAAGAGGCAAAAAACATCCATATCCCCATGCCTATCATCCCTATCGCCGCGGCTTTGGCGCTCAGATAGCTTGCGGGGATAATGCCGCTTCCAAGGGTCTGGCTGACCTTCCCTCCTTCAAGCAGGGCTCCTGCAAGCGCGCAGGAACCGCACAGGATCATGGCAGTTCCGACCTTGCCGATGCGCGCGCCTATCCACGTTCCGAATGAATTGGCACCGTCGTTCGCCCCTATCGCCCAGCCGTTAAAAACCGAAACAAGAATCGCGATCATTTCCATACTGTATATCCGTGATCCCTTAGAGCGCAAATGAATAAAGTATATGCTATAAAAAAATAAGTAGGATTATAGCACAAATCACAAAAAAGTCAAGTAAGTATCCTGAATTTATTTCTGTATCGTTATTTCCACCCTGCGATTTTTAATTCGTCCTTCCTCACTAGTATTGAGCGCAATTGGTTTTTTCTCTCCATATCCTTTCTTTATCAATTTCTCGTCAGGTATATCTTGTTTTACAAAATATTGCGCTACATTTTCAGCCCTGTCCTTAGAAAGCTCTAAGTTTGAAGGATATTTCGCTTTCAATCGCGGACTAATTGGCACGTTATCCGTGTGCCCCTCAATAAGAATAATTGACCCTGGATAAGCTTTTAACGCGTTTGTAATCAGGTCAAGCGCCTCATAACTCTCGGGGAGTATTTCGGCGCTGCCTGAAGCAAATCTGATCGCGGATTCCTGTGCTACTATAATAATTTTTTCATTATCTTCCGTTAGAATTAATCCTTCCAGTTTTTTCAAATCTTCCAGTGCTTTTTGATGCTCGCGCAGAAGTTTTTCAAGTTCTTCTTTTGCGCGTTTTTCCTTTTCTCTCTCAAGTCTTTCTTTTTCCCATCTATCCGCATCGCCAAAGAGGAAAGAAAGCGAAACCCACGCACCGCCCGTAAAGAACTCTGTTGAAGAATGATATGGAAGCGCAAATGCGCAATCTAATTTCCAGTCTGTCTTTTTAATGTTGTTTGATTTAACGCTTCCTCCAAAAACAAATGAAAAATCTCCATCGCCGCCTATTTTTGTTCCTGCGCGCACTCCCAAAATATTGTCCTGTATAATTTTTTTTAAACCTTCTGTTTGTTTAAACCATGTTTCATAACCCAAGTTTAATTTAAAATCGCCGTTTCCTCTTATCGCTATGTCAGTTGAGCCCACGATGTTATTAAAAACAGAAAAGCCATCAAATTTATAACCTGCTCCTGCTCTAAAACCCCATATTCCTGTTCCTATCTCAGTGCAAGAAATACCCACGCTTAATTTTTCAGTCTTTAGAGGCTTAAAAAAACAAGCCAAATCAGCGCTTAAATCTGCCGGAAATCTCTCGTCAAAGAACCTGCTGTCAGAAATTGCGGAAATTGTTCTTGTATTATCAGGATAATTCTTAGAACACATTTTTAAAGTAACACCCCAGGATATTTTGGGATTTATTATCCCACAATAAGAAAGTCCCAAAATGTTCTCTCTGTAACGAGCGGAAAGATTCACGCCACGGCTGAGGAGAGATATCCCAACATGCCCTATCTCAGAAATGCGGTTTACATAGCCTATGAATCCATACAGGCTGTTTCCAGAGAGATGAAATAGATAAGAACCGTTTACTAGTAGTTCCGGGCGAGTAATTTGGAATAAACCTGCGGGGTTGTAGAAAAGAGTGGATGCGTCATCAGCAACCGCAATAAAAGCTCCCCCCATTCCAATACTGCGGGCACTAATGCTTAGGTCCTCAAAAGCAGCGTAACCGCCAGAGCAAAACGCAAAATATAAAATGCAGAATGTAAGTAATAAAATTTTGAGCTTCATCATACACCTCCAATAATTTTTTTAATTCTGGCTTTATATCAAAATTACCAGATGCTCCTGCCGATTACCCGAAGTGCTGAATCGGATGGAAAGAATTTCTTGAAAATTCTGTAATATAAAAGCTCTTCCTTGTTCCTGAGCGTTAACGAATTGTCTATAATTCTTTCTTTTTCAAATTCCTTATCAGAAATCTGCGTATTTGCTGCTTTCTCCATCATTTCGTAAGAACCTGAACCCTGGGAAAATTTCTGTTTTTTTCTCCAGACTATCTCTTTGGGCAGAATGCCCTCAAATGATTTTCTCAGGATCCATTTTTCCTGCAGGTTAGCCGCGGTTTTCAAAGCGGGAGAAATCCTCAAAGCGAACCGGACAAAATCAGTGTCAAAAAAAGGTATCTTTGCCTCTATGCCGCACGCTGAAGGTATCCTGTCGCAGCGCTGGAAGCCGGTATTATAAAGCGCAAGCAGCAGATTGGTCATTTTTATCTGCAGCTCCCTGCCTTTCAGGTTTTTCAGGAAATCATAGCCAGCGAATAATTCATCTCCCCCCTCGCCGATAAAAACGGTGTCAATGCCTTTCTCCTTCGCAAGCCGTGCAACAAGGAAATTCGGTATTGAACTGCGCACAAGCAAAGCGTCAAAAGATTCAAGGCTGTATATGACTCCGGGCAGGATTTCTTCCATGTCTTTCCTGCCGTATACGATCGTAAAATGCGGCGTCTTGAGATACTCGGCAAGCATGGATGAAAATTTCAGATCCGGGCTCCCCCTGGTCCCCGCGGACAGAAAAATTACATTCCCGAAATTTTTTTTAACGAGATAAGCGATTATGCTGGAATCTATCCCGCCGCTCAGGAATATACCAACCCGGGACTTGCCTTCCAGCCTTTTGCGCACCGCTTTTTCAAGATTTTCCCTGAGGAGCGGCATTATTTTCTCAGGCTCAGAAAGCAGCGGGGCGGCATAATGGGCGGTCCAGTGCCGGTGCAGGCCGCATTCCGAACCGATGAAATGGCCGGGGGGCAGCGAGCTGATTTCTTTGGCGGCTGCCTGCAATGACTTTATTTCCGAGGCGAAGTATATCTTATCCCCGCACCTGCTGTAGTAAAGCGGCTTAACGCCCAGTCTGTCCCTGACCAGCATGAGGGATCCCGCGTCATAAACCGCTATTGCGTATTCCCCGTTAATGCATTTGACGAAATCATTCTTCCTCTCCCGGAACAGGGACAGCAAATCCTCGGAGCTGATCTTTCCCGCGTTTCTGCCGTAAACTTCCCCGTCGACAAGAATGCAGCCTCTCCTGTCTCTGAAAAAACTTGAATCCGGATGTATCGCAAAGCCAAGCGAGCAGCTGTCGCCGTAAAAAAACATCGCCCTTCCGCTTAGGCCCCTGTGCTCTATTTTACTGAGCATGGTCCCTAGCAGTTTCCTGCCGCCCGATTTATATATGCCCGCGATCCCCGACATGCTGATTTCCTTTTTGGTTCAGCGTTATTTTTGCCGCGCGCGTTTTTTTAACTTTTGCCGCTTCGGTAAAAAACAGGAGGCCCATGTTTTACGCGTTATGCAAAAGCCTCTTTTAGAAGCAAGCCTGCATTTGACGCCGGTGTATCTGCATGTCCGCAATGTTCCTCCTCTGCTCTTTTTATATTCTAACGTCCTTGATATTTGCAATAAAAAAAGCCGCCTGCCTGGATTCCTTTTCCAGGATAGCGGCCCGACTATCGCATTTAACCTCTGGGAATGCTGTTCCCAGACCCTTGCACCTTAGCTCCAGATTCTAATTATATTATACCATATCAATTCCCTCTTGTCAACAAAAATTTCTATTTCTGGTTAAAATTTATTATATTATTTTCCCTAAGCTGCATCGAACCAGGTATAATCAGCCGGAAGCAATATAATGGAATCCCCGGCATACCTATTCCTGCTTTGCTCCTATTTCTCCGGCTTTTTTCAGGGCAAATTTGGTACAAAGGGGGCCGAATAATTCATATATTATGCTGGTAGTCACGATGGTAGTAATAATAATTCCGCCGATTTCCGGGAATGTAGCTTTTGCGATAAGCGCTGTGCCGAGTGCAACGCCTGCCTGAGGAAGAAGCGCAAGCCCCAGATATTTCCTAACCGAATGCCCTGCGTTTGCGATCTTAGCCCCGATTGAAGCGCCCCAAATTTTACCCAGAGAACGAAAAACAATATATACCAATCCGATCATCCCCAATTTCGGCAATACGGCAATCTCAAGGCTCGCTCCCGCGAGCACAAAGAAAATTAAATACAGCGGAGAATCAATCGAATTGAGACTGTTAAAAAACTTCGAACTTTCCCTGTCTATGTTAACGAGGACTCCACCCAGAAACATACTTGCCAGAAGAACCGAAAGGTGCAAATAGATTGCAAGCCCTGCATTTAAAAGAATAAAACCGAGGGTATATGTTAAGAGTTCAGCCTGAGTACGGATATAGCGGGAAAACCGCTTCATTGCCCATGCAATACCGCCCCCGAGGATCAGGGCGCCGAAAATCTCCAGCAGCGATAAAAATACCACCTTAACAAGAAACAACGCTGAAAGCATGTGGAAGTGAACTGCTCGCGCGATTGCAAGGGAAATAGCAAAAATAATCAGGCACCACGCATCGTCAATAGCAACAACGCCCAGCAGCGTATCCGTAAAGATGCCTTTCGCCCTGTATTCTCTCACCACCATAAGTGTTGCTGCCGGAGCAGTGGCAGATGCTATTGCCCCAAAAACCAAAGAAAGATAAAATGGCTGTTTGAGTATGAGCCAGAAAGAAAGGGTAGTAAGCAACCACGATCCACACGCCTCAAGAATTGAAGTCCATAAAACAGGCCTGCCTATCCTCTTGAACGATTCCCTTGAAAAGCTCTGCCCCAGGGAAAAAGCAATGAAGCTAAGTACGATATTTGATATGAACCCCGAATTATTTATTAGTGACGGCGAAATAAGGTTAAAAATGGACGGTCCGATAAGGATCCCGATAACCAAATAAGCTGTAACGCTGGGAAATTTCATCCTCCCTATCAGCTTTGCGCTAAGCAAGCCGACGAGAAGGATAAAACTGAAACTCAGTATCGCGTTCATTTAATAAGTCCCTTCTTTTCAAATATTGCCAAAAGGATATCAAATACTCCTATTATGCCCGTAAGCCTGCCTTCTTTATCGGTAACCGGCAGCCTGTCCACGGAATTTATCTTCATTGTCGTGTATGCTTTTTCAAGGGGCATATCCTCATCCAGATGCAGGAATTTTGCGTCCATTATGTCCTGGGCTATAAAAAGCACCCCCGCGTCTTCGTCTATGTCCAGGTTGAATATGTCCACTTCTTCTTTTTCAAGGAAAGGCACTCCCTTTATGAGACTGGTCCCTTTTGTCTGAAATATTTCTATAAGGCCCCTGAAAGAAATAGTACCTATCATAATACCTTCTTTGTTAACAACGGGAACCACGGGAAACGTGTGGAAACCCCTGAATTTCTTAAGCAGTTCCTGGAGGGTTGTTCCGGGGCTTATGAAAATCACCTCTCTGTCCATCACGTCACTGACTAAAATAGGATTATCATTATTCATTTATTTTCCCTCTCAGAGAATCCATTCTTGCTTTTTCTGAAATTATTTTTCCCGTCTTTCCGTTTACCGCGCAGCATTTTCCGTCAATAATCATGGTCGCTATTCCGCCCTTCGCGCAGGGATTTTTTTTCAGGTGGGGCGCGTCTAACAGACCGGTCTCTATCGCGCGCGCTATGACTTCCGGGTCCGACCACGGGTTCCCGGAGCCCTTCCCCAGTTCCTTCAGCGCGCTGAGGAGTATCCCGGCTTCCTTTACCAGTTCCTTTTTCCTGCGCTGCACCCTTGAGTCGTTTGTCATATCCGGAAAATCATCAAGCGAATTATGGGCCATACCTCTGATGATCTTGCAGCTTTCTATAAGTTCCCCCGGGCTCACGATATGATGAGCTTCGCAGTAACCTACCACGTGCAGTATGTGGGGCTTAAGTGCAAGGCTCAGCAATCCGGACGCGGCAAGCTGCCCCTTCGCGATGTCCATGTCAGGCAGGAAACTTGCAAGCCCTGCGCGCACCTGGCGGAAGGAAGTGAAATTATCGTCGTGCAGCCCTTCTATCAGTTCAATCTTGGCAAGCATCTTGCCGAGATCCATCGCAGGGGAGGTACCGGGCGGCGTGTTGAACATATACTGCGAAACGTAGTATCTTGCACCGAGCTTCTTCGCGTTATAAGCCGCCAAAAAAGCCATTGCGACCGCAAGGGAATCATGGGCGTTCCTCAGGCTCCACTGGTGGGATTCATTCACCTCAACCGGTATTCCCCGGCCTGCATACCACCTGATCGCTTCCTGATTTTCTTTTATCGCGTCGCGTATCGGCCTGTCCGAGCGTCCGTCAAGCTCGCTGTACCAGCACAGCGGAACCGCTCCCCAGGCAATGTTTATGGTCTCCTTGAGCATCTCCGCCCATTTTATAAGGTCACGCGTCCCGCTGTAGCATCGCAATAGCGGATAATTACCGCGCCTTGCCGCGTCATATATAGCGCGAAGGTCTTCGGGTTTCCTTAAAGGCACTCCTCCAGCTCCGTCCTGCCCCGGCTTCATCTCGTCCGGCCGGAAAAAACTTTCCTGAGCGTTCTGGTCAGGCCCAAGCGAAAGCACGTCCAGGACACCCGATTGCGCGATCAGGCTTGCCCCCTCAACGGTATCCTTCACGGAGGGTAGACCGAAATGATGGCGCAGGATCGGAAAAGGATAACTCTTGTTGATTCTCGATACAAGGTCCTGCGGAAATGCCTCTTCGCCCTTGTAACTGGTTTCTCCTTTAAGGTATGCCTTTATCTCGTCCAGCGGTTCGGCTCCCTCGAAAACGCGCTCAAATAATCCGCTTTTTCGCGCGGTCTCTGCGACAGCCGGAGTTCCCCCGAAAACAATCCTTGTTCCCGAAATATCATTCTCCCGTATCTTTGCTTTTATCTGTTCAAAAAGCCTGCCCGCGACTTCCGGGTCAAGCCTGTAGCTTATCGCGACCAGGTCAGGGCTCTCTTCTTTTATAAACCGCATTAATCCTTCAGGCGATATTGCGGAACCGAGGAATTTCGCTGTATGGCCCTCTGCTTTGCACAGATCAAGGAAATTCAGCAGTCCGGCGACGTGAATGCAGGTGCCTATGGATGCCCCTATAATCTTCATCCTAAACGTCCTCCCCTATCGCGTATGCCCTCAGCTCTTTCACCGTCATACCCGCTATTCCGAGTTTTTCCACAGTCCTGCCTTCTTTCCAATAATCTTTTTTGTGGATGGCTGACGCGAGATATATTACCGACTTTATAGCCGGCGTTGGCACACCAAGCATTTCCCCCACGGAAGCTATGGGAACAAGGCTGCATGGAACGTCCTCACTGATGTAGCGGCTGTTCAGCGAGCCGGGAGACAGGATCCTCTGATAGGCCGGATTTGAATGTATCATTTCGTAAAGGCTGTTTTTCTTTCCGCCGTACGAGAAGTAAAACCAGTCCTTGGCGGACATCGCCCTCATGCCGAGAGCCGCCGCTACCGCTACCCTTTCCTCATCGAGCTTTTCCAGGACCGCGGCGACCGAGGGGGAGCAGCCGTCCACGTAAAACCGGAAACGAGGGGTTTTCAGTCCAGGCAGGCGGATGCCCAGAAATTTAAGGTCAGAAGAATTCTCCACCCATCCGGTGTTCAGGATCGTTATTGCCGGATGGAATATCGAACCGATATTATTCAGGCTTGTCTTAAATATATCGTCTCCGGGGACAAACTGAGGAAAGGCTTCCCTGAGCGTATCCACCACTTTTGGTATATTATGTGCGCCTATTGAAGCAACCGGGACTTCCTTTTTTATCCCGTAGATCCTAACCTCGCCGAACGCGCTTGCCCGTGAAGCGTAAAGCAGGGTTTCCGCTTCCGCGATGATTACGTCTGCGCTGCAGCCCTTTTCCTTCAATACCTGCCTGAATTCCAGGGCGCCGAACGTCCTGCCTGGGTTGAGCACGATTATCTGGCCGTTCTGCAGGTGCGGCGCGCATGCCTCCGCGATAAACCTGTGCGCCGTGGCAGGAGTCACCACCATCAGCACATCGGTGCCTGTTACGGCTTCCCCTGCGTCTGTGGTGACCATTTTAAGCTTTCCATATCCCTCGACTTTTCCCCTGACCCGTAATCTTTTGATCATTGAAAGGGAGAAGATCCTTTTTTTGCCGCGGTTGTAAAGATTAACGGGGAAACCCATTATAGCAAGGTGCCCTGCCATGGCAAGGCCGCCGTTACCCGCGCCTAATACGCAGAACTTCAATTTCTCCACTTTTCATCCCCCGCAATAAAAAAAACCGCCCGCCTGGTTTTTTCCAGGATGGCGGCCCGACCATCGCTCATTTAACCTCTGGGATATGGTTCCCAGACCCTCTTTCACCGCGTCCACTTTCCAATAATATTATACCACACCTGCCCTGTTTTGTCAATAAAAAATCAGGCTTAGGCACGAAATATGAAGAGCATGCAGAAGATAGAGCTGCCTTTATTTGAATTACCCCATGGCAAGCCGCGGGGAGCTAAATCATACTACTGATTAGAATTTTAAAAAGTGCTCCGAATTCCTTTTATTTTTCAATGCCTTTAAAAATAGTGCCTGTCCCTGCCTTTAAATATATTCAATCGTGCTGGGGGGTTTTGGCGTGACGTCGAAAAGCACCTTTGTCACGTCAGGAACGCTTCCGGTTATCCTCTTCTGCATTTTCTCAAGCGCGCTGAACGGTATCCTGGTCACCCCTGCCGTGATCGCGTCCCTTGAATCAACTGAGCGCACTACCACTATCTGGCCGAAAGTCCTTTTTCCGTTTATGACCCCTGTTGCCCTGTCTTTCAGGAGCACCGCGAAAGCCTGGAACGGCTTTATCCCCGCCTTTTTGATCTCTTCTTCGACTATGACAGTCGCTTTACGCAGGGTTTCGACTCTTTCAGGCGTTACTTCACCTATAACTCTTGTCGCAAGGCCCGGGCCTGGGAACGGCATCCTTTCGCTGTATTCCGGCTGGACACCCAGGGCCCTGGCAACCATCCTTACCTCGAACTTGTAAAGGTCTTTTATCGGCTCAAGGATTGTCAGGCCGTATTTTCTCGGGCTTATGCCTATCTGCTGCAGGATATTGTGCTGTGTTTTTATGCCCGCCTTTGTTTCCATGATGTCAGCCGCGATCGTGCCCTGTATCATGAACGACGCCTTGCTGATCCTTACTGCCCTGCCAAGGGTTTTATAGAACGTGTCCCTGAATGCCTTTCTTTTTATTTCAGGGTCCTCGATCCCCTTAAGCGCCCTGAAGAAATCAGCCCGGACGTTCAAGATCTTAACATTAACCCCCAGCCTTGCAAGGTCCTTCTTCACCTTCCTGCCCTCATCCTGCCTCATCAGCCCGTCATCAATGAAAAGTATGACCGCCCTGCTGCCGATCGCTTTGTGCGCGAGCACCGCGCAGGTAACGCTGTCCACCCCGCCTGAAGTCGCGACAAGCGCCCTTTTGTTTCCGACCCCGGACTTGATCTCCTTTATCCTTTTCCCGATATACGCCTTTACGTTCTTTAGCCCCATTGCTCCCCCTTTCTCTGCTTCTTTGCAGTTTGCAGATATTAAATTTACATTTTACATTTTACCCCCGCAGATTTTTTATGAAATCTAAACACGGGGGTCCTTTCGGGACAATTTGACTTTTGCAATAATATTTTATGAAAGCGTTCTACCTGTGATGCGTCTATACGCTTCAAGGTATTTTTCCGAAGTTTTTTTCACCACGTCGTCCGGAAGCCTGGGAGCCGGGGGCTGTTTGTTCCAGTTTACGCTCTCGAGCCAGTCGCGCACGAACTGCTTGTCGAACGAATCCTGCGATCTTCCGGGAGCGTAACCTTCCTTAGACCAGAACCTGGATGAATCAGGCGTCAGGACTTCGTCTATCAGAAGCACGTCGCCGTTGGTTTTGCCGAATTCGAATTTCGTGTCCGCTATTATTATGCCCCGCTCTTCGGCGTAATCGCACGCGGCCTCGTATATCTTCAGGCTCTTTTCCTTCAGCTCTCTGCCTGCCTTCTCTCCCACTATCTCCATCATCTTTTCCTCGGCGATGTTCTGGTCGTGGCCTGTGTCCGCCTTGGTTGAGGGAGTAAAGATCGGGAACGGTATGCGCTGGGACTGTTTCATGCCTTCAGGCAGCTTTATCCCGCATATGGACCCTTTTTCCCGGTACTCTTTCCAGCCTGAACCCGCAAGGTATCCCCGGACAACGCATTCAACCGGAAGCGGCTTTGTTTTCCTGACAAGCATGGACCTATTCTTGAGCATATCCTCGTATTCTTTCGGGATATCCGCTTTTGTTATTATCTCTGTGCTCTCCGTGGTTATTATGTGATTCGGCACTATTTTTTTCATTAAGTCAAACCAGAAGGACGATATCATATTGAGGACAGAGCCTTTGAACGGAATGCCGTTCGGAAGCACAACGTCAAAAGCGGATATGCGGTCCGTGGCCACGATGAGAAGCATGTTCCCGGCCTCGTATACGTCCCTCACCTTTCCCTTTTTAAATTTCTTCATCGGCAGTTTCGTTTCCAGCACTATACCCATACAATCTCCTTTTTTGACACAGATTTTCACTGTAAAAAAACTGTGTCAATCTGTGTAAATCAGTGTCTAATGCTTCTTTAAAAATATCATCAGAACTGAGATGTCTGACGCCGTAACGCCCTGGATACGGGACGCCTGGCCAAGTGAGGCCGGGCGTATCCTTGTGAGTTTCTGCCTTGCTTCTGTTTTCATCCCGTGTATCTTCATGTAGTCAAAATCTTCCGGGATCCTGTTGTCTTCCAATTTTTTAAATTGTTCCGCTTGTTTCTTCTGTCTTTCCAGGTATCCTTTATACTTCAGCTCGATCTCAGCTTCTCGCAGGATGTCTTCGGATATTCTATCCCCGTGTAACGCAGGCTGTTTATTCTCTTTGCGACGTACGACGTACGACCTACGACCTACGACGTCATCTACGGCCTCCCACTTTCTCTCAAATCTCCCGTATATTTTCTCAGAGATCAGCCCGAACTCGCGCCCGAACGGCATCATTCTGCGATCAGCGTTGTCGCAGCGCAGGAGCAGGCGGTATTCAGCGCGGGAAGTGAACATCCTGTACGGCTCTTCCACCCCTTTTGTAACAAGATCGTCGATCATTATACCGATATACGCCTGGGATCTATCGAGAATGAAAGGCGGTTTCCCTTTCAGTTTAAGCGCCGCATTTATGCCCGCGGTTATTCCCTGCGCTGCCGCTTCCTCATAACCGGTTGTGCCGTTTATCTGGCCGGCGAAATACAGGCCTTCAATAAGCTTTGTTTCAAGCGTGGGCTTCAACTGGGTGGGGTTAAAATAATCATATTCTATCGCGTATCCGGGGCAGTTTATCTTTGCTTCTTCAAGGCCTTTTATCGAATGTATATATTCTTCCTGCACTTTTTCAGGCAGGCTTGTTGAAATGCCGTTAGGGTAGATCTCATTGCTGTCCCTTCCTTCCGGCTCAAGGAATACCTGGTGCCTTTCCCTGCCAGCGAACCTTACGACCTTGTCCTCAATGGAGGGGCAGTACCTTACGCCCGTCGCCCTGATCTTCCCGCCGTACATCGCTGAAAGGTGAAGGTTTTTCTTTATTATCTCATGGGTTTTGGGATTTGTGTAGGTTATGTAACAGGGGATCTGGCCGCAGGATATCTTTTCCGTGAAGAACGAGAAGGGCCTGGGATCTTCGTCTCCGTTCTGGACGATCAGTTTTGAAAAATCGATCGTTCTTCTGTCAAGCCGCGCAGGCGTTCCTGTCTTGAGCCTTCCTGCCCTGAAACCGAGTTTTTCAAGGCTTTCGGTCAATCCTTTTGCCGCAGGCTCCCCGAACCTGCCGCCTTCAAACGATCTGTCCCCGATATGCATCAACCCGTTTAAAAAAGTCCCTGCGGTCAGTATCACCGCTCTTGCTTCGTATTCTTTCCCATCTTCAGTTCCCACAATTTTGCATTTTGCCCCAAAGGGACTCGTTCGAGCATTTTGCATTTTGCATTGGACAGCGATGCCTTCTTTAACCTCCAGCCCCTTCTGGTTCTCCACAACATCCCGCATCGCGGTCCGGTATGCCTGCCTGTCACACTGCGCCCTGGGCGCCTGAACCGCAGGGCCTTTTTTAGTATTGAGCATCCTGAACTGTATGCCTGTCCTGTCAGTGACCTTCGCCATTTCGCCGCCCAGCGCGTCCACTTCCGCGACAAGGTGGCTCTTGCCGATCCCTCCTATTGACGGATTACAGGACATCTGCGCTATTGTGCCGCGGCTTATGGTCAGCAAGAGAGTGCGGCATCCCATTCTCGCGGAAGCGAGCGCCGCCTCGCACCCCGCATGCCCCGCTCCAACTACAATTACGTCGTACGTCGTACGTCGTACGTCATGCATGGTTTTAAAAACAGTCATGTGTCATGAGTCATATGTCATGAGTTGAATTTGTTCTAATCATTATAACATTATAACAAAAAAGATTTTATTGTCAACTTTATACGCCTGCTTTTTCCAAAGGTCAGAACGTTAGAAAAAAATAATTGAATAATGATTTTTCTTGACAAATATATGAATATCTGATACAATAGTATTTGTTTTGTTCGAAGAAGTAAGGATAGGATAAACAGGTGCAAATATGGAAGTTGAATACATTGTAGTAAAAGCTTTGGAAGACGGCGTGTCAATAATGGGAATGACGCGCGGAAAACAGACCTTCATACACCACACGGAAAAACTGAACAAGGGTGAGGTTTGGCTGTGCCAGTTCACGGACGACACGTCCGCGATCAAGATACGGGGAAAAGCAAGGGTATTCACAAAACACGGTGAGATAGAGTCAGGCCAGTCAAAAACCGTGAAAGTAGTAAACAAGCAGTAGATAGAGTCCAGATCAGCGTAAGCCGGGACCAGATAAGAACAGGATACAATTCGTGTATTCGTTTTTATCTGTTGACCGGGCTTATTGCCCGGTCTTTTTATTCCATAAAGAAGAATAGCCACAGAGGATACAGAGAGTCAGCCACTGAGTTCACTGAATTCTCTGAGTTTTAACCGCGAAACCTTTAAGCCTCGAAACCGCGAAACAAATACAATAAGGAGTAAGCTCAGTATGATACGGGAAGCGATAGCAAAAGTAATACAGAAACAAGACATGGCAGAGGAAGAAGCGGCTCAGGCGATAAATGAGATAATGGACGGGGCAGCCACGCCTTCCCAGATATCCGCCTTGATCACCGCCCTGCGTATGAAGGGCGAGACCGTTGAGGAGATCACGGGTTTCGCGAAAGTCATGCGCCGGAAAGCTGTCCCTATCGATATCGATAGGGACGGCAAAATACTCGCTGATACCTGCGGCACAGGCGGGGACGGGGCAGGCACGTTCAATATATCCACTGCCGTCGCGTTAGTCGCGGCCGGGGCCGGGCTTGCCGTGGCAAAACACGGCAACCGCTCGGTCTCAAGCTCATGCGGCAGCGCTGACGTGTTCGCCGCGCTTGGGGTTAATATCGAGATCCCGGCGGAAAAAGTGAAGGAATGCGTGGAAAAGATCGGGATAGGTTTTTTGTTCGCTCCCCTCTTCCACTCAGCGATGAAACACGCCGGTGCGACGCGCAAAGAAATAGGTATCCGCACGATTTTTAATATACTCGGGCCCCTTACTAACCCGGCAAACCCCTCTGTCCAGCTTGTTGGAGTCTATGATCCAATGCTGACTGAGATCGTGATCGAAGTCCTGAAAAACCTCGGCCTTAGATCAGCCATGGTTGTGCACAGCGAAGACGGGCTTGACGAAATAAGCATATCAGCGCCCACCAAGATCACGCATTTCGAAGAAAACGCCGACGTCGAAACATACTCCGTAAAACCTGAGGATTTCGGGCTGAGCAGAGCCGCGCTGAAAGAAGTGGCAGGCGGCAGCGCGAAGAAAAACGCGGAAATAGTAACAGATATTCTCGCGGGAGAGAAAGGCCCGAAAAGGGATATAGTAATCCTGAACGCGGCAGGCCTTTTTGTCACTGCGGGTATTGCGAAGGATTTCTTTGAAGGAATAAAAAAGGCTGAGCATTCCATAGATTCAAGCCTCGCACTTAAAAAACTCAATGACCTCATTGAATTCACACAGGGGTTATAACAATGATGCCTGACAAAAAAGGATATTACGGGATCTTCGGCGGAATGTTTGTGCCCGAGACACTTGTTCCCGCTCTCAAAGAGCTGGAAAAAGTATATAATAAGGAAAAGAGAAGCCGGAGATTCAGGGATGAGCTGGGCTTTTACCTGAAATATTACGCGGGAAGGCCCACGCCGCTTTATTTCGCGGACAGGCTGAGCGCGCGCCTTAAGGGCATTGAGGTCTATCTTAAAAGGGAGGACCTCCTGCACACGGGCGCGCACAAGATAAACAACGCGCTGGGCCAGATACTGCTCGCAAAAAGGATGGGTAAGAAACGCGTTATAGCTGAGACAGGCGCGGGCCAGCACGGGGTCGCAGTCGCGACAGTCGCGGCGAAATTCGGGTTTGAATGCTGCGTGTATATGGGAACGGAAGACATGGAAAGACAGGCGCCGAACGTGCTCCGCATGAAACTTCTGGGCACGAAAGTCATACCGGTAAACTCGGGAAGCAGGACACTTAAAGACGCGATCAACGAAGCTTTGCGCGACTGGGTCTCAAATGTCGGGACAACCTATTACCTTTTCGGCTCTGTAGCCGGCCCACACCCCTACCCTCTTATCGTGCGCGATTTCCAGTCCGTAATAGGAAAGGAAACAAGAAAACAGATACTGGACATAAAAGGAAGGCTGCCTGATTACATTTTTGCGTGCGTTGGAGGCGGAAGCAACTCGATCGGGATATTCCACGCTTTTTTGAAAGACCGCCGGGTAAAACTTATCGGGGTGGAAGCGGCAGGCCTGGGGCTTGGCTCAGGAAAACACGCGGCAACCCTTTGCAAGGGTTCACCCGGTGTCCTGCACGGAGCTAAAAGCTACGTCCTTCAGGATAAAGACGGCCAGATACTGGCAACCCATTCTGTCGCCGCAGGCCTTGATTACCCCGGAGTAGGTCCTGAGCACAGCTTCCTGAAAGAAACAGGGCGCGCTCAATACGCGTCCGTCACGGATAAAGAAGCTCTTGAAGCGTTCAATCTTCTGAGCAGGCTTGAAGGAATAATACCCGCGTTTGAATCATCGCACGCGCTTGCCTATCTGGTAAAGATCTCAAAAAAACTAAAAAAAGGAACCGTCGCAGTCGTAAACCTGTCGGGCAGAGGGGATAAGGACCTGGGAAATCTGGTTGAAAGTTAAAAGTTGAAGGTTAAAAGTTCAAGGATTTCAAATATACAATTTCAAATCTTCTTCTGCCGCGAGGTGCTTTCCCGTAGCGGGCTTTAAAGATTTTTTCACAGGACCCTACGGAAAAAATTTTAGAGCGAGCAGTCAGATGCGAGCGACCCGCCGAGGGAAACACCGAGAAAAGACAGAAGAAACATAAATTCAAACTAATATGAATAGGATAGAGGAAAAGTTCAGACAATTGAAAAGAAACGGAAAGAAAGCCTTCATACCGTATATCACATGCGGCTTTCCCGACCTGCGGACCACTGAAAAGCTCATCCCGGCAATGGAAAAAGCCGGAGCTGACATCATTGAGCTGGGCGTGCCGTTCTCTGACCCCATAGCCGACGGGCCCGTGATCCAGTTCTCCTCGCAGGAAGCGCTGAAGAAAAAAGTAAATCTTCGAAAGATCCTGAAAATGGTGTCCGGCCTGCGCCGCCGCAGGACCCAGGTCCCGGTGGTGCTTATGGGATATTACAACAGCATCTGCGCTTACGGGGAGAAAAAATTTCTCAGAGACGCGGCAAAAGCAGGGATAGACGGGCTTATTATCGCGGACCTTCCAGCGGATGAGGGAAAGGCATTCAGCAGGCAGGCCGCGGAACGCGGTATTGACGTCATTTTTCTCGCTGCTCCCACAAGCGGGGCGCAAAGGCTTAAAAAGATAGCGCGCCTCAGCAGGGGTTACGTATATTACGTTTCCCTGACAGGCGTTACAGGAGCCAGAAAAGAACTGCCTCCCGGGCTAAGGGAAAAGATCAGGTCTGTGTGCCGCCTGACCTCAACGCCGGTATGCGTGGGGTTCGGCATTTCAAAACCCGGGCATATAAGGTCCCTCGAAGATGCCGGTGACGGCATTATCGTGGGAAGCGCCATAATAAACATAATGAAAAAGAACGCGGGCCGCCGTCGTAGGGACCTGGTCCGGAAAACCGCGGAATTTGTTGGGAAGCTTGCCGGGGCACTTACCGGGGCATGCGGAGAAAGATAAAAATGTACCTTGACAGGATAATCGAAAATAAGAAAATTGAGATCAAGAAGAACAGGAAGGCGTACGAAAAACTCGCAGGCAGATCCGGTAAAAAAAAGAACACCAGAGATTTTTTAAAGGCGCTTTCAAAGCCCGGGCTGAACGTGATCGGCGAGGTTAAAAGGTTTTCGCCCACAAATCCCCTGCCCCTTCGGAAGTTCGACCCCGGCGCAATAGCCAGGAAATACGAACAAGGCGGGGTTTCAGCCGTGTCCGTGATAACGGACAGGAAATTTTTCGGCGGAAGCTTTGAGATCCTTAAAGAAGTAAGTGAAAACATCGGCATCCCGGTGCTTTGCAAGGAATTCGTGATAGACGAGATCCAGATAAGGATGGCGCGCGCAAGCGGGGCGGATGCCGTCCTGCTCATAGCCAGGATCCTGGACGAAGAAAAGCTCAGGTCTTTCCTGTTAAGCGCACGCTCCCTGGATATGCGCGCGCTGGTCGAGATACACGACGAAGATGACCTGATAAAAGCGGTCGGATGCGGGGCGAAGATCATCGGCATCAACAACCGCGACCTTGACACCCTGAAAACAGACCTTGGCGTCACCGTAAGGCTTGCCGGGTTGGTCCCTGATGACAAGATCATTGTGAGCGAAAGCGGGATTAAAACATATAAAGATATCCTGAGAGTGCGCGGGGCCGAAGTTGACGCGGTCCTTATAGGGGCCGGGCTTCTGACGAGATCTGAGATCGCGGACAGGATCCATGAATTCAGGGGGATATAATGCTCTGCCCGGACCTGAAAAGTTTCTGCAGGCTTGCGAAAAAAGCGAATATCGTCCCGGTATACAAGGAAGTCCTCGCGGACCTTGAAACGCCCGTATCCGCTTTCCTGAAGATCTCAGGGAATTCAAGCCACGCGTTCCTGCTTGAAAGCGTTGAAGGGCAGGAAAAAATAGGCCGGTATTCGTTCATCGGCGCGGACTTTTTCCTTACCTTCAAAAGCAAGGGGAACAAGGTCCGGATCTGCGAACGCGGCAGGGAAAAAGAATGCGCTGTCGGAAAGGGGGACCCGCTTGAGAACCTGAAAGAGATAATGCGGGAATACAGGCCGCCAAGCACAAGCGCCCTTCCGATATTCGCCGGAGGAGCGGTCGGGTACCTTTCCTACGACCTTGTAAGGTTCTTTGAAAAACTGCCTGACAAAAATCCGGACGCGCTGGGGCTTCCGGACGCTTACTTCCTGCTCACGGACACGTTCCTGATATTTGACCACATAGAGCACTCCATAAAGATCGTGTGCAACGCCCGGGTCGCGGACGGCAATCCCGCTTCTGCTTACGCATCCGCCCGCAGGAAGATCGAGGGCATAGAGCGCAGGTTGAAAACAGGCAGGGTTTCGCACATCGATTATTCCCCTAACAACAAGGAAATCCTTTTTAACTCAAATTTCACTAAAGCGGAATTCACGGAAGCGGTCAGAAAAATAAAGGCTTACGTGCGCGGCGGGGATATCATACAGGCAGTGCTTTCCCAGCGGTTCAGCGCAAAGATAGACATAGAGCCCTTTAACCTGTACCGCGCCCTGCGCGTGGTCAACCCCTCGCCATATATGTTCTACTTCAAACTGCCGGAATGCAGCATCATAGGTTCTTCCCCGGAGATATTCCTGCGCATAGAGAACGGCAGGGCGATACTGCGGCCGATAGCGGGCACAAGGCCGCGGGGAAAAACCCCGGACGAGGACAGGAAACTGGAAAAAGAACTTTTAAAGGATAAAAAGGAAAAAGCCGAGCACCTGATGCTGGTTGACCTGGGCAGGAACGACCTGGGAAGGATATGCGAATACGGCAGCGTTCGCCCCAGTGATTTCATGAACGTGGAAAGGTACTCACACGTGATGCACATAGTTTCCGAGGTTACGGGCAAAATGAAGCGCGGCAAAGACTGTTTTGACGCCGTGCGCGCCTGCTTTCCCGCGGGCACGGTGAGCGGGGCGCCGAAGATCAGGGCGATGGAGATCATAGAAGAGACCGAAAAAGAAAAACGCGGGATCTACGCGGGCGCGATCGGGTATTTCTCCTACAACGGCAACATGGACACCGCGATAACCATCCGCACGATACTTATGCTCGACAGCCGCTGCTGCATACAGTCAGGCGCCGGCATAGTCGCTGATTCGGTGCCTGAAAAGGAATATTCGGAAACGCTCAACAAGGCAAAAGCCATGCTGAAGGCGATCTCGGTGACAAGCGGTCTTCGAAAAAAGAAATAAAAGGAAAAAACATGATCCTTATGATCGATAACTATGACTCTTTCACCTACAACCTTGTCCAGTACCTGGGGGAACTCGGGCAGGACGTAAAGGTCTGCAGGAATAACAGGATATCCCTGAAAAAAATATCTTCGCTCAAACCGCAAGGCATAATAATATCTCCGGGCCCCGGTACGCCTGACGATGCGGGCATCTCCAGGGAAACGATCAGGGCGTTTGCGGGCAGGATACCGATACTGGGCGTGTGCCTGGGGCACCAGTGCATAGGAGACGTTTTCGGAGGCAGGATAGTGCAGGCAGGAAGGCTTATGCACGGCAAAACATCCCTTGTCTACCATGACGGCAGGACCATATTCAGGGGCCTTTCCAATCCCTTTGAGGCAACCAGGTACCACTCGCTCATCATTGAAAGAAGATCGATCCCGGACGCGCTTGAAATTTCCGCCTGGACCAAGGAAGGCGAAATAATGGGAGTGCGCCTTAAGAAAAAAGCGTGTCCCGCCCAGCAAGCGTTGGCGGGCAAGCGCCGTATCAACGTGTCAGCGTGTCAGAGTTCAAAACGCACGACCTGGGACGTACAACGCACGACGCACAGCTTGCCCGCCAATCTTGCTGGGCGGGACGCACGACGCACGACCCGCAACGTACGACGTACGACGTTCGACGTTCGACGTATGACGTGTATTGTAGAGGGTGTTCAGTTCCACCCGGAATCCATCCTTACGGCAGAAGGCAAAAAATTGCTTAAAAATTTCCTTAATATAAGTCGTGCTACTCACCCTCACCTTTATCCTCTCCCCTCGAGGGAGAGGGATGGAGTGAGGGGCAAGGAGAAAAAATGGTAAAAGTAAAGATCTGCGGTATCGTGAAGGACAAGGACGCGCATTTCGCCGAGGGTTTCGGCGCGGATATACTGGGCTTCAATTTCTTCAAAGGTTCGCCGAGGCGCATAAGCTGCAAGGCTGCAAAGGAGATCGTAAAGGGCCTGCGGTATTCCACGAAATCCGTGGGCGTCTTCGTTGACGAGAAATTGGAAAAGATCGCCGAGATCATAGATTTCTGCGGCATCAAGCTCATCCAGCTGCACGGCGGCGAAACCCCGGAGTTCTGCGCCGAGCTGAAAATGAAGTACCCGTGGATCCAGGTGATAAAGGCTTTCAGGATAAAGAAAGCGGTCGACTTCAAGCAGATATACACGTTCTTAGCCCCCCAGAGGGTCATTGATTTCATACTGCTGGACACCCATAAGAAAGGGATCCCGGGCGGAACCGGCAAAAAGTTCAACTGGGGTCTCGCGCTGAAAGTTAAAAGGTACGCTCCCGTAATTCTTGCAGGGGGCCTTAATCCGGAAAATGTCAGGGAAGCAGTGTCAAAAATACATCCCTACGCCGTTGACGTTGCAAGCGGCGTAGAGAAAGGGGGAAGTAAAAGAGGAGAGAAGGATTACGACAAGATGAGCCTGTTCATAAGGAACGCCAAATCAGTTTAGAAAAATTGATTACACCGATTTTTTTAAGACGATTACACCGATTACCACGCGGTCATTGCGAGCGTCAGCGAAGCAATCCCATGTATTTAGATTGCTTTGTCGCTTTGCTCCTCGCAATGACAGCTTCAAATCTTGTAATCTGAGTAATCATTGTTTAAGAAATCTGTGTAATCATCTTCAAGAAAAAGGAGGAGAGCATGGATCAGAACAAGATCATTTTAAGCGAGAAGGATATGCCGCAGGCCTGGTATAATATCCTTCCGGACCTGCCTGCGCCGTTCCCGCCGCACCTGCACCCGGGGACCATGAAACCGCTGGGGCCGGCGGACCTGGCGCCGCTGTTCCCGATGGAGCTGATAAAGCAGGAAGTCAGCATGGAACGGTTCATACCGATCCCGGATGACATCCAGAGGATCTACAAACTCTGGAGGCCGTCACCCCTGCACAGGGCGTACAGGCTTGAAAAGGCGCTTGGGACACCCGCAAGGATCTATTACAAGAACGAAAGCGTAAGCCCCGCGGGCAGCCACAAGCCGAACACGGCGGTCGCGCAGGCGTATTACAACAAGAAGGAAGGCGTCACGCGGCTTGCCACGGAAACCGGAGCCGGCCAGTGGGGAAGCGCGCTTGCTTTCGCGTGCAACCTGTTCGGGCTTAAGTGCACGGTTTATATGGTAAAAGTGAGCTACGAGCAGAAGCCGTACAGAAAGATAATGATGCAAACATGGGGAGCAGAGGTTCACCCGTCCCCCACAACGCTGACTAACTCCGGCAAGGCAGCGCTTCAGAAAGACCCGAACTGCCCCGGAAGCCTGGGGCTTGCGATCTCAGAGGCTGTTGAAGACGCGGCAACCCATGATGACACAAAATATTCGCTGGGAAGCGTGCTCAACCACGTGCTCATGCACCAGACGATCGTCGGGCTTGAAGTTGAAAAGCAGCTGAAGATAGCGAAGGAAAAACCGGATATAATGATCGGCTGTGTCGGCGGCGGAAGTAATTTCGGCGGGTTCATGATGCCGTTCGTCAGGGAAAAAATGAAGGGAAGGAACATCAGGTTCATCGCGGTAGAGCCGACATCCTGCCCCTCACTCACAAAAGGGCCGTACATCTACGATTACGGCGACGTCGCTAAACTGGCACCCATCGCGAAAATGTACACGCTGGGGCATGGTTTTATCCCGCCTGCGATACACGCGGGAGGACTGCGCTACCACGGGGACGCCCCTATTCTCTGCCTGCTTGTGAACAAAAAGCTCATAGAAGCGGTCGCGTATGACCAGAAGCCGGTATTTGAAGCAGCCCTGATGTTCGCGCGCACAGAGGGCATCATTCCCGCTCCTGAAACCGCGCACGCGATAAAAGCGGTGATAGACGAAGCCCTGAAATGCAAGGCATCTAACGAAGCCAAGTGTATCGTGTTCAACTTCAGCGGTCACGGGCACTTTGACCTGGCAGCGTATGATGCCTATTTATCGGGAAAGCTTGAGGACTTTCCTCTGCCCGAGGAAAAGATCAAGGAAGCCCTTAAGGACGTCCCTAAAGTGGACTAGCCTACCCTGATTTTTACGACTGTCATTGCGAGTCCCGATTCGGGACGAAGCAATCTCTTGGGAAAGAACAAACAAAAAGCCGCGGTTTTTCTGCCGCGGCTTTTTTGTTCTTCTGCCTTTTAACTTGCCTTTATTCAACCAACTGCTCTTTCTTCATTCTCTGAAGCGATTAAGGTCTGACTTAATTGCTTTATAAAGCTCGGTTGTCCAGATCGGGTCATATCTCAGTTTTAATTTTTCGTTTAAACGGAATTTTCTGAAATCAACGGGGCTAATGGTAATACTGGTATTTTCTATGCCTGCCTTCGCGGCAATAACAAACAATTCCTCGATCGCCTGATCGCCAACCGCCAGACATCCTGCTGAAACCTCGCCGCCGTGTACGAAAATATCTTTTCCTAAATTAAGGCGTTTATCCTTAATTCCCATCTTCCTGTCAAATTCGTTTGGGTACCCGATTTTCATGGACAAATGAAATGCGCTGTTGGGATTCAACCCGGTTATCCTATACATACCTTCGGGAACCTGGAAGTCCCCTTCTGCCAGCTTCGGGCCCAATCCGCCGCTTAGGCAGAGAATCGGGTAAACTCTGACCTTAACCCATTCGCCGTCTTTTTGCGGAACCCAGACCTCAATAATCTTCTCCTGTTTGAATGCGAGGAATTTCATCTTTTCAGGCGGATAAACAGCCTGTTTTTTGTCAAAATCTTTCAGGAGCCTTTTGCAAACCGTTTCTCCTATTTGAGATGTAACATCGTTTACCGTTTTTTTGCCTTTCAATCTGAGTATAACAGGACTAGAGCCAAAAATATCCTGCCTATAACGAAATGCGATCTTGTAAGCTAAAACAAGCGTGCAGGATATCAGCAAAATAGTTAAAATCTCTTTTTTGGTCATTTTTTTTAGGTTTTGCTAATGAACAAGTATTGCCTGCTTTTCCTAGCCCGCATTTAGGCTTTCCAAATATTCCCGGAAAAACAAAATCTTCTTTACATCTTCCCGGACAAACAAAAAGGGTTCTGCGTCCTTAGCCAGCCGGCGGAAATCAAGGCCCTTGCACTTTAAAAGTAGTTTTTCTTTCAGATCAGGCATATCTTTAATCTTCAGTTTTGAATCAAGGTATTCAAAATTCGCCTTTGTTCTTCCGAACAGATAAACCGCATCATAGAAATCCCTGCCCATCGGCCGCCTGCGGTTGAAAATGGAGAATATTTTCTGAGCCAGCAGAATATCGGCGGGCACGGTGTTGATCTGCAGAAAGACGTCAAACTTATTTAAAATGACCCTTTGCGGGTTATATTCAAATTGCTGGGGCTCGGTATCGATCTGTATCAAAAGTTTTTCTTCCTTGTGTTTTGATATGCCGTATTCAAAAAGAACGTCTGCTATCCTCAAATAACACCTGTATGCGTTTTTAAAAACATTTTTAATGTCCGTCCTGTATCCCTCTAGACTCAGCTTCCGGTCTATAATGCCGATCAATTGCTGAAAATCCTTTTTTTGCAGGCCCATGTTGTCAAAATCCAGGTCTTCCGAGAAACGCGCGTTCTGGTGTATTATGTGTATGGCGGTGCCACCCATAAAACATAGCTTTTGGCCGAGAGGCGCATCGAATATCGCTTCCAGGATTTTATACTGCAGATATTCGGTCAGGAGATTCTTCTTAAAAACGCGCAGGTTTTGCGGATAAAAGGATTGTATTGTTTCAATATCGATCATTTTTCAGGAACTCCATGAATGAATTTACCCTCTTTTTAAGCCTTTTCTGGCCCAGCTTGTTAAGAAGACCGAACAGTTTTTTCATATCAACCTTATTTAAAAATACCTCCCTGTTGATCCTTAAGCTCGCAAAATCATCTTTGTTCTTTAAAGAAGGATTTATATAAAGATAATCCAGTATCGCTTTTTCTATACAGGCTATTTTAAAACTTTTTGTCCCGTCTGTGATTATTGAATACCCAAAAAACGCGCCGGGCTTTATCGTTCTATATATAAACCGGGCTGTTTTTGTTTCGAAGGCGTAGGTCCGCCGGGTTGCGGCGGAAGTTATCGCGTAGACCTTCTCGGGTATTAATCCGTGGTGGGACAGAGCCGATTCAAAAGAAACATAGGACGGGCTGTATATCCTGTTGGCTATGCAAAATAACATGCTCTCGCCAAGGTTCAGATCCGAAAAAATATAATAGCCCCTTATGACCTTCCTTATGTAATCCTTATCCTGCCATTCGTTCAGCCTTCTCCTGTCAAAACCGCTGTCTATCTTTCTTATATCCAGAAGAGAAAAGACTGTAAAATTTCTTAAGGACTGCCTTAACTCTATATACTGCATAGTATTTCTCCAAAATGTTATTTTTAACACTTTCACGAAATATTATATCACATTTATCGGAGAAAGTCAAGGAAAAAGCACAAAAAGCCGCGGTTTTTCTGCCGCGGCTTTTTTGTTTTCTTCCTTCACTGACATCTGACCACTGAACACTGACCACTGTTTCTAAACAGGCACCGGCTCTCCCATTTTCACTGACACTATCTTCGACACCCCCACCTCTTCCATCGTGATGCCGTACAGGATGTTTGCCGCTTCCATAGTGCGCTTGTTATGTGTTATCACGATGAACTGCGAAAGGCGCGAGAATTCCTTCAGCAGCTTCGTGAATTTCAGTATGTTCGTTTCGTCCAGGGGAGCGTCAATTTCGTCCATAAAGCAGAACGGGCTGGGCTTCGCGAGGAATATCGCGAACAGGAGGGATATGGCCGTGAGGCATCTTTCTCCGTCAGAAAGCTGCATTATGTTCCTCAGGGTCTTTCCCGGAGGCTGCGCCTCTATCTCGATGCCGGTCTCAAGCGGGTTGTCGGGGTTTGTCAGGAATATCCTTGCCGAACCTCCCTCAAAAAGCTTCTGGTAGATGCTCTCGAAATTTTCCTTGATCTTTTCAAATGCCTGGGTAAAGCGCGACTTGCACTCTTTCTCTATTTCCTCCACTATCCTGTTCAGGTTTGTCTCCGCTCCCGAAAGGTCTTCTGTCTGATCTTTGAGGAACAGGTACCTTTCCTTCAGCCTCTGGTACTCGTCAACAGCGACAAGGTTGACCTCTCCTATCCTCTCGATCCTCTCGCGCAGCAGCATTGCCTGCTCTTCGGCGGCTTCCGGCACGAAATCCTGCGGCACAGCTCCGGCTTCCTGGCCTTCGCTCTGCACAACGGCAGCCGGGTCAAAATTGTAGTCCTGCCTCAGCTTCTGCATTATGTTCTCCGTCTCAAGCCTGAACTCTATCTCTTTGACTTCCAGCTGGCGCAGGTTCTCCTCGTTCCCTTTTGTCCTGCGCATTTCCCTCAGTTTTTCCTCTTCCTTCATAAGTGCGTCCCTTGTTCCGGTGTACGCCTCCTCGTATTTCTGGATCTCCTGCTTGCCTGAGTCCGCCTCTTTCAGCAGCCTTTCTATCTGCGCCTTTACCTCTTTAAGCTCAGAGTCCAGGCCTGACGAGGTCTCAGGGATGCTGTCGCTTTCCTTTTTCCATTCATCCCCTGCGTGTGCAAACTCTTTCTTTTCCTCGTTAAGCCTTGCTTCCTC
>MNUP01000008.1 GCA_001871075.1 Candidatus Desantisbacteria bacterium CG1_02_49_89
GATTTTCTGCTCATCTTTTAACACAATAATCTTTTTGTTGGGGATAAGACACACGGTTACTTCTTGCTCCGGAAATCGACCTACCTTCCAGATTCTGCCTTCGAGAGTACCCACCCCCCTCACCCTACCCCTCTCCCTCGAGGGGAGAGGATAAAGGAGAGGGTGATTATTACCTGATTTTTAAACCAGCCAGCCTAAATCAATTTCCCCCAGATAGGTATACTTCTGATTGTTCCCCAGGTATACTTTTGATTATTTCCGCACAGTTAAAAAGTATTTAGTTAAAAAGTATTTAGGACATTTGAGACATTAAGTACATCAAAAACATTAAATTCATTAACTTCATTAAACACATTATCTATACATTATAATCATTTAAAAATGCTTTCAATGGTTTCAATGTCTCTAATGTTTTTAATGTTTTCAATATTTTTCAATCCAGATACCGGGCAACCGCCGCTATTGTCAGCGGGTTCGGGTCGTCTATGTCCACGCTGGACCACGCGTCCATCATATAATCATTAATGTATTTATACGGAAGGAAACCGTATCCCCCATCGCCCCAATCCGCAGACCAGCTGTTCTTGAATTTAACCAGTTCTTTCCTGTCATCATAACCCACCGGGCAGATAGCGTGACCGCCTAACGGCCGTTCTCCCGTTGCAGGCATAGGCACAACACCGCTGAGCGTGTTCATCATTCCGCTGAAAACCATTACCCCTATCACACAGGGACCTTTGGCTGAAAGCGACATCCGCAGTTCGTCCAGGTCCAGTATCCTGGCATAGGTAAGCTGCCTGAACTTTGCAGCGTCTTCTTTCGCGCCTTTTTTAGCCCTGTTTTTCTGAAGCGGCATGTAAGGCCAGAACTTTTCCCTGCACACGCCCTTTTTCTTCAGGACCTTCATTGCCACCCTTATGGACGTGCCTTCTGAATCCGGCGCCCCGTCTATTTTCTTGCATTCGCTGTAAACAAACCTGGGTGACAGATCAATTATCTTCGCGTAGTCAACCCGTTCCTGGTATTCCTTCATTCCAGCAACGGAAGCGAATCCCACGCAGGTGCCTTCATCGCCCTGGTCCCGGATCGCGGTCATTTTTCCGGTATAATCCACCCGCATCGGCAGTTTCACCGCGGGAAGGTAAGCCCTCATTAAGTAATCCCTGTTGTCTTTCTTGTCCCTTCTGCATCCTAATTTATGCATATCCATCCCCGATCGAAAATTGACCCACCCCGCTTAATCTAATTTTTTGTACACATCTCCGCGCGGAAGGATCAGTATCACATGGACTATTTTTTCTTTTGGGTCTATCCAATAAACAGATCTTAGACAGGCATTCTCAATCCTGTATAAACCGGCGTGTCCCTTTAATTGTTTTATCTTCCCCGGGTAATAGAATGGATTGTCTTCTAAAAGCGTAAAGTCTTCTGTCAGCGCCTTCCTCGTTTTTTCTACGGATTTTCTATAATACTTGAGCGCCCTTTTGTGCAGCCGGACCTCAAACTTTGCCATATTACGCTTTTCTCCAGCTGGTCCCTTTTTCTTTATAGGACTCTGCCAGCGCCTGTTCTATCATTGCCCACTCTTTAATGGTGAATTCGTCTTCTATTTTCTCAACAACGGTCTGCCTTATTACTTCGGAAACGCTTTTGTATTGCCTGCGGGCAAGATTGTTAAGATAATCATAAAGCACGGCAGGGACTCTTACCCCGATCGTTCTTTCCTTATTTTTAATTTTAGTTTCCATGCCTGACCTCCGTCTATCGCTATGTTAAACATATTATAACATAGTTTTACATGCTTGTCAAGAGAAAAATAAAAACCGCGTGATTTGTGCGATTTTTCAAAATAGGTTTCTAGGGCAGGCGTATTGCAGACCTAAGGTGTTTTGGAAGACGCCGTGATTGCCAATCCTGCCATTCCTGCCTCAGATCTTTTGGAAGACGCCGTGACAGCCGGTTAAGTTCCCTGGCAATTTTAACCCTGGCATTGGCAGGATCAGCTGCCGCAGCGGCTTTAAGAACATAGCAGGCGGCGCCGAAGGCGTGTTGGGCAACATGCGCGGTTGCCGCTGCCTGGCCTGCAGCGCGCGCGGCAAAACAAGCCGCGTCATTTTCTTTCACTTCGCGGGCTGCCGCGTGAGCAGCGAGCGAAACTTTGCGTATATCAACCATCCTGAACACGCCTGTGCGGGCCCATGCCCTGCATGCTTCTATGGCTTTGCAGGGCCGGTCGTCCTCCGGGTACGCCTTCTCAAAAAATGGAAGCACCCGTTCTGCGCTTTCCGCGGCCCAGGTCGCAAGCGCTCTCTGATCCTGTTTGTTGAATTTCTTCATGAATTATCTTACTGATTTCCAAGCCACATTTAGTGCCAAAAGTAGGCAAAAATGGCGCTAAATCCAATAACCAAATCCGCCTTATGCGCTATTTTGGCAGGGAGAGCTCTTGCAAAATTATGGGTCTTTTTCTCGCTCATGTATCTGTCGAAAGAACGGGATTCTATCTGGTGAATCAGAATATTACGGCTCCATCCGTATTTAATTGTCATTCTAAGGTAATATTCCCGGCGATACGTATCACTGCATTTTTCTATTATAACAACATTCTGTCCCCAGGGAATTTCTCGCACAACCTGTGCGAGTTTTGGGCTGTCTACGTAGGTAATATAGAATTTTCTCATTCTGTCTAAATTGGCATAGGAAAAGCCTATGGTCCTGGGGATCTCTTTCTGCAGATCGTCGGCAAGCCGCTGTATTATCTTTTGTCCCCAGCCCAATTTTTTTTGCTTCTCAACTATGGACTTTCCTATCTTCCAGTAAAGATCTATGAGTTCTTTGTTAACCGAACGGTAGGCAGATATCCGCGCCTGCTTAATTCTCGTTTTTAAGTCATTGAGAAACTTAAGATACTCACCATTTTCTGAAATCAATTTTTTATCCATTTGCTACTCCCCAATCCTCCTGTCCACAGTTCTACTTATTCAGGTCTAAACAATCAAGATGTATTATACCACATTTCTACGATAAAATCAAAATAAAAGGGTTTTATCCTCAGAAGCATTCCTTGTTCAGCTCCACCTGCCTGATGCAGTCGTCTATCGTGCGGACAGGATGCCTTGGGAACGGCCACCACTTGCCTGATGCCCTTCTCCAGTACAGGTGCCATCTCTTGTCATAGCCGGTATAGCGGATATGGAACACGGATGAACGACACCAGCGGGACGGGTCTGAGAAAACAGGCCTTCTTTCATAGACGGTAATCCTGTTGCCCCGAACATCGGCGGCAAAGCCGATCTTGTGTTTATGCATCTCCGGAATACTGTCACATTTGTCGCGCAGGTATGTGGATATCCTGCCTAATGCCTCCAGACGTATATCGTCAGGCAGTTTCTTGTTATACGTAAGCGCCTTGATGCCGGATTCGCCTGCCGCCTCATAAGCGTTCAGGTAATAGGCGAGCTGATTTACGCTGAGCTTGCTCTCCCTGGCTAAATCATAGAAGTCATCGTCGGAAACTGCCTTAAGCGCTTTCTTTGCCCAGCAGCACTTCTTCTGAAAGGTAATGTTGGTTTTCATCGCGGTTATTTCTTTTGTCTATATTTTACCAGGTTTCTAATGTCCGGCATGAATTCATCTGTTTTATGGACGAAACACATATATTCCATTACGACCCTGAATACTTTTTCTTCCTTTTCTGCTGCGTCTTTCTTAAGCTTTTCCAGCGTATCCCAGAGGAGCTGCTGCGTTTTATCACTAAAGGTGCATTTCTGGATAATGAAAAACCACTTTTCCTTTTCAGCTGCGGATTCAGCGGAATCCTGATAATGCCAGGCCGACTGGTCGATATGGCCAAACAACTTCTTTCTCATCTCCCTTATTTCATCCGCAAGCCTTTTTCTTTCCTCAGAGGCGCCTGGACCTGATAGGTGTGCCAGGGCATTGGCTATGGCTTGCCTCAGCTCCTTTTTCTCCTTTTCTGTCTGGTCGTTTATCACTCCGCTGGCCTTAAGCTCCTGCTCTATGGCACTCTTTGTCTTCATGCCGCTCTTAACGAATCTGTCAAAGCTGGAGCGATAGAAGTCATCGGCTTCCTTTTCGATCTTCTCTGTAGGCCTGTAAAATTTCACTCTCCCTACCCCTTCGATTGTCATAGTCTTTTCAGTCCACACCACTTCTTTCTTCTCTTCATCAGGCTGAGCTTCAGGCTCAGGTTCCTTTTCCTGGTTCTTTTTCTCCAATTCCTCTAAAAGCGCGGAGGCAAGCAGACCGGAGATAGACAGACCGAGAATATCCATTTGAAACCTCTTCTATAAAGTGTTGCTGTATTATGTTCAACAGGATACGTTAAATGACGAATTTGACGAGAAATTTAGAATTATTAAGGGAGCAAAGGATACTTGCGGATAATTCCAAATACTACACGAGCATTTTTCAAAATCAAATTATTTTTCAGGATTCCCCAAAGTTTTTCTCTGTCAGGGCATTCCGTTAGTAATTTATTCTTGATTGTCTCTAGTACTCTGTAACACAAATCATTGACTAATTTGTCTTTGCGAGGTCCGATGGACTCTCCGAAGAGTCCGTATACTCCGTCCTTTCGGAGTCATCGGACCGAAGAGTCATACGGACTCCTTCGGAGAACGGCAGTGACGAAGCAATCTCGTATACAGATTGCCGCGCCCTTCGGGTCCAATGGACAATGACAAGCGGGTTAAAAATTAATGTTACAATGCACTAGTCTGCTATCTTTAACACTCGACAATTTTGCTTTATTGAGGATTAGCCAAAAGTAGGCAAAAATGGCACTAAAATGGGGTATTTGGGCTAAATTGCATAACTCGACTTAAATCTCTACAGAGAATGGAAAATGGAGCAATAGACCGCTCCGATGTAACATCGGAGCTCTAATTTTTCGCGCAGCGAAAAAAATGCCGGAGGAGAGCTGACTACGCTAAGGTTTACACTTCGTAGCTTTAGCGTAGTAGTGCTTCGTCAGCCATGGATTTGTTCCTTTGTGAGACCTTGCCAAAAGCCGAGAATGGAAAATGGAGCAATAGACCGCTCCGATGTTACATCGGAGCTCTAATTTTTCGCTGCGCGAAAAATTGCCGGAGGAGAGATTTGAACTCTCAAGACCTTTCGGACAGTGGATTTTGAGTCCACCGCGTATACCATTCCGCCACTCCGGCTAATAATCTATTGCTCTATTCTCTATTTTCAGCTTTTAGATCTATTTTCTATTGCTCTATTCTCATTTTATAATCTATTATTCAATTGCTCCATTTTCGGATTTTGAGTTTATTGTTCCATTCTCTATTTTCTTAGCTTATAGGTCGTGCGTAATGATCGACATAGCTGTCAACCAGTTCGCGGATTATTTTCTGGTATTTCGCGTGGGATTGTTTCGCTATGTTTTTCAGGGTGTCTATGTTCGCCTTTTTCAGATAAAGCGTGACCTTTACTTTCTCTCCCCTCGCCATGAGCTCTTCGGGAGGTGGAAGAAAATCCTTTATCTTGACAAGTTCCCCGATAGGCATATTCAGATCAATTTTTTTCTTCATAGTAATTCCTTTTTTCAATACCTTGTTTTAAATCTTCACCGATGTTAAGTCAAGGTTATAAGAACCTTCTTGCCGAGAGCGTCTGCCACTTTTTCAAGCACTGACAGCGAGTATCCGCGGTAGTCCAGGGACTCCATTCTGGAAATTGCTTCCTGAGAGGTTTTTGCCAGCTTCGCAAGCTGGGATTGCGTGAGATTTTTTTTCTTTCTTGCCCTGATAAGCTGGAGCGCTGTCGCGACAAAGGGATCGTCGTCCGCCTGCCGGGCGTATTTTCTGAATTCAGGGTTCTTAAGTTTCTTTTTCTCCCATTCCTCAAAACTCATCAGCTTTATTTTTTTCATCATAGCTTATACTCTCCCCGGGCGAACCTTGTTTCAAAATCCTTTTTAATTCTCAGCGCCCTTTCTATTTCTTCTTGCGGCACCCTGTCTGTCTTTTTGGTAAAGCCATGAGTGCATATTATGTGATTTTTCATAAAAAAGAAGTGTAAAACCCTGTGCTGATTGCCGCTGGATATCGCTCTCAATTCTCTTATGCCCTGGTCCAGATAATCCACATAGGGTCTTTTAAGCTCGTAGCCCATTTCCCGCAGAAGTTTTAACAGATTACTGATTTTAACCTGCGCCTTTACCGGCAGACTATCCAGATATTCTTCAACCGGGCAGCCGCCGTCAGCAGACCTGTAGTATCTTATTTTCCACATTCATGCTCCGTAATATATTATATATCAAAATTGATATAATGTCAAGAAAAATATAAAAATTCAATTATTTTTTAAATAACCGGCTAAACTTTCATTATTATTATACTCTTTCCCCCGTAACATCTACCCCTACTCGGTTATTCGACCTTTGATATTTTCATTGAGGCAACGGCGGGGCATTCTTCAGGAACAATATTCAGGCGGAGGTCGGCGCCGTTGCACCGCCCGCTGAAAAGCGCGTCCTTTACCGTGCATTCGACGGTCTTCCACGTTTTTGAATCGGTAAGCTTGAATACCTTAGCCAGTTTCCAGGAACCGGGTCCGTTCGGTCCCTTGACCAGTTCGTCGCTTGAATCATAGACGATCTCGGCATAACCCGCGCCTTCATCAAAATAATCAACGCTGATAGCCACGCTGGGCGCCTTGCCGTCCTTGAATTCGGGGTAATCAATATAAAAATACATATAGTATCCTTTTCGTTTTATATCTGGCTCCTTTACGCCCACCCATGCCGCCCGGCCGTCTTTCACTACCGGCACATTCTTAGAAAAATCCGCTGATTCGCCCAGGTAGATTCCGGCCTTTTTCTGTATCCTGTCCAGTGTCACGGAAATTTCTTTCAGGCCTTCAGGCAGGGGAAAACCGTAATGCGCGTCGAAACGGGAATCCACCTTCCCGCCGGAAACGCGTGTTCCGAACAACTGGCATCCGGTGGTCTGAATGCTTCCGCCGTTCTCGATAACAAATTCCGTGTCGCCGTAATGGCTCTTGTTAAGGTACACGTTCACCAGCTCGATACGTCCGCCTTCAGCGCGGATCTGGCCATACTGGTTGAAATGCGCGAGCTCAAAGCGCAGCGTCCCGGACTGCGCCTTCACCGAGAACCTCGGCTTTCCCCACCAGAACATCGTGTTATATAAGGTAACGGCTGACTTGAATCCTTTGCCGGCCATAAAACATCCCGGTTCATCCGCGCTCTGCCCGGGCTCGTCGACGTCGCACTCGGTATTCACAAGCACAAGGCCGTTCTTTCCAACGCCATCGAACACAACGCCCATTTTCGTGTAGTCTGAGCCGTGGCCGAGTACGAATCCGCTTGCGCCGTTGCCGCCTTCGGTTATGAAGTGAAGCCCTATGCGCGAGTTAAAATTGAAATTCTCGAACTGGAGCTCGTTTTCGCAATAGCCGAAAACAAACGCTTCAAGATTTTCATTCTGGTATTTCAGCAGGGAAGCCAGGCCTGAACCGCCTTTTCCCTCTGTAAAATTCTTATCCTGGTACGGCGCGCGGCACCAGTAATGCCCATTGAACATAGCATTGCGCACCTCGCCGTTCTTTGAGCCTTTCCCGACACTGATACCGGTCCTCAGCGGCGCCCCGGCAACATAGTCAAGATAGTGGTCATCGCAGCGGTAAGAGGAAAAGTCCGCCAGGTAATACGGGTTGAGGAATGTGGAGTTTATAACGTATATACCGGCGCCGCGCACAAAAACTTTTTTTCCTTTGAAGCGATCTTTATGCACGCTATCTCGCATTTCGGCTTGCCGTCGTTGGGCGGGTCTATCCTGAAACCGGTCACCTTTCCCTTCCAGTACTTGCTGCCCGACATGTCTATCTTGTACTCGTGCCATGCGCCGTCACCCGAAAAACCCGCCTGGGCCTTCTTGTTCTCATCCCACTTCTGGTCGTCCTCGGTGATGAAGAATATCGCGTCGCCCGCCCCGGTGCTCATTTTCATTTTTATTATAATATCCGTAAATCTCGAAGCGTCTATGTCGACCGCGGGTGAAAAAATATAGGGGTCGTAGCCGTTGCATTCAAGAACAAGGGCGCCGGCGGCTATTTCCGCCTTCCCTATATTGCTCACCGGGCAACTCACCCAGTCTTCCCCGCCTTTGGAGAAATCCCAGTTGTAAAGCACGTCTACCCCGCCCTCTTTCGTCACTTCAGCCGCAGAAATACGGTTGAAGGTTAAAGGTTGAAGGTTAAAGGTTAAAACAAGAATCAGTAATAAAGAAATTCTGCGCATAAAACCCCCTTTCCTTATCAGTGGCCAGTGTCCAGTTTAAAAATTAAAGATTGCAGATTGTAGATTGAAGGAATTTCATTTAATTAATTCCTTGTTGTTGCTCTGACACGCTGACACGCTGATGCGTTGACACGCCTTAAATCAAGGACACTGGTCGCCTCATCGGCGGGTCGCCGAAGTGGCGACAAGTGTCAAGAGTCAAGTTAAAAACAAATTCCGGACACCAGACGTTAAATTTAAAACTTTAAATAGAAATCCTTGTTGTTGATTCATAATTTATAATTCATAATTCATAATTTCAGTAGGTTATCTTGTCTTCGGGAAGGAACGGGCATTTGATAAAAATATACCTTACCGGGGCGCTTGTGTCGTTAACGATATCGTGTTTTTCCTTCGCTTCCAGGCGGAACACGTCCCCCTGCTTTACCCGGTGTTCCTTATCGTTCACCAGGATCTTCGGTTCGCCCTCGAAGAAATAAAACACCTCCTCGACCTCGTTATGGCCGTGCGCCCCCATCGCCTCGCCGGGTTCAAGCCGTATTATGCCCCATTCAAGTTTCGGTCCCCGCATCAGGTATTTCGGCCCCGACTTGTTGCCTTTCCTGTATTCTTTTTCATTTTCATTTACTTTTTCCATCTTTTTCCCCTTGGATTTTTTAAGTGCAGTTTGCAAAGTTTATATAGTTTACAGAGTGAAAATCCGTGGAAATTCGTGTTAATTCGTGGTTACGGATATTTTTGTGAAGTTTATCTAACGCGCACGCTGAACCTTATCTCCCTTTCCTCTTCCGCTCCCAGCATCGCTATCTTCCACCGCAGGCCTTTCACGTCTTCCTGCCCGAAATACGGAACGCTTCCCCAGGAATGCCACGCGCCAAGCCCGGGGTCAGAAGTATACGCCCAGGAATCCGCCGGCGGGAACGTGTCCATCCCGATGAAGGAAACCGGGTTGTTTGAACAGGTATCGAATGCTTTCGCGTCAAGGATAACGATCTCCGTTGCTGTCTCTGTCCCGTTGTTCTTCACGGTTATGGTATATTCAAGCGCATCGCCTGCCGAGACCGGTATTGCCGCTGTGCCCGGCGTGTCAGAACCTGAATTCCTGTGGCTTTTTACAATTGAAATAACCGGCTGAACAACCGCCCAGGCCTGGGTATCGCAGAGTTCAAGGTCAGGCCGCGAAACCGTGATGACCGGAAAGCCTCCTATCCTGTCCCTGTAGTAAAAAACAGCTGTTCCTGAAACCAGGCTTGCCGCGTCTATATTATTCCATTCAGTGCTGCTTACCGAGAAACTGCCTGCGGGTGACGCGGTAACCAGGGATACCGTCCCGCCGAAGGTACCATCAATGCTGCCTGCCCCGTCCTGCGCTTCCACTGTGATCGCGGGCGAAGTCTCAACACAGCTGATGGAAAAAGGCAGGGATGTTATTCTTATCTGCGCCGGTCCTGTCTTTATTACCGCTAACGTAACAGTGGCGTCCGATGCTCCGGCCTGCGGTATATTGACCCTTGCCAGCACGGCTGTTTTTGTCCCGCCCGCGTATCCGTATTCCGCTATTTTTTCACCGCCGTTCACCGCGTATCTGCCCGAAGCCAGAAGGAACCTGACGCGCCCGTCATAGAAATTCCTCTGGATCTTATTCAAGACCGTTATGGTATTCGCTGTCTGCGTGCCGTCGTCAGGCAGAGCGTGCGCCGCGGAAACCCTCGCAGCCCCCCAGTCACCCACAAGCTGGATGTTATCAGAACCTCCGGCATGGCCTGAAAGCGGCGAGGAGCATGACCATCCGGAACCGGATTTCACGAACTCAAAAAAACCGCCGTTCGCGTAATTCTCGGCGCTCTGCGTGTAGACCGCGTAATAAGGGTTTGACTGCTTTATACCGTTGGCATGGGTATGTCCCATAAGCATCAGATCGCAGGGCTTGTCTGTATCCGGAATAAACGCCGAAGGATTGGCATCAGTCCAGGCATGCTGGGCTATCAGCCTGTATTTTATGGAAGGATCGTTCCAGTTCGTATTGTAATCGGACGCGGCCCATGTCTTCAGGGTTCCGTCGGTAAAATCATGCGCCAGCACGTAGAACGAGCCCATTATGAAGGAAAAACTTCGCTGGCCGAAACACGATTCCCATTTCGCGTTGACCCCGTCATCGTTATTGCCCTTTACCGTAACGCAGGGAACCCTGTATACTGTTTTCGCGGTTGTGTACCACGTAAATTTATTGTCCGTGTTCGTCCAGGCGTCGTCCACCTCGTCTCCCGTATTCAGCACAAGCCTCGGATTTATAAGATTGACAACAGGCGCAGCCCACCCTATAAGGCCCGCGCTCCTGTGTCCGTTCGCCTCAACGGCCGCGTCCTTGTCTATCTGCTCATCAGTAAGCTGTATTATGTAGAAGCTCGTTTCAAAGTCCCGGACAACGCTGACTGAATTTATCCAGCTCGCGCTTCCGCCGGCAGTGTGGGAAATATTCAACTTGAACAGCTCAGGCGGCGCGTCAGCCGGAACTCTGACCGTCAGGTTCCATCCGTTCTCCGTGCCGCGGTTTATTATGCCATAGGCAACATATGTCACGCTGCAGTTCCATGTCCTAAGGTCATTCTCCAGGGAAGCGCTCCACAAAGAAGCGGACAGGCCCGCGTCTCCCCTTATCTCAGCGATAATATCTTTGCCCGGCTCAGCGAAAGCGGGATTTGCCTGCCTGGGCGCCCATATTTCGATCGCCGCGCCCGCGCATTTTGCAGTCATTATCCCGCATATTAATACAATGATCCCTGCTTTGTTTTTACTGTTCATTTTTTAAGGTTTCCGGGAAGGAGTCCGTCATATTTATCCGTCTACATCCGTTCTTTTGATCCGTCTGAATCTGCGCCCAACTTTTATTATACTACTTAAAGATAAAAAGTCAAGCAATTTAATAAAGTATGTTCCGCAACATTCAAAAGTATACTTTTGGGAACCTTAAAAGTATACTTTCTCATAAATGATATTCCCCGATTTTCTGCTCATCTTTTAACACAATAATCTTTTTGTTGGGGATAAGACACACGGTTACTTCTTGCTCCGGAAATCGACCTACCTTCCAGATTCTGCCTTCGAGAGTACCCACCCCCCTCACCCTACCCCTCTCCCTCGAGGGGAGAGGATAAAGGAGAGGGTGATTATTACCTGATTTTTAAACCAGCCAGCCTAAATAATTTTCCCCCAGATATATTCACTTTTAATTGTTCCCTATGTCCGCTTTTGATTATTTCCGC